>CAXQKF010000152.1:0-13042 GCA_964224285.1 Donghicola sp. | reverse complement strand
AGGGCGATGAACCGGGGCCTGTTCGAAGGGTTCGATCCGATGTTCACGGGAATTTCAGCGGCTTTGGGTGCTGCGATCGCGGAAATAGGCTCTGGCGAAGAGCTATAACGCTTGACTCATATACCTTTCCCGAACATAAGCGCGGCTCGTGCCGCATCCCTGCGGCTAGAGTCGATTCAATATAGCCCTTTGGGGCTCGCAGTTTTAGGTGGCTTCGGCCGGTAACCCCGTAAGGGTCCGAAAGACGCGACAAACGGAAAAGGAAACGGCAATGTTTGCTGTCCTCAAAACCGGTGGCAAGCAGTACAAAGTCCAGTCGGGCGATGTACTCCGCATCGAAAAGCTTGCAGCTGACGCAGGTGAAACTGTTCAGTTCAACGACGTCCTGATGGTTGGCGGTGACAACACCGTCATCGGCGCACCCTTCGTTGATGGTGCTGCTGTTCAGGCCGAAGTTTTGGACCTGATCAAAGACGAAAAGAAAATCACTTTCGTCAAGCGTCGCCGTAAGCACAGCTCGCAGCGTACCCGTGGCCACCGTCAGCAACTGACCGTTGTCCGCATCACCGACATCCTGACCGCAGGCGCAGACGCGACCGGCGTAAAGGCTGCTCTGGGTGCACGCAGCTTAGCAGCGCCTGCCGCCGCAGCCGCTACTGCAACCGCAGCTCCTGCTGCCGCAGCAGCACCCGCTGGCGCAGACGACCTGAAGAAGCTGTCGGGCGTTGGCCCTGCTCTCGAGAAGAAGCTTCTCGAAGCCGGTATCACCACTTTCGCACAGATCGCAGCATGGACCGAAGCGGACATTGCTGAGATGGATGAGAAACTGTCGTTCAAAGGCCGTATCCAGCGTGAAGGCTGGGTCGAACAGGCCAAAGAACTGGCAAACTAAGCCGAAGTAAGGAGACCAACCCATGGCACACAAAAAAGCTGGCGGTTCATCCCGTAACGGTCGCGACAGTGCTGGTCGCCGTCTTGGCGTCAAACTGTACGGCGGTCAGGAAGCAATTCCGGGCAACATCATCGTGCGTCAGCGCGGCAACAAATGGTGGCCGGGCGACAACGTAGGTCAGGGCAAGGATCACACCCTGTTCGCGACCGCAGAAGGTAAAGTGACCTTCACCAAAGGCCTCAAAGGCCGCACCTTTGTTTCGGTTGTTCCTGTAGCCGAGGCTGCAGAGTAAACCGAACCCGAAGGGTAAAAGTTTTCAGGGGATCGGTCTTGCCGGTCCCCTAATTTTTTACGATTTTTTACCGCTTACAAGTAGTTGGCCAGTTGTGCGGGGAGGGTATGACCCCATCTACTTAGCATCCGAGATGCCGGAGGAGGGCATATGGTTGAAGATGTTTTAGAAGCACCGCAAATTATTGATGCGGGCAGTTTTGTTTTACGGCCGCTGCGCAAATCGGACGAGGGCATGATCTCGTTCTATGCAGGGGATGAGAGGGTTGCGCGGATGACGCGTTCGATCCCCCATCCGCTGCCGCCCGGCGCGGTCGAGCAGTTTGTACAACGCGCGATGGAGCCCGGCGCGGAAAATGTCATCTGGGCCATGGATGCTACGGCGCAGGACGGCCCCGAAGTGATGGGGGTGATCAGTCTTTTGCCGATGGATCGAAATCAGGCGCAAGTCGGCTACTGGGTCGGCCCGAGCCATTGGAACACAGGCGTTGCCTCTGCTGCCGTTCGGGCACTGGTCGAGGCGAACCCGCGCAAGAACGCGACGTTCTTTGCCGAGGTGTTCCAGGAAAATCAGGCATCCGCACGGGTGCTGACCAATTGCGGCTTCGAATACCTCGGAGACGCGGAAACGTTTTCGGTCTCCCGTAATTCGCGGGTGCCGACTTGGACATATACACGCCGGCTGGATTGATCCCGTCGGTCGCTCGCTGTAACAGGCGTGCAAACTGCCAGAATGGGTGACGCATGAAATTCCTAGACCTGGCCAGAATCGAAATCCGTTCGGGGAACGGCGGGTCGGGATGCGTCAGCTTCCGGCGGGAGAAGTTCATTGAATACGGTGGCCCGAACGGCGGCGACGGCGGTCGCGGCGGAGACGTCGTGGTCGAGGTCGTGGACGGGCTGAACACCCTGATCGACTTCCGCTATCAGCAGCACTTCTTTGCGGGCAACGGACTGCCGGGCAAGGGGCAGCAGCGCACCGGCGCGGATGGCAAGGACATTGTCCTGCGCGTGCCGTCGGGCACCGAAATCCTCGACGAGGACGAAGAGACCGTTCTGTTCGACCTGACCGAGGTTGGCGATCGCATCATTCTGGCCAAGGGCGGAAATGGCGGCTGGGGCAACCTACGCTTCAAATCCGCGACCAATCAGGCGCCCCGTCACGCAAACCCCGGCCAGGAGGGCATCACCCGCACCGTCTGGCTGCGTCTGAAGCTGATCGCGGACGCGGGTCTCTTGGGGCTGCCCAACGCAGGCAAATCGACCTTCCTGTCGTCCTGTTCGAACGCACGTCCCAAGATTGCGGACTATCCGTTTACCACGCTGCACCCGAACCTCGGGGTGGTAGGTGTCGATAACGCCGAATTCGTCATGGCGGACATCCCCGGCCTGATCGAAGGCGCGTCCGAAGGGCGGGGGATCGGTGACCGCTTCCTTGGGCACGTCGAACGCTGCGCGGTTCTGCTGCATCTGGTCGATGGCACGTCGGATGATGTGGCCCACGACTACAACGTCATCATCGGCGAGCTCGAGGCATATGGCGGCGCGTTGGCGGACAAACCCCGCGTGACGGCCCTAAACAAGATCGACGCGCTGGACGACGAAGAGCGCGAAGAAAAGCGTGCCGCGCTGGAAGAAGCTGTTGGCGGCCCCGTCATGATGCTGTCCGGCGTCAGCCGCGAAGGTCTGCCCGAAGTGCTCCGCGCCGTGCGTGCGGAAATCGAGGACGACCGCCTGCGCATCAAGAAAGAAGAAGCCGAAGAAGACGAGGAGCA
This sequence comes from Donghicola sp., assembly GCA_964224285.1. Taxonomy (GTDB): domain Bacteria; phylum Pseudomonadota; class Alphaproteobacteria; order Rhodobacterales; family Rhodobacteraceae; genus Donghicola. The sequence goes on along the minus strand of CAXQKF010000152.1, from coordinate 10,084 downwards.
GGAGAGCGGAACATGGCAACCCTGAGCGCTGCAAAGCGCGTTGTCATCAAGATCGGCTCGGCCCTTCTGGTCGACAAGAAAACCGGTGAACTGCGCTCTGATTGGCTGATCGGACTGGCAGAGGACGTCAAGATGCTCCGTGATCGCGGGGCGGACGTGATCCTTGTGTCGTCGGGGTCGATTGCGTTGGGGCGCGGTGTGCTGGGGCTGCCCCGCACGGAACTGCCGCTGGAACAATCGCAGGCCGCTGCGGCTGTGGGTCAGATCCGCTTGGCCCGCGCCTACGAAGAGGTGCTGGCCCCCCACGGGATCAAAACCGGTCAGGTTCTGGTCACTTTGGAGGACAGCGCGGATCGTCGCCGCTATCTGAACAGCCGCGCAACTTTGGCGACCCTAATCGGGTTCGGCGTGGTCCCGATTGTGAACGACAACGACACCGTGGCCACCGACGAAATCCGCTACGGCGACAACGACCGGATGGCGGCGCAGATCGCCGTGACCGTTGGTGCGGACCAGCTGATCCTGCTGTCGGATGTGGACGGGTTCTACTCGGCCAACCCGCAGATTGACCCGACCGCCGTGCGTTATGACACCGTCTCCGACATCACCCCCGAGATCGAGGCGATGGCCGGTGACGCAGGCTCGGGCTTGTCCAAAGGCGGCATGAAGACCAAGGTGATGGCCGCGAAAACCGCAACAGCTGCGGGCTGCGCGATGGCAATCACCGAAGGCTCCGTGACCCGACCGATTTCGGCACTGGAAAATGGCGCGAACTGCACGTGGTTTCTGGCGCAAACCGACCCCAAAGCCGCCCGAAAGGGCTGGATTTCGGCGATGAAACCGCAGGGTGTGTTGATGCTGGACGCTGGCGCGGCCTTGGCGCTGAAGCGCGGCAAAAGCCTGCTGCCCGCCGGTGTGACCAGCGTGATCGGCAGCTTTGGCCGCGGCGATCCGGTCGAATTGCGCAGCCCCGAGGGGCACGCATTGGGCATGGGCTTGACCCGATACACAGCGGACGAGGCGCGGGTGATCCGCGGCCACCGCAGTGACGAGATTGAGGTGCTGCTGGGCTATCCCGGCCGCGCCGCTTTGATCCACAGAGATGATATGGCGATTTAAAAGGAGCTAAGGCGATGAAGGACGTGGAAAACATTTCCTCGATGATGGCGGAACTGGGCCAGCGCGCACGCGCAGCCGCAAAGGTTCTGGCCACCGCCCCAGCCGAGGCCAAGACCCGCGCCCTGAACGCCGCAGCGGATGCCCTGTGGGCTGCCCGCGCCGAGGTGATCGCCGAAAACGCCAAGGACATGGAATTCGGCCGCAACAAGGGGCTGTCGGATGCCATGATGGACCGCCTGATGCTGGACGAGAGCCGCATTCAGGGCATCTGTGACGGCCTGCGTTCTGTTGCGGGGCAGGACGATCCGGTTGGCGCTGTGATGGCCGAATGGGATCGCCCCACCGGCCTGCACATCCAGCGCGTCCGGACCCCGCTGGGGGTGATCGGCGTGATCTACGAAAGCCGCCCGAACGTGACCGCTGACGCCGGTGCACTGTGCCTGAAGGCCGGAAATGCGGTGATCCTGCGTGGCGGGTCGGAAAGCTTCCATTCGTCGCGGGCGATCCACGCGGCGCTGGCCGCTGGCCTGCGTGAGGCTGGCCTGCCCGAAGATGCGGTGCAGCTGGTGCCGACCCGTGACCGCGCCGCTGTCAGCGAAATGCTGACCATGACCGACTACATCGACGTGATCGTGCCCCGTGGCGGCAAGGGTCTGGTCGGTCTGGTTCAACGCGAGGCCCGCGTTCCTGTGTTCGCCCACCTCGAGGGGATCGTGCATGTCTACGTGGACGCCGCAGCCGACGCGGACAAGGCGATGAAGATCGTTCTGAACGCCAAGACCCGCCGGACCGGTATTTGCGGCGCTGCCGAATGCCTGTTGATCCACCGCGATGTTCTGGCTGGTATCGGCACGGATATCGTCAAGGCGCTGGTCGCTGCGGGCGTCGAAGTACGTGGTGACGCCGCCATCCAAGGGATCGAGGGCGTTGTCCCCGCGACCGACGCGGATTGGGGCACCGAGTTTCTGGACAGCATCATCGCGGCCCGTGTCGTCGATGATCTGGACGAGGCGATCCAGTATATCTCGGACCACCACTCGCAGCATACCGATTGCATCATCACCGAAGACGATGGCGCGGCGGCTGAGTTCTTTGCCCGTCTGGACAGCGCAATCCTGATGCGCAACGCCTCGACCCAGTTTGCTGATGGCGGTGAATTCGGAATGGGGGCAGAGATCGGCATCGCCACCGGCAAGATGCATGCCCGTGGTCCCGTGGGGGCCGAGCAACTGACCAGCTTCAAATATCTGGTTGTGGGCAACGGCACGATCCGCAGCTAATGCAAAAGAAAACCGGCTCTGGATCAGGGCCGGTTTTTTCGTTCAGAAGGTCAGTTCGATATGATCTTCGCTGCAGTTGCAGATGATCTTGCGCCCTGCGTCCTCGAGCGCATAGGGCACCAAGGCATAGTGCACACGGTTGGGCGCCAGCTCTTCGGGCTCCGCGCCCGTGCATAGCCCATCCCAGAGCGCCTGATCGGGAATCTTGAGGCGGCCATCGGCCTCCAGTCGCCAGAACATGCCGTTATGGGTGATGCGGACGGTGCCGCCATAGGGCAGGGCATCTTCGATACACTGGATCAACAAGAACGCCAGTTTGACCTCGGGACGTGGCATCGGGGCTTTGAGCGCCCAATCGACCTTGAGCCGCGCCCCTTTGTAGACGCCAGCCAGAATGCGGCGCGCTTCGCCTTCGCTCAGGGCCTGGTCGTCAGAGGCCATACCATAGGCCACGCGGTAGAACTGCACGCGGAAGTTCGCGGCCTCGATACTGTCTGAAATCAGAGCGAGCTCGGGCAAATTGCCCATCGGTCCCATCGCCAGAAGCTCAACGCCGTTGCACACAGCGCCGATCGGTGAAATGAGGTCATGACAAAGGCGCGATCCCAAAAGGTCAGCTATCCGCTTCGGGCTGTGCCGCATAATGCTTCTCCAAATGCGAGGAAAAGATGACCGATTTGAACGCCTTTCTCGAACCCGGAGCGATCGTCCGCCACCCGCAACAACCCGATTGGGGGCTGGGTCAGGTGCAATCGAATATTCAGGCCCGTGTGACCGTGAACTTCCGTGAGCAAGGCAAGGTTGTCATCGACTCCTCCCGTGTTGCCCTTTTACCCGTATACGACGAATCTTAATTGTTCATTACTAGTTTCAAGAACCTATACGTTTGAACCACTTAGCAGGCGGTGTTTGCATCGCGGAGCTATAGCGCCTAAATCTCTGCTGGAACTTTTCCCTTGTGACAAGGCAGCGTCATGGCCGTTTCTACTCTTGCGTTTTCGGTGCGGTTGGCACGAGGTCCGGACGACCTGCGGGCGGCGCAACGTCTGCGTTACGAGGTTTTTGTCGCAGAGCTCGGTGCGGATGGCCCCCATGTGGATCACGACGCACGGCTGGAAAAAGACGAGTTTGATCCATATTTCGACCATCTCCTGCTAGAGGACATGTCCCGTGCAGAAGGGGACCGTGTGGTCGCCGTCTACCGGCTGTTGCGGGATGACCAGATGCCCTCTGTCGGGCGCTTCTATTCAGAGACCGAGTACGACCTCGGGGTGCTCAAGCAAAGCGGGCGCAAGCTGATGGAACTGGGCCGGTCCTGCCTGCACCCTGACTACCGCGGCGGGGCGGCGATGTTGGTGATGTGGAACGGGTTGGCCGAATATGTGGCTGACCACGGGATCGAAGTCATGTTCGGGACCGCCAGCTTTCATGGCACGGATGTGGACGCGCTCGCGCCGTCCTTGTCGCTCTTGCATGAACGCCATCTAGCGCCGCCAGAGTTGCGCGTGCGGGCGGTTGCGGATCATTTCCAGCCGATGGACCTGATCCCCCATGACCGGATCGACCGCAAGCCGGCGATGTTGGCCGTGCCCGCCCTGATCAAAGCCTACCTGCGCCTTGGCGGCTATGTGGGCGAGGGCGCCTATGTGGACCACGCCTTCAATACCACGGACATCTGCCTCGTGATGGACGCCGCGCGTCTGAGCGCGACCCAGAAATCCATCTACTCCAAAGGACTGAAGCAATGAGTGCGACTTGGGACAGCGGAGATCGGCCGGACTTCCCGCGGATCGGCGCGAAGGGGTGGGTGTTGGTCCTGCTACGCGGCATTCCGTTGGGGCTGCTCTGCGCCATTGGATTGATTTCGACACTGCTCCTGCGCCTGATCGAAGCGCCCCTCTGTGGTCAGAACAGGCCGGTCACGCCCTTCATCACGCGCACGGTCTGCACACTGGCATTCCCCGCCATGGGCATCCGGTTTCGCCGGATCGGCAGGCCCGAACACGGCAAGCTCGCGGTCGTTGCGAACCACGCAAGCTGGCTCGATATCTTTGCCTTGAACGCCCGCCAGACCATCTACTTCGTCTCCAAAGCCGAAGTAGCCGGTTGGGCCGGTATCGGTTGGCTGGCCCGCGCCACGGGGACGGTCTTTATCAAACGCGACCGCAAAGAGGCCCGCGCCCAAACAGAGCTCTTTCAGCAGCGTCTGAGCCATGGCCACCAACTGCTGTTCTTTCCCGAGGGCACATCGACCGACAGCATCCGCGTGCTGCCGTTCAAATCCACGCTATTTGCGGCGTTCTTTCAGCCGGGTTTCCGAGAGTATCTGCGTATTCAGCCGGTGACGGTGCGCTACAAGGCCCCCAATGGTCAGGACGCGCGCTTCTACGGTTGGTGGGGGGATATGGAGTTCGGTGAACACCTGCTCAAGGTGCTGTCCACTCCGCGTCAGGGGCAGGTCGAAGTGATCTATCACCCCTCGGTGGCGGTGGCCGATTTCGCCCACCGCAAAGATTTGACCAAGGCGCTCGAAGACACTGTCAGCGGCGCCCTGTGAGTTAGCTCATCGCTGCGACGAACGTCTTCAGGGTTGCCGATGGGTCATCGGTTCCCCAGATTTCCGCGCCGATGCCAAAGAAATCCGTGACGGGCGAGATGGTGCGGATCAACTCTTCGGTCAGGGCGCCTTCGGCGACCACGGGCAGTTCGATCATCTGGCTCCACCAGCCGAACAGCTCTGCATCCGCGTGCGATCCATCGCCCAACGCAGTCCCGCCCACAGGCCCGAAGGACACATAGTCCGCGCCGGCCTCGCCCGCGTTCATGCCGTCATGGCGCGACGCCGCGCAGAAGCTGCCAACGATCGCATCATCGCCCAATTGCTTGCGGGTGGCCCGCACGGAACGGGCGCCATCCGTCAGGTGAACCCCGTCCAGACCCAGACGCTCGGCCAGCAGCACGTGACGCTCGATCACCAAGGCGATGTCACGCTGGTGGGTGATCTCGCGCAGGGCGTCGGCGCTGCGCAGAATGCGGTCCTCGTCCGTGGTTGCCAGCGCCAGACGCACGCAGGCCACCTCGGTGGCATCCAGAACCCGTGCCATTTCCTCGGGGAACTCGCGGAAATCGAAATCGGGGGGCGTGATCAGATAGATCTGGGGCAGTTCAAGCTCGGACATGAAGAGACTCCTCATTCGGTGTTCCGGCTCCTTTAACGTGGTTTTTCGGCTTTGACCATTGCTCTGCTTGCGGGTTTTGCCATGTCGGACTATCAGACCCCGCAAACCGCAGAGAGGAAAGTCCGATGCCCACAGATACCCCGCAGCCTTCGTTCGTGCTGGTCCGCCCCCAGATGGGCGAGAATATCGGCGCGGCGGCACGGGCCATGTGGAACTTCGGTCTGGACCGGATGCGGGTGGTTGCGCCCCGTGACGGCTGGCCCAACCAGCGCGCCGTGGCGATGGCCAGCGGGGCAGGGCGCCTACTGGACGAAGCCGTGCTGACCGATGATCTACCTACCGCGCTTGACGACTGTGCCTTTGTCTTTGCGACCACGGCCCGCCCCCGCGGCCTGACCAAACCGGTCTACACCCCCGAGCAAGCGATGAAAGAGGCCTACGCCCGCGTATCCGCCGGTGAAAAGGTCGCCGTGATGTTCGGCCCCGAACGCGCCGGTCTGGAAAACGAGGATATCTCCCGCGCAAACGCCATCATCTCGGTCCCTGTGAACCCGGAATTCGCCTCGCTGAACCTTGGTCAATGCGTGCTCCTCTGCGCCTATGAATGGAGCCGCCAATCCATCGCCGCAGAGCCTGTGAACTACGAACTCGCCGGCACCGAATGGGCCACGGCTATCGAAGTCGAAAAGCTGGCCAACCACTACGAGGAACGCCTCGACGAGGCGGGCTTCTTCTTCCCCGAGACCAAAGCGGAGAACATGAAAACCAACCTCCGCAATCTCTGGAGCCGCATGCCCCTGACCCGCGCCGACGTGCAAACCCTGCACGGCGTCCTGCGCCAGATGGTGCGCTGGAAAGAACGCGGCTAACCAACGTAAAAAGCAGGGCACCACCACCCTGCTTTCTGCTTTGCAAAAATACTCAAAATCCGCCAGAAGCCACGGTCGAACGACCCGCCACTTCAGGCCCCAAACACCGCCACCCGCAACGGATCGGCCAGCGCTCGCCAGCTATCCGCATCCGGCGCAACCAGTAGGTTCCCGTCCGTCAGCGTTGGCGAATAGGCCTCACCATTCAGCATCCGCACAAACCCGCCAGCCTCTCGCGCGATCAGCGCGCCCGCCGCATGATCCCACGGGTTCAGGTTGGCCGTCAGCAGGAAATCCGCGCCCCCTTGGGCGAACAGGCGATGTTCGTGGCAGGCACAGCGCAGGCTGGAATGGCGGTCGATGACCTTGGCAAAGTCATACATCCGAGCCCGCTGCTCGGCGTTGAAAATCGCAGGGGGCCAGTAGCCGGTCATCTCGTTGATCTGTCGGGGCGCACGCGCCTTCACTTGACGCGCATCGCCCGTGGGCGTGCCAAAGACCGCGCCACCGCCCGCTTCGGCCATCACCCAGTCATCTCCCAGCGGATCATAGAGCAGCCCGAATACCGTCTCGCCCTTTTCGACCACCGCAAGAATGACGCCGAAGGTGTTGATCCCGTTCGCATAATTCCAAGTGCCATCAATGGGGTCGATGATCAAGGCCTGCTCGGCCCCCTTCAACACATCCAGCTTGATCGAGCCATCCGACACCGCCTCTTCACCCACAATCACAGCGCCGGGCAGGATATCCCGTGCCACGTGGGACAGCTCGCGTTCGCTGGCCTTGTCGGCTTTGGTCACCAGATCCTGTGCGTGGGCCTTTGTGTCGATCTCGCTGTCGTCCAGCTTGCGGTACCACGGCAGGATTTCCTCTTTTGCCACACGGCGGGTTTCGGCAATCAGGGCGTCGATCTGGGTGGTGGTCAAAGTCAAAGGGGAATTCCTGTTCCAAATGCGTCGGCCCCCCGTGGGGCGGTTGGCGCTACCATGCACCAAACCAATTGCAGGGCCAAGGTCCGGTTGTCATACCTGTGCTGCGTGTTTCGTAGCCAAGCATGAGAGCAAAAGAAAAGGGCGCGAACCTGATCGCGCCCCTTCGAAACTCAGTTCTTCTTGAATGCCGCCGCAAGGGCCGAGGCCATCGCGCCCCCGCCAGACGGAGCCTCGGTGCGGGGCTTGCCGCCGCCGCGTGGGCCATTCCCGCGGGGGCCACCTCCCTTGGGGCCGTTCCCGCCGCGGAAGTCCCGCTCGGTCCGGCCACCGCCACGGGCATCCCGCTGGGGGCGGCTTTCGGCGTCGGGGCTTTTCATCGACAGGCCGATGCGGTTGCGGGGTACGTCCACCTCGGTCACGCGCACGCGGACCACATCACCGGCTTTGACCACCTCGTGCGGGTCTTTGACGAACTTGTCCGAAAGCTGGCTGACGTGCACCAAGCCGTCCTGATGGACCCCGATATCCACGAACGCGCCAAAGGCCGCCACGTTGGTCACGGTGCCCTCTAGCTGCATCCCTTCGTTCAGGTCCTTGATCGAGTCGATCCCCTCCGCAAAGGTCGCGGTTTTGAAATCGGGACGCGGGTCGCGGCCCGGCTTTTCCAATTCGCCAAAGATGTCCTGAACGGTGGGCAGACCAAAGGTCTCGGTCACGAACTGCTGGGGACGCAGGGCGCGCAGCGGGGCAGGGTCTTTCATTACCTCGCGCAGATCACGCCCACAGGCCTGCACGATTTTGCGCGCCACATCATAGGCTTCGGGGTGGACCGAGGACGCATCCAAGGGTTCGGTCCCGCCAGTGATCCGCAAGAAACCGGCACACTGTTCAAAGGTCCGTTCCCCCAGACGGGGCACAGCCTTCAGTCCCTTGCGGCTGGCAAAGGCGCCATTTGCGTCACGGTGCGCGACAATCGCTTCGGCCAGACCGGGCCCAAGGCCCGACACACGGGCGAGCAGAGGCGCAGACGCCGTGTTCAGGTCCACACCCACGGCGTTCACCGCATCCTCGACCACACCATCCAGTGCACGGGCCAAGCGGTGCTGGTCCACGTCGTGCTGGTACTGGCCAACACCGATGGATTTCGGCTCGATCTTCACCAGTTCGGCCAAGGGGTCTTGCAGGCGGCGGGCAATCGACACCGCCCCGCGCAAGGACACGTCCAGATCGGGGAATTCCCGCGCGGCCAAGGCGCTGGCCGAATAGACCGACGCGCCAGCCTCGGACACGATGACCTTGGTGGGTTTCGGCGCGGGCATGTCCTTGAGCAGATCGGCGACCATCTTCTCGGTCTCGCGGCTGGCGGTGCCGTTGCCGATGGCGATCAGGTTAACGCTGTGCTTGCGGATCATCGCCCCCAACATCGCCTGCGCCCCGCGCAGATCGTTCTTGGGCTGGAAGGGATAGAGCGTCGTGGTTTCCAGAACCTTGCCGGTCGCATCCACCACAGCCAGTTTCACGCCGGTCCGAATGCCCGGGTCCAGACCGATGGTGGCCTTGTGGCCCGCAGGCGCGGCCAGCAGCAAATCCTTGAGGTTACGGGCGAAGACGTTGATCGCCTCTTCCTCGGCCCGTTTGCGCAGATCGCTCATCAGGTCGATGGTGATCGACAGCTTCAGCTTTACGCGCCAGCACCAGCCGGCCACATCGGACAGGAATTTATCGCCGGGCGCTTGGCCCTTGATGTCCAGGGCAGCCCGCAGAACCCGCAGGGGCGCGTCCTGATCGGCATCCTCTGGCAGCTCCAGATCGGTGGTCAAAACGCCTTCGTTCGCGCCGCGCATCATGGCCAGCGCACGGTGCGAGGGTACGCCGCCATAGGGCTCTGAATGGGCAAAGTAATCGGAAAACTTCGCGCCAGCGGTTTCTTTCCCGTCAACCATGCGGGACACCAGATAGGACTCCCGCGTCATCAACTCGCGCAAGCGGCCCAGAATTTCGGCGCGCTCGGCCAGTTCCTCGGTCAGAATATCCCGCGCCCCGTTCAGCGCAGCCTTCACATCGGCTACCTCGGCGTTCAGGTAGCCCTCGGCCAGCACCGAAGGCTCCGCCGCACGGTTCTCCTGAATGGCACGGGCCAAAGGCTCCAGCCCGCTTTCCCGCGCGATCATCGCACGGGTGCGGCGCTTGGGCTTGTAGGGCAGGTAGATATCCTCGAGCACGGCCTTGGTGTCGGCCTGCATGATGCTCAGGGTCAGCGCGTCGGTCAGCTTGCCCTGCTCCTGAATGCTCTTCAGAACGGTCTCGCGCCGCGCTTCCAGCTCTCGTAGATAAACCACCCGCTCGGACAGGTCCCGCAGCTGGGTGTCATCCAGCCCGCCTGTGACCTCTTTGCGGTAACGGGCGATAAAGGGCACCGTGGCCCCCCCATCCAGCAACTCGATCGCAGAAGCGACCTGCGATGTGCTGGCGTTGATTTCCTTGGCGATACGGGCGGGAATCTTGGCTTTGAGGTCCATGGCGTTCCGTCTTGATTGCTTGGCCCTTGGCATACGCCAGCCCCCAACCTCTGCCAAGCCCAATCCCCGAAAACCGCCGATCACAAAACGCAAAACGGGCGCAGTCATCGCCGCGCCCTGTGTTTCTTTTTGCTCTAAATACTCACGGCGCAACGAGAACCAAAGGCGCCTACCCAAACACCTCAG
>CAXQKF010000151.1:0-9642 GCA_964224285.1 Donghicola sp. | reverse complement strand
TCGCCTCGTTTTTGCCTCATTTTCGCCCTGAACCCGCCTGAACACTCGGGCGATCTAAGGGGGATTGTTTCGCATCTGTTTGATGTCTGTTGTGTAGGTTGGCCATGTTAGGCGGTTTGATTTCAGGGATATTTGCGGGGTACGGCTCGGCACTGCTGTTGTGGTGTCTGGGGGTGTCTCCGGTTGTGACAGCCGTTGCCGCGAGCGTTCTCGGCGGTGCTGTCTTCTTGATATTATTGATGCTGCCGCGGCAGCGCGCATCCTCCACAGAAGTAAATAGCAGCACCTGTCCGCGGTCTTCCTGACCGAAAAATCTTGGACATCTGCCTTTCAGTTAGCCGCTCGCCGGAGGGCTTGGCGCTTGCGTCATGCTCTCCGGCAAAAAACTGGCTGGCTTACGAGAACCCGCCCTTTTCCTACAGTGCCGGTTGCTGGTAAACCTTTGACGACGTCCGTGAATTTGCAAGACGGACAAGGTTATCAGATGGGAATTGGTGAAATGAAATTTGTAGTCGCCGGTATCGGGTACGTGGGTTTGTCGAACGCTGTTTTGTTGGCTCAGAACAACCCCGTTGTGGCGGTGGATATTTCCGAAAGCCGTGTCGCTGCCGTGAATGCGCGCAAGAGCCCCATCGTCGATGCCGAGCTAGAGGATTACCTCGCGAACAAGGATCTGAACCTGACCGCGACAACTGATCTGGCCGGTGCCGCTGCAGACGCGGATTTCGTGATCGTCGCGACCCCGACCAACTACGATCCGGTGTCCAACTACTTTGACACCAGCAGCGTCGAAGCGGTGATCAAGGCGGTCATGGCGGTGAACACCACGGCCGCGATCATCATTAAGTCAACCATTCCAGTTGGCTATACCGAACGCCTGTGTCAGGAACTGGGCACGGATCAAGTGATCTTTAGCCCCGAGTTCCTGCGCGAAGGCAAAGCGCTCTATGACAACTTGCACCCCAGCCGGATTGTCGTCGGAGAGCAGAGCGAACGCGCGCAGAAGTTTGCGGATGCTCTGCTTGAGGGTGCGATCAAAACCGAGGTGCCTGTGTTGTTCACAGGCTCGACCGAAGCCGAGGCGATCAAGCTTTTTGCAAACACCTACCTTGCAATGCGTGTGGCTTATTTCAACGAGCTCGACAGCTATGCAATGGCGTTGGGTCTCGACAGCCGTCAGATCATCGAAGGTGTGGGACTCGATCCGCGAATCGGCGGGCACTACAACAACCCGAGCTTCGGCTATGGCGGGTATTGTCTGCCCAAAGACACCAAGCAGTTGCTGGCGAACTACTCCGAAGTGCCGCAGAACATCATTCGCGCGATCGTGGATGCGAACCGCACGCGCAAAGATTTCCTGTCCGACAGCATCGTGGCGCGCGGACCCAAAGTGGTCGGCATCTACCGTCTGGTGATGAAAGCTGGCTCGGACAATTTCCGCCAGAGTTCCATTCAGGGGATCATGAAGCGCGTGAAGGCCAAGGGTATCGAGGTCATCGTGTACGAGCCCGTGCTGGATGACGATCAGTTCTTCAATTCGCGCGTGGTAAATGATTTGGCTGCATTCAAGGCGCAGTCCGATGTGATTGTCGCGAACCGCATCACAGACGACATCGCCGACGTTGCGGACAAAGTCTTTAGCCGCGACCTGTTCGGTTCCGACTAAGCTATTAGAATGGAACGAAGTTCGGCAATCGTGTCAGGCTTCGTTCCACGAGATCGAGTAGACGGTCATCCGCTTGGGCGAGGGGCTCTTGCGGGTAGATCGGCGTCACGTATCTGACCAGAGCGCCGTCGGTTCGCCCTTTGATCAGGCTGTCCTGTAGCACAGAAATCTTGGCCTTGAAGTCGTTGGTCAGCCGTTTCCCGCGCTGCTCGAACCAATAGTAAACGAGTTGCTGCGCCGTCCCGTTCTGGATAATGGCGCGGTTCACCTCAAAGCTGGCATAGGGCCCGCTCGTGGTCAGGGTGTAGGGCGCGATTTCGTAAATCTCCCACCCCGCGGAGGGCAGGCAAACCTCCGGCGAATGGATGCCTTGGCCTTCGGTTTGTCGCGAATAATACGCGACGAACATGTTGGCCGATTGCCCCGTGTCCGATGCAACAAAGTTGGCATTCAGGTAGTCGTCCGCGGCCAGAACCTGTTCGATCTGGGGCTCCAGAGTGGTCGTCCGTCCTGTCCAGGGCCCAAGCTCCCTCGGGAAAAGCACGAAAGCATCGCGCTGTACGGTGACGGATTGGCTTGTTGGCCAGAAGCTCCAAGTCAGGCCCACGCAGAGCGTGATCGCGGTGACAACCTTCATCGCAAAAGAGAGGGGCACGTTGGTGAACTGCCCCAAGATCGGAATGAGCCGGTCAAAATCCAGATCCAAGGCTTCGGGCAGGGGGCGGGGTTGGGCTTCGGTCCGCTGCAGCGCCCAAGCCATGCCAAAGAGGATGGCGATACAGGTCAGAAAGATCACCCAACCTTCGAAGAAATGAAGAAAGCCCTCGGCTTGTTCAATGCCATAGCTGTTTACCAAAACACCGATAATCCCGATCCGCACAGAGTTCATTGCGACGGTGAGTGGTGCGGCCGAAACCAATAGGATCGCTTTGTGCCAGAGTGGGCCACGGTAAAGAATTGAAAACAGGTAGGAAAAGCTGAGAATAGGAAAGAGGTAGCGCAGGCCGGAGCAGGCTTCGGCAACCTGAAGCTTGTAGATGCCGAGGTCGATGATATTGCCTTCGAGGTAAACGGGCACGCCAAAGGCACGGACGATCCAGACCCCCATTTCAGAACTGACCCCCTGTAGGAACGTCGTCAGGTTCCAGTACAGAAATTGGGGCAGGGGGAGCATGAACACCAGATGGAACACAGGGAGTAGGTGCAGACGTCCGCGGCGCGCGCCAAAATGGCTCAGAACAATCCCCGCGATCCAGAGAATGAAGCCGTAGGTGACGATATCCGGAATGCGGGTGATGTTCCCGAGTAGGGCAATCAGTAGAGCGATGATTGATACGCCAATCCCGAGCGATCTATCCCGCGGTGCGGTGTCCTCCGGTGGTAAGTCCCTGAGTTCTCGCAGAAAAAGATAGAGCGAGATGATCGGAATCAACGGCCCATGGCTGTACTCTGGCCGACCCCATGCATCAAGCAGGTCAACAAACCCAAGCCAGAACACAGGCAACGACGCGAGCGCCAAGACAATGTAGCACCAGAAGCCAGACGAAAAACGGTTTGCTTTGCCGCGGGCGGCGTCTGTGCCCGTCGATGAAAATGCCATCGTGCCTACCGAAAATACTCATTAAAAACGCAGCCAGTTTAACAGAGTAAACTGATTGCGCCTAATGAAACCGGAACCAATCCGCCTCAGATTTGCGGGATTGTTCTTAAATTCCGGTTAATTCCGGCTTATTGCCCGAAGGTGAAATCCCGACTGACCCGCAAGTAGACCTTGTTCGAAATCGCATCGTCCAAGCCTTCTTGCATGTTGCGGCGCTGACTGACGCCGGTGGTCAGAACCCAATCGCGGGTCAGCTGGTGGTCATAGTCCAGCGACACATCCGCCTGCCAAGTAGTGGGGCTGCTGCCGTTCAGATAATCGACTTCACCATAGTTCCCGTTGAGCGACAGCTGCGAGAGGCCATTGATTTCGTGGGTCCAGGCGGAGCCCAAGGTGGACACAACGCGATCGCCGCCGGAGTCGGTGGCGCTGACATTCCGCATCAGGTTCATGCCCAAAGTGCCGCGTTTCAACTCGCGGCTATAGGTCATTTTCCCGATCCAGGTGCTGTCGCCGGAGTCGTTCTGGCTCAGGCCGAGCTCGCCAGCGAGTGCGGCGCCCGGCATTTCAATGCTGCGCGAGAAGGTGAGCGCGTCGCGAGCGCCGGTCGCGGCAATTTCTCGATCCAGATCGACTCCGAAAGAGCCGCGCACCAGATCCTTGTCATAGCCAAGGCTGAAAGTTGCGCCCTCTTCGTCCTCGTCCAGTCCCGCTGCTGTGGTCGCGACGGTGGTGTAACCCGTTGCAAAACTTAGAGAACTGGTTGGGTCCAAATCGTAGCTGACCCCTGCTTCACCGCTGCGGGTTTCGCGTTCGGTGTTCTGGAGGTTGTCTGCTTCGTGGTATTTGTAGCCAAGTTTCGCGTTCATTGTCGCTACGGGCGACAGGCGGACGCGGCTGGTGATCGTGCCGCCAGCTGTGCTGCTGTCATAGTAGCTAGGCGAAGTGGTCTCGAAGTAGCGCACATCGCTGCGCTCGGCCGAGATGTCCAGTTCGACCGGCATGTCCTTGAGCATTTCCAGCGTGACCGACTGGTTCAGCAGGCGGCGGCGGCCCTCGTCGGGGGTGATCGTCACTTCGCCTGTTTCAGGGTCGTAGATCGAAGAAACCGCGCTGACATCCTGTTCGTTGGCGCGGTTGACCGCGCGGAACATGCTGCCCGCCCCTTCGCGCTGGTAGAACAGACGCAGGCTGGGGTCGGTGATGTCTTGAATGGTGTCACCGGGTTCTTCGGCAAAGGTAAGCGCGGCAGAGCCGTCAATATCAAGTTGCTCGATCGCGGTCCGGCGGCTGATCCCCGCACTCAGGGTCGTGGCAAAAGAGTGGGTGTCGCCCTCGGACGGGCGGTCCATCCCAGCGTTGCTTTCGCTGCTGAGTTCAGAAGACACACCGAACCGAATTTCGTTTCCCCGCGCTTGCTCGTCCTGAGCAACGGCCGTGCAGGCCAGCATCGTGACGGTTGAAAACGAGAATACTTGATAGAGCCGCTGACTGGACCTCATCGCCTGAACTTTCCTCTTCGCAGGTGATCGTTGCCGATCGCCCTGCTATGCTGCCTCAATGCCCCCGATTTTCGGAAGCTCCCGCTATTTTGCGGGTTTGAGACAACGTTATTCGAAAAGTCGTCTTTCGGGAACCACAATTACATCTCCTTCTTGGAGAGGTGTTGCACCAGAGATACCCCGCCCGCCTTTGTAATCGAACAGATACTTGGTTTCCTGGCCTGTTTTGGGGTTCACGCGGCGCAGTTCAATTCGGTTTGTGGCCGCAAAACGGGTGAAGCCGCCCGCAGTGGCAATCGCCTGCAGAATAGTCACGCCCTCTTTGGTGTCGATGTCGAGACGACCGGGGGTGTTGATTTCGCCCATTGCGTAGACCCCGTAGGTGCGGATCACTGGGGGTGCGACGGGACGTGGCGGCGCCAGAGAGGCAACGCTGACAAATACGTTCGGAGAAACGTTAAAGTTGGGGGCCAATTGCGAGACGATATCCGATTGAACCGTGCCGACAGTCCGTCCGGCAGCGCGAATGGTGCCTGCGAAAGGGAAGTTGATGTTGCCATCGGGCAGGACCAGAACAGGGCGGCTCAGGTTTGCGTCCTCGAGCACTTCGATCTGAAGCGTGTCGCCAGTTTTGATCCGGTAGTTGTCGGCAAGTGCAGCCGAAGTGCCGCCCGCCAGCGCAAGGGTCAGAATCGCGAGGCGCAGAACTGTGCGCATGATCCGGAGAATTGCCATTTTAATTCCTCGTTAAACACGGCGCAGAGAAGTCGCGCCAACATAGGCGCGGTCTGCAAAGCTGCCGTCTTGAATAAAACAAAAGCCCCTACAGGATATGTTATCTCAGCTTTCAAGGAAACAATTTACAGGCGAGTCTGCCCGCTTTTCTGCAAAAGTTTTCGCTTAGGGTTTAGTCCGCAGCAGCTTCTATTGGCGTAGTGGCCAAAGATGCCAGCGCATCGGTCACACTTGCCACCAGATCGGGCATTTCTTCTTGGTGATCGATCAGCAATTCTAACGCGTAGATCAGAGTCGTCTGGGCCTTTTGTGCCTGATCGGCGGCAATATAGGCCATGCCGAGGTGGTACTGGACCCTAGGGTCTTTGTTCAGGGCTGCTGCGGCAGGCTCCAGATGGCTCAATGCCTGCTCGATTTCGCCGCGCTGGAGTGCGATCCAGCCGTAAGTGTCCTGATAGGGTGGATAGGTTGAATCCTGAAGGCGGCGGGCAATGAAGTAAGCCCGATTCTGGCTGTCTGCATCGTCCCTTTGGGTCGACAGCAAGCTGGCCAGATTGTTAGCAATCATTTCCTGACCGCTGTCTTCGGCATAGAGCCCTTCGTAAATCTCGATGGCTTTGTCGATGTCACCGGTGGATTGCATGTGGCTTGCGTGAATCCACTTCAGCCCTGCGTCATCTGGCAAGTGTTCTTTGGCCTCGAGAAGAACAGCGAGGGCGGTGTCCATGTCGCCTGCACGCTGGTGCAGGTTGTACAGGGCCATCCACCCATCGCGAAGGGTTGGGTCAAGCTCCAGCAAGGAGCGGAACAGGCCGATTGCTTTGGCATCTTCCTGCATGTGGCCCAGTGTCGTGGCGTAAAGAAAGGTGGCCACGGGATCGGTCGGATTGGCCGCATAGGTTGCCTGCGCATACTCTGCGGCCTCGGCCATCTGGTTGTTAAGGATCATGCTGCGCACAACCATCGCCGCGCCGCTCGTGTCGCTGCCGAGTTGGGTTTCGACAAAGCGTACCAAGTCATCAATTTTGCGACGCTGGATCAGTTGTTGTGCCTCGAGGGTGTCGGCGAGTTTGATCGAGGCGGTGGTCCCGATATCCCGCAGGCGGTGAATGTCCTGCGTCACGCGGCCCCAATCCTCCATACCGATGTGGATTTCGGTCAACGTCCCCAATAGCTGTAGGTTTGTATTCTGCCGGCGCAGGGCCTCGAGGGTCAGATTCTCGGCGGCGGGAAGCTGACCTTGGCTGCGCAGGACTTCGACCATTCGCAACGTCAGGGCGGGGTCGTATTTCGCGGACTCGACCGCGCGCATCAGGACATCTGACATCAGATCCTGACTGCCCTCGCGTTCGTAGGCGCGGGACAGTGTCGCCAGAACCAGCGCGTTGTCGGGCTCCTGATCCAATGCTTTGCGCAGCACAAGGATCGCGTCGCCGGTTTTGTCGTCGTCGATCATCCAGGAGCCCTGCATTCTCAGGGCATCGACTTGGGCGGGGTCGTGGTTCAGCACCTGAGTCACCAGCGTTTCAGCCTCGGTTTTCTGGCCTTGCTGATCCAGAATTGCGGCCAGCGCGATGCGTGACCGGTCGGTTGCCTCGCTCTCTGATGCGTCTTGCAACAGTGCGCGCAGTTCAGCGACGGCTCCGTCGGTTTCACCCAGTTCGTAGCGCAGCGCGGCACTCAGCGCGGCGAACCTGTCGCGATCTGCGGCAATGTCTGTATCGGGTGTGGGCTGTGACATGGCCGCAGTCAGATCGGCCAGAGCCGCGTCTGTGCCGCGGGTCTCTTTGATGTAGGATAGCAGCAGCTCGCGCGCTTCGGGCTTTGTACCGGTTCTGCCGCGCAGCCAGGCCTCGGCTTCGTCGGTCCGGCCATGCTTTGTGTACCAATTCACCAGCTTGATATCGAGGTTCGGCTCTTCGGGAAAGCGTGTGGTGGTTTCGATCAGAGCAGCTTCGATCCCGCTTAGGTCCCCAAGGCGTTCCAGCGCCATCAAGCGCACGCGGTGAAACGGCAGGCTGTCCGGGTGCAGTTCCAGCGAGGCTTTGACCTGATCCAGAAGCTGGGACCATAGCCCCTGCTCGATCAGCCCTGCCATGACCGTTTGCGCGGCGTAGAATTGGCTGGGGTCCGCCTCGAGAACCTCTTGGGCCTGTTGAATGGCTTGCTGCTGGGATTGCTTGTCCTTGGCCTGCAGGGCGCGCTGGTAGCTTGCTGCTGCGGCGATGGCCTGGGCTTCGATGTTCTGGGGCATAAGCTGGACTGCTTTGGTCACGTATGCGGTTACGTCTTCATAGGCAAAGGACTCCATCAGCAATCGGGCCACGACCAATTGCGCTTCGCCGTCCTCCGGGCTCTGTTCTACCAGGCGCATGTATTGTGCCAGCCCTTCGGACTGCTTGCCCTCTGCCAGTACCGTATCCGCATAGAGGCGGCGTGCATCGAGGTGTGCGGTGTTCAGTTTCAATACGTTCCGCAGCTCGATCAGTGCGCGGGGCGTATCGCCGGATTCAAGGAGGGACAGGGCATTCTGGTAGTGCTCTTCAGCGCGTTCCTCGGACGAGTCGCAAGCGGTCAAAGCCAGTATGAGAGAAAGGGCGAGGAGTAGTCTGGTCACTGAAAAGCGTTCCTGAAAAGTCGAAGTGCAAAGTCAAACCCCGGTTCCCCTCAGCACGACAAATACAGTGCTGAAAAGAATGCGAAGGTCGGTACGGAAACTGAGTTTGTGAAGGTACTTGTCGTCATAGGCGGCGCGGTCGACAAAGCTGGTCCCGTGCCTGTCCGACACCTGCCACGGGCCGGTCAGTCCGGGGCGGGTCAGATAATACGCGCGGCCGGGATAAAAGGCAGACTGTTCGACCATCATGGGGCGCGGTCCCACGAGGCTCATTTCACCGCGAAGCACGTTCAGAAGCTGCGGAAGTTCATCAAGCGAGGTCTTGCGCAAGAAGCGCCCGACCGCCGTGATCCGCGGGTCAAACCGCAGTTTCTGGTGCTTTTCCCATTCTTCCCGCGCTTCGGGGTTGGCGGCCAGATAGTCCTCTAGTCGCTTGTCCGCGTCGTGGACCATGGTCCGGAACTTGTACATGCGGAAGTGCCGACCGTGCCGTCCGATCCGCCGTTGGGTAAAGATCGGGTTGTACCCATCAAATGAGATCAGGGCACTGAGCACCAGAGCGATGGGCAGAAGGAATGGAGATGCCAGCAGCAAAACCAGAACCGTGATCCAGATGTCGAATGCGCGTTTGTAATACAAGGCATAGGTTTGATCCGGGCGCAGGTAGGCTGGCGGCGTCTCGGCAGGGTGTCCCACCGGTTGATTTAGAGGGGTTGCAAAACTGTCAGATAAAAGCATGACATCCCAACTCATTAAACAAAAAATAGGACCAGAGGTGAGGCTCGTCCGAGGAAAATCGATACTGAGCCAGCACAATTGATGCTGGCAGATGTGCAAATTTGGTTAACAAACGACCTGAATTGTATTAATTTAATATTAGCAACAGTGTCTGTGTCTAAATCCTCTGACTTTCGTGCTGATTTTTCAAGATTTTTTAAGAAATGCGAGCGTCAGAAAAATGAAGATCAGTGAGATTTCTGGTGAAAATCTATTATTAACAAGATTTTAATTGGTTTTCGTTGAGTCTGGGGTAGGCCAGTTCTTGCCCAACCGGTCATGGTAGTCGGCGCCATGCTAAAAAAGGGTTAATGTGGGGGGTATCCCTGATCTGTTCACGTTGCGTTATCAATTGGAGAGAGTATGCAATTGATATTTAATTGCCCTGTTGCATTAATTGTAAGTTTTGCGCAGTATTGAAAGATATTTTGTGTGTGTTTGGTGTGGCGTCGGTATGGCTGCTCTCTTTTTGCTCTCTCCGGTTGAAATTGACCTGTCGCGGCAGGCAAACGTGCATCGTTGCTCCGATGATGCGTCACATCGTGCAGTAGAGCAGAGGGCCGTTCCTCGGATTTTCGGGTGAGCTGACGTGTTAGCTGATTTTTCAAAAAGGTTTTTGTGTATGTCCTCCGGTGCCATGTACGCTGCCCATTTCGGGTTGAAGCAACGCCCTTTTACTCTTCTCCCTGATCCTGACTTCCTGTTCTGGTCGCCAGAGCATCGGCGGGCTTACTCGGTTCTCGAA
>CAXQKF010000150.1:0-2601 GCA_964224285.1 Donghicola sp. | reverse complement strand
AAGAAAGCGTAGGCAGTTAGGCAGACATCAGAAAACAAAGGGCCAAAGCCATGAAAAAACCGAAGTGGGTCGTGGAAAAAGAGCAATCCAAGCGCGCTGCCGCGAAAGAAACGGTATGGTTGTTTGGTCTGCATGCGGTGCGTGACGCGCTGGAGAACCCCGCGCGCGTCAAACTGCGACTCGTGGTGACGCTGAATGCGCAGGCGAAACTGCAGGATGCGATCGACAAAGCGGGAATCACGCCCGAAGTTTCCGATCCCCGCAAGTTCGCCGCCCCCTTGGACCCGCAATCGGTGCACCAGGGGGCCGCGCTCGAGGTCAAGGCATTAGACTGGGGCAAGCTCGAGGATATCTGCGTCGGTCAGCCCGGTCGTGCGCCCCGTGTGGTGATGCTGGACCGCGTTTCAGACCCGCACAACGTGGGTGCCATCTTGCGGAGCGCCGAGGTGTTCGGGGCCTGCGCTGTGATCGCTCCTGCGCGTCATTCGGCACCTGAAACGGGCGCGCTGGCCAAGACTGCGAGCGGCGCTCTGGAACGTCAGCCCTATCTGCGTGTGGGCAACCTGTCCCAAGCAATGGAGCGTCTGCGCGACATGGGCTACCTGCTGTTGGGTCTGGACGGCACCGCCGAAAAGACCATCGAAGAAGCCCTGGAAGGCCAGACTGATCGCCCCGTGGCACTGGTTCTAGGGGCCGAAGGGCCCGGCCTGCGCGAGGAAACCCGTGAGACCTGCGATTCCCTCGTGAAGATCGCCTTTGCCGGAGATTTCGGTTCGCTGAACGTGTCGAACGCGGCTGCGGTCGCGCTCTATGCCTCGCAAGAGAAATAGGGACGGCGTCGCAGCGAATCGCACGCAGCTCCATGCCGGAAAGGCGCAAAATGGGAGTCTGTGTGCGGGTCAAAACAGGGAAATGTGACAGGTCAGAGGTTTTTTCGGCTGAGGCGACAAGCGGTTAAATGTGATCACGGCTTGTTTACATGCTCTTTAAGTCGCGAAATGTTCTCTTATATCCATGTTAATCACAAGGCCGGAACCCTTGTGATATCTTCACTGTCCCTCGTTCCGTACCTTCGCCCGAGAGCTTTTCCTCTCGGGCGTTTTTTGTGAAGCTCCGCCTGAAAACAGGAGTGTTTATGCAGCAGACCGATTCCCGAAGTCGCGAGATTCTAACCAGCGCCAAGACGATTGCCTTGGTCGGGGCTTCGGCCAATCCGGCGCGGCCCAGTTATCAGGTCGGGAATTTTCTGGCAGAGCAGGGGTATCGGGTGATCGGGGTGAACCCCGGTCTGGCGGGCCAGCAGCTGTACGGAGAGACCGTTGTAGTCACCCTAGGCGACATCACCGATCCCGTGGACATCGTGGACATCTTCCGCGCCGGAGAGGCCGTTCCAGCCATCGTTCAAGAGGCTCTGAGCCTATCAGGCCCGCGCACCATCTGGATGCAGCTAGGGGTTCACGGCGCCGAAGGTGCCGCGCTGGCCCGTGAGAATGGTTTGGAAGTGGTCGAAAACCGCTGCCCGAAGATCGAGATTCCGCGCCTCGGGCTGCTGTAATTATTTGCGGGCTGATTTTTCGGCGATGCCAGAGGTGCCTTCGCGGCGCTCCAGCTCTGCCTCGACCTCTGACAGGTCCACGCCGCGGGCACGTAGCATGACCAAGAGGTGATAGAGCACGTCCGCCGCTTCGCCGATCAGCTTCTCGCGGTCGTTTTTCACGGCCTCGATGATGGCTTCTACGGCCTCTTCTCCGAATTTCTCGGCGCATTTCTCGGGGCCCTTGGACAGCAGCTTGGCAGTCCAGCTGGTGTCTGGACTGTCCACGACGCGGGCAGCGATGGTGTCGTTCAGGCGGTGCAGGGCGCTCATGTCAGCCTCATGGGGATGCCG
Source organism: Donghicola sp. (assembly GCA_964224285.1). Classification (GTDB taxonomy): domain Bacteria; phylum Pseudomonadota; class Alphaproteobacteria; order Rhodobacterales; family Rhodobacteraceae; genus Donghicola. Next base: position 713 of record CAXQKF010000150.1, on the reverse strand, counting down.
GCGGCGGCCATGTGGGCCTTGGCCTCGTGGATGGTGTGCACGCCAAAGTGGAAGATCGATGCGGCCAGAACGGCGCTGGCGTGGCCTTCGGTGACGCCCTCGATCAGGTGATCCAGATTGCCGACGCCGCCCGAAGCGATCACGGGGATGTCCACGGCGTCCGCGATGGCGCGGGTCAGCGGCAGGTTGAAGCCTGCGCGGGTGCCGTCACGGTCCATGCTGGTCAGCAGGAGTTCCCCTGCGCCCTTTTCCGCAACCAAACGCGCGAATTCCACAGCGTCGATGCCGGTCGATTTGCGGCCCCCGTGGGTAAAGATTTCCCAGCGGCCCGGCTCCACGGTTTTCGCGTCAATCGCGCAGATGATGCACTGGCTGCCGAACTGGTCCGCCGCGCGGGCGATCACATCGGGGTCAGCGACAGCGGCCGAGTTAAAGCTGACCTTGTCCGCGCCAGCCAGCAGCAGGGCCCGCACATCCGCATTGGTCCGCACGCCGCCACCGACGGTCAGAGGCACAAAGCACTGCTCGGCCGTGCGGGTCACCAGATCGTACATGGTGCCACGGTTTTCGTGGGTAGCGTGAATGTCGAGGAAACAGATCTCGTCTGCGCCGGCGGCGTCATAGGCGCGCGCGGCCTCGACGGGGTCGCCCGCGTCAATCAGATCGACAAAGTTCACGCCTTTGACCACTCGGCCATCGGCAACGTCCAAACA
>CAXQKF010000149.1:0-6318 GCA_964224285.1 Donghicola sp. | reverse complement strand
CCGAAGGCACCCCCGCCGCAGGTATCGAGATCGAGATTGAATACGTCGCGGCCAAGCCCGATCTGAACAGCTTTGCCGCCTCTGCCCCCACTGTGAGCCCCATGCCGGGCGGGTCGCTGGTCGTGATTTCCGACCAGAACGGCTATTTCAGCTTTGGCGTGCCAAAGGCCGGTTGGTGGGGCTTTGCCGCGCTCGGGTCCGGCCCCGAAACCGAATACGAAGGCAAGGAACTGAGCCAGGATGCTGTGCTCTGGATCCATGCCTACGATTTGGAGTGAGCCATGCATATCGTTGACGGAGCCCTCTCGACCCCTGTTGTGATCGCTGGAACTGCTCTGGCGGTCGGCGGCATCGCCATGGGGTTGAGACAACTGACGCTCGAACGCATTCCTGCGACCGGCATTCTGTCTGCCAGTTTCTTTGTCGCGGCGTTGATCCATGTGCCAATCGGCCCATCTTCGGTCCATCTGGTGCTGAACGGGCTCGCGGGGCTGATCCTTGGTTGGGCGGCGTTTCCGGCATTGTTCGTCGGGCTTTTGCTACAGACTGTGTTCTTTGGTTTTGGCGGGCTAACGGTGATCGGCGTGAACCTTCTGAACATCGCAGCCCCTGCTGTACTGGCCTGGCTGCTGTTCGGGCGGCTTGTCGAACGGGGTTCACCCAAAGCGGGAGCCCTGTGGGCAGGCGTCGGCGGTGCCTTCGCGATTGCGATGACCACGCTATTCGTTGCCTTCTCGCTGGCTCTGACCGGTGACGAATTCCTGCCTGCGGCCAAGCTGGTTCTCATCGCCCACCTGCCGATCATGGCGATCGAAGCCCTGCTGACCGGCGCCGCCGTCTATCTGGTACGTCAGGTCCGGCCCGATCTCTTCACTGCAGTGAAAGGGGTCGCGCCATGACGCGGATCTTTGTATTGGTCCTGACGCTGATGGCGCTACCCATGCCCGCCGCCGCCCACAAGGTCATCTTCGCGATCTTCAAATCGGGCGACGTGGTCGAAGGGGAACTCGGGTTCTCGAACGGGGATATGTCTGTCGGCGCCAAGATCGAGGCTTTTGACAGCGCGGGCAACAAGCTTGGCGAAGCCGTGACTGATGACGACGGCTTCTTCGTCTACACCCCGACCGAAGCGATCACCCACATTTTCAGGGCGAACTTGGGGGCTGGCCACGTCGGCGAGGCTGAAATGCCTGCCTCTGAAATTGCCGACATTCTCGGTGTCGCTGCACTGGAAGAGACCGCCGCTGCTGTGCCCGCCGCGCCTGTACAAAACCAGACCGGCGGCGTGACTGTTGCGTCCCTATCCACCGAGGAACGTCTGGCCATCGCCGAGGCCGTCCGCGACGAGATGCGCCCCCTGCGCCGTGAACTGGCGGCCTATCGCGAAAAGAACGACCTTCAGACCATTCTCGGAGGGCTTGGATATATTCTCGGGCTGTTCGGGCTGTATTTCTACATCGCGGCCCGCCGCCGCATGGAAGGCTAAGTCATGGCCGACCGGTTGACCAACGCGGACAAAACCCTTCGGATGGGGCCCATGATGACAATGGGCCACCTGAACGATCTGGACCCGCGGATGCGGATCGTGCTGGCCACCCTATTCGCGATTGTCGTTGTATCGCTCTCTGATCTGGTTGCGCTGAGTCTGGCTGTCATCGTGGCTGCCGCGCTCTTGCCGCTGTCCGGTCTGCCCGCGAAACGCACGGTCAAACGCATGGCGGCCATGGACGGCTTCATCATATTTACCCTGATCCTGCTGCCGTTCTCGGTTGTGGGGACGCCGATGTTCTCGGTCTTTGGTCTGGTCGCCTCGTGGGAGGGGCTGCGTCAGGCGATCGAGATCGCCATGACCGCCAACGCCGTGATCCTTGCGCTGATGTGTCTGGTCGGCTCGATGGAGCCTGTGACCATGGGGCACGCCCTGCACGCGCTGCGGATGCCCGAGCAATTAGTGCAGCTGCTCATGTTCACCACGCGCTACATCGAAACACTACGCGAAGAGTATATGCGCCTGCGGGCCGCCATGAAAATGCGCGGCTTTCAACCTGGCACCAACTGGCACACCTATCGCAGCTTTGGGTATCTGGTCGGAATGATGCTGATCCGCGCGCTCGAAAGGTCCGAACGGGTGCTCGGCGCGATGAAATGCCGGGGCTTTACGGGCCGGTTTGTGCTGCTAGAACAGTTCCGGATGACGGACCGGGATTGGGTGTTTGCCGCCCTGATGACAGCGGCATCGATCTTTCTGCTTGTGGTCCAGTTCCGCTATGTCTTTGCTTGAGCTTCGCGATATCCGCTTTGCCTATCCGGCCCATGCCCCCGTGCTGGACGGAGCGAGCCTGACCATCAATGCAGGCGAGCGGCTGTCGATCGTAGGACCGAACGGGGTCGGAAAATCCACTCTGCTGAAGATCGCGGTTGGCTTGCTCCGTCCCGCCAGTGGCCAGGTTCTGGCCTTTGATCAGGAACGCCGGACCGAGGCCGATTTCGTCGAAGTGCGCCGCCGGATCGGTTACGTGTTCCAGGACCCCGACGACCAGCTCTTTTGCCCCACCGTGGCCGAGGACATCGCCTTTGGCCCCTTGAACCTAGGCAAGTCGCGGGACGAGGCGCTGGCCATTGTGGACAGCATTCTGCAACGGTTGCACCTGACCCACCTGCGCGACCGCATCACCCACCGGCTGTCCGGCGGCGAGAAACGCTTGGTCACTCTGGCGACTGTTCTGGCGATGGAGCCCGAAATGTTGCTGCTGTACGAGCCGACAAATGCGCTGGACGTCGAAAACGAAGCGCGCCTGATCGACATCCTTCAAAGCTTGCCACAGGCCATCCTGCTCATCAGCCACAACCCCGAGTTTAGCGCGAAAATCGCGCCGTGCGGATACGCACTCAGGGCAGGAAAACTGGAACGCCTGCCCTAAGGCCCGGTCAGACCGCCGCCGACGCGCGGCGGGTCTGAATGGTGCGGCGCACAAAGGCCGCCACAAACAGACCCGTCAACACGAGGATGATCGTCGGCGCAGGGGCGCTGTCCAGAAAGAAACTCAGGTAGACACCGCTGACCATCGACACCGCGCAGACCACCACCGATACAGGCAGCATCTGCCGGAAGCTGCGCACCAGCAGAAATGCTGTTGCCCCCGGCGCAACCAGCAACCCGATCGCCAGAATGAGGCCCGTTGCCGACAGTGTCGCGACGACGGTCAAAGACAGGATCGCCAACAATCCGTGATGCAGCCACCCGACCGGAAGGCCCGACACACGCGCTTGGGCCGGATCGAATGCATGGAGCATAAAGTCCTTCCACTTGAGCAACAGCATGACCGCCACTCCGGCCGATATGACGCCTGCCGTCCATAGATCCTGCGCACCGATTCCCAGCATGTTGCCGAACAGGATATGATCGAGGTGCACGTTCGTATCGATCGCCACGTACAGCACGATCCCCACCGCAAACATGCCCGAAAAGACAACGCCCATGATCGTATCCTGCTTGATCCGGCTATTCTCGGTCAGGTAGCCGGTCGACAACGCCGCGACCATGCCCGCGACGAATGCACCGACAATCAGCGGGATCCCCAGAATATAGGCCACCACCACACCCGGCAGGGTCGCATGGCTGACCGCGTCCCCCATCAGCGCCCATCCCTTGAGCACCAGAAAGCAGGACAGCAGCGCGGTCGGCACAGACACAATCAGCGCAATCCAGAAGGCGTTCTGCATGAACGGAAACATGAAGGGCATAAGCAACGTCTCGAGCATCAGACCTGCTCCTTCAGTGCTGCGCTGGCTTTCTTGCGGGCGGCCAGAACGCCGTGCTTGGGGGCCCAGACAAACACACCCAGAAAGATCAGCGTTTGCAGCACCACAATCACGCCGCCCGTCGCACCATCCAGAAAATAGCTGATGTACGCGCCGGCAAAGCTGGTCAACGCGCCGATAAGGACCGAGGTGACGATCAGTCGGGGAAATCTGTCGCACAGCAGATAAGCGGTCGCCCCGGGTGTCACCACCATCGCGATTACCAGAAACGCCCCGACAGTCTGCATCGCGGCAACAACGCAGGCCGACAGCAGGGTAAAGAAAACCACCTTCAACAAACCGGTCCGCAAGCCAATCGACCGCGCGTGGCTTTCGTCAAAAAACGTCACCATCAGGTCTTTCCACTTTGCCAGCAGAACCACGAGAGAGACGACCCCGATGATCGCCAGTTGCAAGGTGTCCTCGGGCGTGATCGCCAGAATATTGCCCATAGTGATGGTCTGGATGGACACAGAAATCGGGCTGACCGACGCCATAAAGAGGCCCAAACCGAAGAACGAGGTAAAGATGATCCCGATGATCACATCCGCCTTCAGCCCGGACCGGTCAGCTAGAAACAGCATCGCCGCCGCCGCAAGGCCGCCAGAGAAGAACGCCCCCAGCGCAAAGGGCAGCCCCAGAATATAGGCCCCTGCAACGCCTGGCACGACAGAGTGGGACAAGGCATCCCCGATGAGCGACCAGCCCTTGAGCATCAAATAGGACGACAGGAACGCGCAGACGCCGCCAACTAGGGCCGAAACCCACATGGCGTTCGTCATATATCCGTAGGTAAAGGGCTCTAGCAGCAGGTTCATTTCTTGCGCTTTACCCTATGGGTCCGGTTTCCGTATTGGACCAGAGGCCGTTCATCATCGGTAAAGATCGACACGTGGCGTTCGTCTTCGTCATCGTGCAGATCGGACCCGCCCAGGGTAAAGTGCCGCAGAACACCGCCGAAAGCAGCCTCGAGGTTCTTGCGATTAAAGGTTGTTTCGGTCGGGCCATAGGCCAGCACCGTGCCCTTGACCAGAACGGTCCGGTCGCAAAATTCAGGCACCGAGCCCAGATTGTGGGTCGAAACCAGCATCACCCGCCCCTCTGCACGCAATTCACGCAGCAGCGAAATGATCTGCTCTTCGGTCTTCACGTCGACACCGGTGAAGGGTTCGTCCAGCAAGATCACCTGCCCGTCCTGCGCCAGCGCACGCGCCAGAAAAACGCGCTTTTTCTGGCCGCCGGACAGCTCGCCGATCTGGCGGTGCCGGAAATCCTGCATGTTCACCCGAAGCAAAGCCGCATCAACCGCCTCGTGATCCGCCTTGGACGGGCGCCGCAAGAAGCCCATGTGACCGTAGCGGCCCATCATGACCACATCCTCGACCAGCACCGGAAAGGTCCAGTCGACCTCTTCGGATTGGGGCACGTAGGACACCAGATTGCGCTTGAGCGCATCTTTGACGCTAAGGCCCACAAGACGGATGTCACCACGCGCCACTGGAACAAAGCCCATGATCGCCTTGAAAAGAGTGGACTTCCCGGCCCCGTTCACCCCGACCAGCGCAGTTACGGTGCCGCGCGGAATCTGGAAACTCGCGTCGCGCAGTGCAGTAAGGCCATTGCGATAGGTGACAGTCAGATCCTGCGCGACGATGCCTTCGTTCGCATCCGTTTTGTCTGACAAATGGGTGTCGTGTTTCATCCCGCACTCCCCGCCGAAACCATGAAACCGGTTGCCATGCACCTGAACCCTATCAATTCGTGCCTGCCGTCAGCCCGTCAACCACAGTCTGCGCAGTCACTTTCAGAAGGTCCAGATAGGTGGGCACGGGACCACCTTCTGGCGACAAACTATCCACATAGAGGACACCGCCATAGGCCGCGCCTGTCTCTCGGGCGACTTGCTCGGCGGGCGCGGTGTTCACGGTGCTTTCGCAGAAAACGACCGGAATCTCGTTCGATTTCACACCATCAATGACGGAGCGCACCTGCTGCGGCGTGCCCATCTGGTCAGAGTTCATCGGCCACAGGTACAGCTCTTTCATACCGAAATCGCGGGCCAGATAGCTGAATGCGCCTTCACAAGTGACCAGCCATCGCTGGTCCTCGGGCACTTCGGCGATTTTTTGGCGGATGGGTTCCAGCGCGTCGCGCAGCTCGGTCTTGTAGGCTTCGGCGTTGGCGCGATAAGTCTCTGCATTCTCGGGATCATGGGCAACAAAGGCAGTGGCGATGTTGTCGATATAAATCTGCGCATTGTCGAGCCCCATCCACGCATGGGGGTTCGGCTTGCCCTCGTAAGAGCCCGCTGAGATCGAAATCGGATCAATGCCATCGCTGAGCGTGACCGAAGGAATGTCGCCCAAGTTATCCAGAAACTGCCGGAACCACTGTTCCAGATTGAGGCCGTTCCACAAGATCAGGTCGGCGTCATGGGCCCGCACCATATCACGCGGCGTCGGCTCGTAGCCGTGAATTTCAGCGCCCGGTTTGGTGACAGAAACGACCTCGGCGGCA
>CAXQKF010000148.1:0-17126 GCA_964224285.1 Donghicola sp. | reverse complement strand
CGAAGATGGCGTCGTCACCCAGTTGAACATCGACGAAAACCCCGGTGTTTGCGAGCTGTCTGCGGGTGAAACCGTGCTAGAGCAGCTGTAAGGCAACCGCCTGAATTTATGGCAGGGCCCGCCGGGTTTGGCGGGCCTTTTCTTTTGCCGCAAGTTGGGGATTGACGAAGGCGACTAAAATAGTCAGGTTTAGCTTAGCCAACCTGAATCGGGTCAGCCAGCGCTTTCGTCAAATAGGACACATTCCATGACACAACCGCCCAAGGCTGACCGCATTCAAGAGAACACCACGCGTGCATCCGAATTGCGCGCCATCCTTGCAGAGCTGACATGGCCTGTGGACCTCTGTGCGGAGCGTTTGCTCGACCGCATTGAAACCCGCGACCTCTGATGCCGCGCGCACCGCAAGGAAACTACCGATGACCCTCATGACTTCGACATTCCGCACTGCCAGCCCGCATTCGCCCGAACTGCCCCTTCACATCGCCGAAGAGTTGACCGCTGGTGGTGCTCAGGCGCTGATCCAACTGGGCGACCAGATTTACACTTTGCGTATTACCCGTCAGGGCAAATTGATCCTGACCAAGTAACTCCAAGACCGTTTTGAAAACAGAAAATGGGCTGGCACCTCGGTGCTGGCCTTTTTGTATTTATCTGAAATCACACGATATTTTTGAAAAGATGATTTGAAGAAGTGCATTTTGGTTTCGTCGAGGCGACTTCTCGACTAGGGTCAACGCGCAAATTCGCAACTATGTAATTTTGTTTTTACGATGTGAGGAGGTTTCTCATGAAATTCATGACAACAAGTCTATCGGTATCGGCGTTTCTCGCGGCAAGTGTCGCAGCGTCGGCAGGAAACAGCGATAGCGCAGATGTGGCAGATGCTGTGATCGACGCTCAGCGCGCGACTTTGGCCGAAGCCACAGCCGACGCAGGATTTGGTCCCCAGTCTCCGCGCGATCTACGCGGTGCCGAGGGCGAGAATGCACGGGTCTTTTCGATGGCTCCGGCGGCCAACCAGATGAACCTGTGCAACATCCACTTCCACGATGGTGCTGAGCACGCCGGTGGTGAGTTCTCGACCTTCCGCGGCAATGGCGATGGCCACGGCTGGGGCACCGGTTTCGTCTATGACGGGGAGCTGACCGAGGCAGAGCTGGCCCCGCTGGCCGCGCCCATCGGTCAGGGCGAACACGGTCTGCTGCAGTCGGGTCAGACCATCGAAGTGCACTTTGTCCACACCACCAGCGATATCGAGCCCGGCCCGACCCTTGGCGCATGTCTTGCGGATTCGACCGGCAATCCGCAGCTGCGCGTTGAAACGCAGGTGATGGTTCTGGTCAATGACCCCGAAGCGACCGATTTCGTAGAGCTGGCCAAGGTCGAGCAGGTGGACGGCTACTGGCAGGCGCCGAACGTGCCGCAGAACACCGGTACTCCGATCACCTATCTGGGTTCGACCACCGGCCCCAGCTACAACGAAAAGGCATCGCCGTTTCAGGTGACTTGGTCCGTTCGCCCCGAGGTGATCAAAGTGGACATCAACAGCGTTGGCGCTTGGTACAGCGACAACATCTTTGACGAAGACCACGCGCATGGCGTGCGTAACCTGGTCAAAAACCTCGAATTGCTGGCACCGCTGACCCAGTAATTCGGGCATAGGCGCAAAAGAGAAGGGGAGGATACGGTTGGTATCCTCCCCTTTTTTCGTTTCCGATGTGGTGGCCCTTAGCCGGGGCTCATGCCGCGCAGTTTCTCGCTACGGCGGCGCAGCATTTCTACGGTGGTCAGCAGCGCGATCGAGATCACAACCAGAATGGTCGCCACCGCCAGAATGGTCGGCGAGATCTGTTCGCGCAGGCCGATGAACATCTGCCATGGCAGGGTCTTCTGGCCAGCCGAACCCACCAGCAGCACCACGACAACTTCGTCGAAAGAGGTGATAAAGGCGAACAGGCCACCCGAAATCACGCCGGGCAGGATCAGCGGCATCTGCACCTTGAAGAAGGTGGTTACAGGGTCCGCCCCCATGTTCGCCGCCGCACGGGTCAGGCTGGTGTCAAAGCTGCTGAGCGTCGCGGTCACGGTGATGATCACGAACGGAATGCCCAACGCGGCGTGCGCCAGAATAACACCAGCCATGGTGCCCTGGAGGCTAACGCTCGAGTAGAAGAAGAACATACCGGCCGAGGTGATGATCAGCGGAACAATCATCGGCGAGATCAGCAGCGCCATGATCTGACGCTTGAAGGGCACGTGCGGCTGGCTGAGGCCGATGGCTGCCAGAGTGCCAAGGCTGACCGACAGCAGGGTCGCCGCAGGTGCAATGATCAAGGAGTTCTTGAACGCTTGCAGCCAGCTGTAGTCGCCGTTTTCACCAAGGAAGTCCTTGTAGTGCTTTAGCGAATATCCTTCGGGATCGAGACGCAGCATTTCCGGCGTAAAGGTGAAGAAGTCCTGCGCGTTGAAGCTGAGCGGGATCACGATCAGGATCGGGAAGATCAGGTAAAAGAAGACCAGCCCGCAGAACACCCGGAACGCGTAGTACCAGATTTTCTGACCCGTCGTCGCATAGGGAGGGAGTGTGGTTGCCATGATTGATTACCCCAGCTTCACGTTATCAATGCCGACGAGCTTGTCGTAGACGTAGTACAGCAGCAGAACGATCGCGAGCATGATGGTGCCGAGCGCCGCCGCCAGACCCCAGTTGCCCAAGGTCGAGAACTGGAAGTAGATCCGGTTCGAGATAAAGGTGCCGTCCGCACCGCCCACCAGTTCGGGGGTGATAAAGTAGCCAACTGCCAGGATGAAGACCAGCAGAGCGCCCGCGCCAATGCCCGGAGTGGTCTGCGGGAAGTACACGCGCAGGAAGGCGGTGGTGTTGGTCGCGCCAAGGGATTTCGCAGCCCGCAGGTACGAGGGCGGGATCGTCTTCATGACCGAGTATAGCGGCAGGATCATAAAGGGCAGCAGGATGTGGGTCATCGCGATCACCACGCCAAGCTGGTTGTTGATCAGGCTCAGACGCTCGGAGAAGCCAAGGGCGATCCAGATATCGTTAATCACGCCCTGTTCCTGCAGAAGGATTTTCCAAGCCGACGTCCGTACCAAGAGCGAGGTCCAGAACGGCAGCAGAACAAGGATCATCAACAGGTTCGACGTGCGCAGGGGCAGGTCGGCTAGCAGCCATGCCACCGGATAGCCAATCGCCAGCGTACAGAAGGTGATCAGACCGCTCAGCCACAGGGTCCGCAGCATCAGTTTCTGGTAGATGCGTTGGTCGGGGTCTTTCATCTGGACGCCCTCGATGGTGCGTTCCGCGTCAAAGGCCGCCATATAGTAGCTGGAGGTGTAGTAGCCCGAGTTTGCTTTGATCGTGGCCCAGTACTGGATGTTGCCCCAGTCTTTGTCCACGTCGATCAGCTCTGCTTTGGCATCGGTGATCTCTGCCACGTCCATGCGGGACACTTTGCGACCCGATTTTCGGAAGAGCGACGACATGCCGGGCGTTTCATAGTTAAAGCGGCGGCCCAACTGGGTGTGCTGCTTGTTGTCGAACGCGGCTTGGAAGTCGATGATCATGGCGCGGAAGGCGGCTTCGGAAGGAAGCTCGCCAGTGGCGGGGTCCCATTCTTCTAGCTCGGCCACGACGTTCGGCAGAATGTCAGGCACATATTCGGTGCCCGCGGTGTTCTGGATCGAGCGCATCAGCATCGAGCCAATCGGCATGATGAACGACACCAGTACAAATAGCAGCAGCGGTGCGGTCAGCAGCAAAGCCCGGATTTTTTGCCGCCGCAGCGCCCGCGCAAGGCTCTGCTTGAGCGGGGTGCCGTCGGCGGCCAACATCGGGCCATCGGTCGTGGTATCAGCCATAATTATCCCTGTCGAGGTCAGCGCCGGTTAGCCGGCGTCTAATAAGTGGGTTGTTGGGCAAAGCCGTAGATGGCTTGGCGCAAGAACCTGATTTGTCGGAAGAGCGGGTGTGGAAAGGGGGCGGGTGCCCCCCTTCCGTATGCAGATTACTGCAGCAGCCATGCCTGGTACTGTGCGTCCAGGTCATCACGGTAGCTTGCCCACCAGTCGTAGTTGAACAGGAAGGTGTTCTTGGCGTTGTTGGGATCGGTCGGCATGTGGGGCGCCATGTCGATGCCCAATTCTGCGTGCTGACCAACCAGCGGTGCCGACGACGCGCGTGCGGGGCCGTACGAGATGTACTTGGCCTGATCCGCCAGACGCTGGGTGTCGGTTGCGAACTTCACGAAGTCCAGAGCGCGGGCTTCGCGGTCTGCGGGCAGGTTGGCGGGGATGATCCAACCGTCGAGGTCGAACATCTGCCAGTCCCAGAGCATGCCGATGGGCTGACCCTGCTCGGCGATCGCCGAGAACAGACGGCCGTTGTAGGTCGAACCGATGGTGACTTCGCCGTCAGCCAGCAGCTGCGGGGTTTCGGCGCCTGCCGACCACCAGACAACGCTGTCCTTGATGGTGTCGAGCTTGGCGAACGCCTGAGCCACGCCTTCGGGAGTTTCCAGAGTGTCGTAGACGTCTTCGATTGCGACGCCGTCACAGATCAGAGCCCACTCCATGTTGCCGATCGGGCGCTTTTCCAGCGCGCGCTTGCCGGGGTAGGTTTCGGTGTCAAAGATGTCGCAAACGCTGGTGGGTGCGGTTTCCAGCAGGTCGGTGCGATACCCGAAGGTGGTCGAGTACACGATCTGGGGGATGAAGCACTCGCTGACGATCAGGTCGCCAAAGTCTTCGGACGCCTTGGTGCCGTCGGGCGCGTCTGCCAGCATGGTGTCGGGGTCGATTTCCAGCGCCAGGCCTTCGTCGCACAGACGCATCGCGTCAGCAGCCACAACGTCGACGACGTCCCAAGTGATGTTGCCAGCTTCTGCCATGGCGCGCAGCTTGGTTACCGCTTCGGCCGAGCTTTCGTCGGTGACAACTTCGAGGCCCTCGTTCATGCCGACGTAGGGTTCGACATAAGCCTTAACTTGGCTGTTCTGGTAGGCGCCGCCCCACGACACGACGGTCATGGAGTCAGCCATCGCACCGTGGCCTTCGGCGAACGCCGCGCCAGCGGCAACGGTCAGCGCCGAGGTGGTCAGCATCAGTTTGGTGAGTTTCATTTCATACTCCCTAGTAGGCGCCCGGATTTTGATATTGATGATTCCAAGCCCCGGGACAGGCCGTGAAATCCTTTCCTCGCATCCGACCTCGTCTGCGAGGTGCCGCAGCGATTTGGGTCGCTGCGGTATTTCAGAGTGTAACGCTTAATTTTCAGGCGTCCAGCGCGCGACAGTCGTCGGCCAACCAGCCGATTTCGACCATCTCACCGGGCGACAAACGCCGCTGATATGGGGCGTTACGGGTCTTGATCACAAAGTCCTCGCGGCCCGCGACACGCAGACGCGTCCGGAAGATATCGCCCATGTAGACGAATTCCAGAACCTCGGCCTGAAGGGTGTGGGCATCGGGGTGTAGACGCGATTTGTCGATTTCAACGCGCTCGGGGCGGATCGATACGAGGGTGCGTTCGCCGGGCTTGCTGACGTTCACAGGCTTGCAGTCGATGACTTCACCGCTATCGAGCCGCACGACCGCGTAGCCGTTCTTGATTTCCTGAACGGTGCCGTCGAGCGTGTTGTTCTCGCCGATGAACTGCGCAACGAAGCTGTTCTGGGGCGCTTCGTAGAGTTCGTCCGGCGGTGCCAGCTGCTGGATGCGGCCGTCGTTGAACACAGCAACGCGGTCCGACATGGTCAGTGCTGCGGTCTGGTCGTGGGTCACATAGACGGTTGTGATGCCCAGAGTATGCGCGATGCGGGTGATTTCGAACTGCATGTGTTCGCGCAGCTGTTTGTCCAGCGCGCCAAGCGGTTCGTCCATCAGAACCAGCTCGGGCTCGAACACCAGCGCACGTGCCAGGGCGATACGCTGCTGCTGACCACCCGAAAGCTGCGCGGGACGACGACCACCGAATGCACCCATCTGCACCATGTCCAACGCGCGCTTCACTTTGGCTTCGCGCTCGGATTTGCCGAGTTTGCGCACTTCGAGCGGGAAGGCGAGGTTTTCGGCAACGGTCATGTGGGGGAAAAGCGCGTAGTTCTGGAAAACCATCCCGATGCCGCGCTTGTGAGGGGGGATGTTGTTGATGGGCTTGCCATCCAGTTTGATCTCGCCGTGGGTGGCGGTCTCGAAACCCGCCAACATCATGAGGCAGGTGGTTTTTCCTGAACCCGACGGCCCGAGCATTGTGAGGAACTCGCCCTTCGGCAGCGACAGGTTAAGGTCTTTGACGACTAATGTTTCGCCATCATAGCTTTTTTGCACGCGTTCGAAGGCAACGAACGCATCGTCTGAATGTGTTTGCGCCAAAACTGGCTCCCTGTTTGTGCGGCAACTTTGATGCTGCGCTTTTTCGCCTTCGACTAAAACCCGTGCAGTCGAGTCTTGCAACAGTGGGTTTCATTGAAATGCGGTCTACCCAAGCAAGTCAGGTCAAACGTTTATTTTGCTGCATGGAAGCCGACCAAATGGACTGCGAAAACGACCCATTCAGTGAATGTGGTGCCTAGTGGAAATGCACATTACCCTGCGAAACAAGGGTATATGAAGCATACCGTGGAGGCTGCGGAGCGCACGCGGTTTGGCGTATCGCGGCGTGGTCCAAGGCCAATGTATCGTCAATCCAAGCCCTTAGCGCGGGAAGGTAAAATTTTCGCTACACTCTTTCCGGTGCGCAGTGAACGTGATCGGCTGCCTTAGAAATGTGCAGTGCGAATCATGTCTCCCGATACTCTGCCATCAGATTCGGGTTGGTCAGATCGGGCAGGGCAAAGCCCCTTGATTCCCAATGTGCGGCCTTCAGAATGCGACCTGATGTTTGAACGGAAAGTACATTAGAATGAGCACCTTATTCCGCGCACAAGAGATTTTGGGTGATCTGATCGGCTTTCCCACGATCTCGGTCGATAGCAACCTCCAGATGATCGACTACCTCAGGCAAAGCCTCGAAAATGCGGGGGCAGAGGTGGTTGTTCAATCGGATGCCACCGGGGCCAAGGCGAATCTATGGGCGACGCTAGGACCCAAGATCGACGGTGGTATCGTCCTATCTGGTCACACCGACGTCGTTCCCGTGGCCGAGCAGGACTGGAACACTGATCCTTTTGAAATGGTCTTGAAGGATGACCGCCTCTACGGGCGCGGGGCCTGCGACATGAAGGGGTTTATCGCGTGCTGCTTGGCACTGTTGGAAACCGTGGATGCCGCGACGTTGAGCCGTCCGCTGCATTTCGCATTTACCTATGACGAGGAGACCGGCTGCCTCGGGGCGCAGGCCTTGGTCGAGAAGTTACGGAGTTTTCCGATAAAGCCGGAAATTTGCGTAATTGGGGAGCCGACGGGTATGCGCGTGATCGAAGGGCACAAGGGTTGCTGCGAATACACCACCCACTTTACCGGCCTCGAAGGGCACGGTAGTGCGCCGGATGCCGGGCTGAATGCAGTCGAATATGCCGTGCGCTATGTGAGCCATCTTCTGGAAGTGCGCGAGGGGTTGAAGACTCGAGCGCCCGAGAATGGCCGCTTTGATCCGCCTTGGACGACTTTGAATATCGGGGGGCTGCATGGGGGTGTGGCGCATAACGTGATCCCGGGAAAGGCGCATGTGGAATGGGAGTTCCGACCCGTCCAGAACTCTGACTACGATTATGTCACTGGCGAAGTGCGCCGCTATGTTCAGGAAACGCTCTTGCCCGAGATGAAGGCGCGTTGGCCCAAAGCCGAGATCATCACAGAAACCATCGGTGAGGTCGCTGGTCTGGAGCCTATGACGTCCAACGAAGCGCGGGATCTGGTTCTGGCCCTGACGGGCGAGAATGATGTGGATGTTGTGGCTTTTGCCACGGAAGGCGGGTTGTTTCAGTCCCTTGGTATGGATGTGGTGGTTTGCGGACCGGGGTATATCGCGCAGGCCCATAAACCGGACGAATTTGTCGATGTGTCACAGATGGCTCAATGTCTGGACATGTTGGACGGGATCGCGGCGAAACTGGCATCCTGAGGTGTGATGCGGCGCGCCACCATCGAATTGGAAATCAGATCAGGCAGGACGTTCAGGATTTGACTTTTCGGGGTACTCGGTGAACACCGCTGTCATGATCAAAACCGAGTTAAATACGCGATTGGTTCAAGGGCGCACGCTGGCCCATGCTGCTCTGCCCGCAGGGACGTTCCGGAAGTCGAAGCTTTCGGCGAAGTACCAGCGCGAGGGGTATGGGCAGGCGTTCGATGACACGACGCTATGGTATGACGCGATCTTTCGCGATGGTCGTGTCCATCTGATCTGCCCCAAGCTGAACAACCTCAAGGCCGAAGTACAAAAAGGCGCGTTTTCTCTGGACGGTTTGCCGGCGCGGATCAAACGTATCCGGCAGTTTTACCGCCACGATATCATTGAACTGCAATCGACGACTTGCCCGACCGAAGTCCGCTTGAAGGCATTCGGCGCGACCGTTTCGTCTGGTGTACATGCCGAAGAGGCCGAGCTGTTCAAGGGGCTGAATACCGCACTGTGTTTGTCCAAAGATAATGACCTGCGCTGGATCACAGACTTCGCCCGTTTCCATATCGAGATGCACGGGCTCGAGGCGCTGGTGCTGATGGACAATGGCTCGACCAGCTACAGCCTGCAGGACATCGAAGATGCGCTGTCTTTGACTGACCTGAAGCGGATCATGGTGGTTTCGACCCCATGGAA
Organism: Donghicola sp.; assembly: GCA_964224285.1. Lineage (GTDB taxonomy): Bacteria > Pseudomonadota > Alphaproteobacteria > Rhodobacterales > Rhodobacteraceae > Donghicola. The sequence continues at coordinate 8,350 of CAXQKF010000148.1, read as the reverse complement.
ATACGGGCCGCGGGGTCGTGCGCCCTATGCGCGGACCGAGAAATACCTGCAAACCGCGCTGTTCAACGTGCTTCGGTTGCGGTGGTTTGGGCAGGCGCGGGCGGTGCTGAGCTGTGACATCGATGAGCTGATCCACACGCCCGGTACGACCATCTTTGACATGGCGCTGAAATCGCGGGCTGGTTTTGTGCGGGTGCCGGGGTTCTGGCGCTATCCGGACCCCGAGGCCGCCGATCCGTCGCTGCATTCCAGCCACACGCATCTGAAACCCTCGGATAAACCATGCCCGACCAAGTGGTGCATCAACCCGTCTGGGCCATTGGGCGGTTTCCAGTGGGATACGCATTTGTTGGAGCGGCTGCCCCTGCCAAGCTTGTTCACCAACAAACAGGGTAAATTCTGGCATTGTCGGTCCACCACCACGGGCTGGAAATCGAACCGCAATGCCAAGCAGGAAACGGGTCTGGTCCGCGACCGCGAAACCGCCGAGGTTCTGGCGCAGGTATTCAACCCGCCCGCCTGACGCAGCGCCGCTCTTGTTCCGATGGCGCGGGCGTGACAAGTTGACCAAAGAGTCAATTCCAGATCACAGGAAGCACCGTGCCTTCGACCTACGATCTTGCGCCTGATGCCGCGTTTGCCCGCAATCCGGGCGTTCCGCTGGACATGGCTTGGGTGAACGCCGCCCAAGCCAACACACCCGCCATCGAACGCCGCTGCGCCACCTTGCCCGGTCGCCGCAGCGTGAAAAAGGACTATCAGGCCGCATGGCTGTGCCGCGCCATCAGTTGCATCGACCTGACCACCCTGTCCGGCGATGACACCGTGGGCCGCGTCGCCCGCCTGACCGCCAAGGCCCGCCAACCCGTCCGCGCCGACATCCTGAGCGCGCTGGGGATGGAGGGGCTGACCGTCGGTGCCGTCTGCGTTTACCACGATATGGTCGAAGCAGCGGTTAGTGGACTGGATGGCTCCGGCATCCCTGTCGCGGCTGTGTCCACTGGATTTCCCGCGGGTCTGTCCCCCCTGCACCTGCGGATCGCGGAAATCGAAGAGTCAGTAAAAGCTGGCGCCCACGAGATTGACATCGTCATTTCCCGCCGCCATGTCCTGAGCGGCAATTGGCAGGCGCTGTATGATGAAATGCAGGCCTTTCGCGCGGCCTGCGGCGTTGCCCATGTCAAAGCGATCCTAGCCACGGGCGAACTTGGCACCCTGCGCAATGTCGCCAAGGCCAGTCTGATCTGCATGATGGCCGGTGCGGATTTCATCAAGACTTCGACCGGCAAAGAGCCCGTTAACGCGACCCTGCCCGTGACGCTGGTGATGCTGCGGGCGATCCGCGATTACTACGCGCAGACCGGTCACGTAGTGGGCTACAAACCCGCGGGCGGGATCAGCAAGGCCAAGGATGCAATCAACTATCTGGCCCTGATCAAAGAAGAGCTTGGCGATCGCTGGCTGCGCCCCGATCTGTTCCGCTTTGGCGCGTCCTCGCTGCTTGGCGATATCGAACGCCAGCTCGAACACCACGTCACCGGCGCGTATTCCGCCGCCTACCGCCACCCGATGGGGTAATCCGACATGTCCGTGAAAGAGATTTTTGAGACCATGAGCTACGGTCCCGCCCCCGAATCCGCCGCCGAGGCGCTGGCTTGGCTGGTCGATAACGGCAGCAGCTTTGGCCACTTCATCAACGGTGCCTTCACCGAGGTTGGCGACACCTTCGAAACCCGCAACCCCGCGACGAGCGAGGTGCTGGCCGAACTGACCCAAGCGACCCAAGCCGATGTGGACGCTGCCGTGGATGCCGCCCGCGCGGCGCAACCGAAGTGGGAGGCTTTGGGCGGGGCTGGCCGTGCGCGGTACATGTACGCGCTCGCCCGTGCGCTGCAGAAACACGGGCGGTTGCTCGCTGTGCTGGAGACCTTGGATAACGGCAAGCCGATCCGCGAGTCCCGCGACATCGACATTCCGTTGGTCCAGCGGCACTTCTATCACCACGCGGGCCACGCGCAGTTGATGGACAAGACGATGGCAGACCGTGCCCCCGTGGGTGTGTGCGGTCAGGTGATCCCGTGGAACGTCCCGCTGTTGATGCTGGCGTGGAAGGTCGCGCCCGCCATCGCGATGGGCAACACCGTGGTGCTGAAGCCCGCTGAATACACCAGCCTGACCGCCCTGTGCTTTGCCGACATCTGTCGCCAGATCGGCTTGCCTGCGGGCGTGGTTAACATCGTGACCGGCGACGGCGCGGTGGGCGAAATGGTGGTAAACGCTGACGTGGACAAGGTCGCGTTCACAGGCTCGACCTCTGTGGGCCGCAAAATCCGCGAAGCGACGGCTGGTGCTGGCAAAGGCCTGACGCTCGAACTGGGGGGCAAGTCCGCTTACATCGTGTTCGAGGATGCCGATCTGGACAGCGCGGTCGAAGGGTTGGTCGATGCGATCTGGTTTAACCAAGGGCAGGTCTGTTGCGCCGGTTCGCGCCTGATCGTCCAAGAGGGCATCGCCGATGATTTCCACGCGCGGCTGAAGGCCCGGATGGACCGGCTGCGGATCGGGAACCCGTTGGACAAATGCATCGACGTGGGTGCGATCGTGGACCCCGTGCAGGTGGAGACGATCACGAAACTGGTTGATGGGAACACCTCGGGCGAGCTGTATCGCAGCGCCGCCGAGATGCCTGCCGAGGGCTGCTTTTACCCGCCGACCCTTATCACCGGCCTGTCGCCCGCCGACACCCTGATGCAAGAGGAAATCTTCGGGCCGGTGTTGGTCTCGACCACCTTCCGCCTGCCGTCCGAGGCCGTGCAGATCGCGAACAATACGCGCTATGGCCTTGCCGCGAGTGTGTGGACCGAGAATATCAACCGCGCTCTGGACGTGGCCCCGCAGCTGGCCGCTGGTGTGGTCTGGGTGAACGGCACCAACCTCTTCGACGCGGCGGCCGGTTTCGGTGGGGTGCGCGAGAGTGGCTTTGGCCGCGAAGGCGGTTGGGAGGGGCTGAGCGCCTATACCCGCCCGAACCGCGAGCCCCGAGACCTTGCCAAAGTCGAGCCCAAAGAGGGCGACGGCCTGCCCGTGGATGCCATTGACCGGACGGCCAAGCTGTATATCGGCGGCAAACAGGCGCGACCCGATGGCGGCTATTCCCAGCCCGTCTGGCAGGCTGATGGCGCGCTGGCAGGGCAGGTCAGCATCGCCAGCCGTAAGGATATCCGCAACGCCGTTGAGGCAGCGCATGGTGCCAAAGGCTGGGCCAAAACCACTGGCCACCTGCGGGCGCAAATCCTGTTCTATCTGGGGGAAAACCTGTCTGCGCGGGCCTATGAGTTCGCCGAGCGGATTGATGCCCTGACCGGGCGCGGCGATGGCACTGCCGAAGTCAAAGCCGCCATTAACCGCCTGTTCACCTATGCTGCGTGGGCGGACAAATATGATGGCCGCGTGCATGGCGTCCCGATCAAGGGCGTGGCGATGGCCATGAACGAACCCGTCGGCGTGGTGGGCGCGCTTTGCCCGGACGAGCGGCCCTTGCTGGGGCTGGTGTCGGTGATGGCGCCGCTGATGGCGATGGGGAATACCTCGGTCCTGGTGGCGTCCGAACCCTATCCGTTGCTGGCGACGGACTTCATTCAGGTGCTCGAAACCTCGGATGTGCCAGCGGGCGTGGTGAATATCCTGACCGGCTGCCATGGCGATCTGGCCAAGACGATGGCGCAGCACATGGATATGGACGCAGTCTGGAGCTTTAGCAGCACCGACCTGTCCGGCCAGATCGAAGCCGCCAGCACCACCAACCTGAAGCGCACTTGGGTGAACAACGCCTTGACCCGCGACTGGATGGGCGAGGACGGCGAAGGGGCAGAGTTCCTGGAGGCCGCGATCCGGATCAAGAATATCTGGGTGCCCTACGGCGAATAAAAGAAAACGCCCGGTCCGGTCTGGATCGGGCGTCTTTGCAATCATTCACCGAGTTTGGCGTGAACCTCGTCGAGATCAATCTCGCCAATGGGCATCTTGTTGCCCGGATTGTCGAAGTCGTATTTGAACAGCTCGAAATCGCGGTGGTAGATTTCTTTGACCAGATGCATCGACAAATCGTCAAAGTAATCCTCGACCGGATGGGCGCGCTTGGGGCCATGCCCTTCGGATTCGTTGAAACGCGGGATGTTCGCCAGATCGACGGTGTTCGGCGTCTCGATCGCGTCCAGAACGCTCTGCATCCCGTCGTTGAACTTCTCGGTCCAGAAGATGTTGTCGTAGCGCCCGCCGTTCACGATGAACGTGCTGACGTGACCCGACATGGCCGACCAGTGGATGTCCGGCTCCATCGGGCGGCGCCAACGAATGGTGTCACGGGTGAACAGCAAAAAGCGGCGGAACGATTTGATCTGGTCGAACTCTTGCTTGCCATCCTCGCCACCGACCTCGATCCCGTATTTCTGGATCAACAGGGGCACGAGGTTGCCGCGATACCGGCGACCGTTCCGCTGAATGCCGCAGATTTTGTCAAAGAACGACGACAGAACGCGGGTGTAAGGGTTCCGCACGCAGGTAAACGCATAACTTTTGTGCGCTAGGACGTTGCGTTCGATCAGCTGCTGGCTGTCATCCTGTGACCACTTATGCAGGCCGGATTTGGAGTCGTGCATGTCTCCGTCAAAGAAACGACCATGGTCCGAATAGAACATGATCTGCCCGATGGTAGAGCAGGCACACTTGGGAACGACGCGGTAAACGACGCTCTCGCTCTCGGTCATCCAGGTCCCTGGAAATCCCATACACAATCCTCCGAAACGCTCGGTGCGTTCAATATTACTAATACAAAGCAAAGAATTGCGGTTTATTCAATTCCGCATCTCGCCTAACAAGGTATGGACGCGTTTTACTGGATTGTGGAGCACATGTCGCGCATTGCATTTATACTTCTCTGCCATAAAGACCCCAAAGCGATTATTGATCAGGCAGAGCGGCTGACCGCGGTAGGTGACTACATCTCGATTCACTTCGATGCGCGCGCGAAACCCGAACATTTCGCCATGATCAAAGAGGCTTTGGGGCCGAATCCCAACGTCGCCTTTGCCAAGAAACGCATCAAATGTGGCTGGGGGGAATGGAGCCTCGTCGAGGCGTCCTTGTACGCGGTCGAGGCCGCGACAGAGGCCTTCCCACGTGCAACTCATTTTTACATGCTTTCGGGCGATTGCATGTCAGTCAAAACCGCCGAATACGCCCACGAGTTTCTGGATTCGAACGACTGCGACTTTATCGAGAGTTTCGATTTCTTTGCCAGCGACTGGATCAAAACGGGGATCAAGGAAGAGCGCCTGATCTATCGTCATTGGTTCAACGAGAGAAACAATAAATGGCTGTTCTACAAGAGTCTTGAATGGCAGCAGCGTCTGGGCCTGACCCGCGATATTCCCCATGATATCGACGTGCAGATCGGCAGCCAGTGGTGGTGTCTGCGCCGTGAAACCGTGGAGGCGATCCTTGAATTCACCAAGCAGCGCAGGGATGTCATGCGCTTCTTCCAGACGACGTGGATTCCGGACGAGACCTTCTTTCAGACATTGGTCCGGCACTTGGTTCCCGCCAAGGAAATCGAAACCCGCACGCTGACATTCCTGATGTTCAACGACTACGGGATGCCGGTGAATTTCTATAACGACCACTACGATATGCTGCTGGCGCAGAACTTCCTTTTTGCGCGCAAGATCAGTCCCGAAGCCAAGGAACTGCGCGCCCGCTTGGGTGAGCTGTGGGCGACCGATGATGTGGTTTTCCGCATCTCGGATGAGGGGCGCAACTTGTACAAATTTCTTGCAGGTCGTGGCCGTGTCGGACGCCGTTTCGCCCCCCGTTTTTGGGAGGCAGAGGCGACCCTCGGGCGCCACCGCGAACTGCTGATCATGGTCTGCAAGAAGTGGCACGTGGCCAAGCGTCTGCTGGATCAGATCAAGCAACGTGTGGACGTCGCGGGCGTTGAATACCTGTTCGAAGAAGAGGGCACACCGCTGCCCGATCTGGGGGGCATCCAGAGCAGTCTGGACAAGCGTGCCCGCCACCGCCGCGTGCTGGTCCGGATGCTTTACGAGGTCTACGAGACCGACAAGATGATTCTCTGCATGGATCCGTCGAACCTCGATCTGTTGCAGGACTTCATGTCTGACCGCTCGACGACCCGCGTTCTAGAGATCGATTGCTCGTTCAGTGATGAATATTTAGCCGGTCACGCGAAACGGACCGGTCTGGCGGGCGATCACACCACCGATGAACAGCTGGAGCGTCTGGTCCCGACCTTGCGGAACGACCTGCACCACGAGCTCGACCGTATCCGCGACAAAGAATACGAGAACTACGAGCGCATCAGCGAAGAAGCCAGCCCCGAGGAAAATGCCGAAGCCTTGGCGCGTTTCCTTGAGGTTGAACGCGATACAGCGCTAGAGATTATGCAAATCCATTACCTGTTCTCTGACTGAGGCTGCCGATGTCCTATACCTACGACGACCAGAACATTTTCGCGAAAATCCTGCGCGGCGAGATTCCGAACAAAACCGTTCTGGAGACCGAGCACACGCTGGCGTTCCACGACATTTACCCTCAGGCGCCGATCCACGTTCTGGTGATCCCCAAGGGCCCCTATGTCTGCTACGATCACTTCTGCCAGACTGCGTCGGATGCCGAGATCGTGGATTTCGCCCGCACATGTGGCAAGGTTTGCGAGATGGTCGGCGTAAAGGATGGCGGCTTCCGCACCATCGCCAACGCGGGCGAGAATGCGATCCAAGAGGTGCCCCATCTGCATTTCCACATTCTGGGTGGCCGCAATCTGGGACGGATGCTGGCCATGGCAGAGTAACGCGCGGCCGGTTCACTGGCTCTTTACCCGATGCACCAAAGGCTCTCTGGAAACGGAGGGCCTTTTTCTATGGATATCGCAGGCGCACTGAGCAAGCTGGAGAAACCGGAGCTGGAGGCTCTGCTGGGGCGGTTGCTGGCGGATTACACTGCGCCGGCCTTTGGTGTGCTGCCCAAACGGGAAGTGGACCTTCTGGTCTTCCGCACTCTGCGGGATGCGGGGCTGATCGGTGGCGAGGCTGCGCTCTATCAGGTGATGGCCGACCTGCGTGTCAGTCGCTCCAAGGCCCGCAATCTGATGTTCGATCTGGAAATCCGGCAGGCAGAAAAGGGTACGTTGGATGATCAGGTCCGGTCGGTGATCATGAACGACAGCTATTTCCGTGATGCCAATTGGTTCGTGCTAGAGGTCGAGAACCCTGTGGTACAGGCGCATCTGCGTGAAATATGTCGCCGCGCCCGCGTGGTCACCGATGCGAGCTTTAACCCCAGTCTGGTGCGGTTGCCGGTGTCTGGTCTGGCGAGCGTCCTCGAAGAATTCATGACTGCGGAACAGCAGGCCGAGGTGAAACGCGGTCTATATCGGGCAGGCAAGCTGGACGATCCATCATTTCGCGGGCTGATGAAGCGAGCTCTGTCCGATCTGGCGGGGCGCTTGGCGGGCAAGGTCGGCGGAGAGGTCATGGACGGCGCGATTGGCGCCGTCGGAGAGTTCTTGCAGCCCATCCTGTCCGGTGACCAAGAGGCGATCACCGATATCTGGTCAGGGATTTACTCCTGACGCTCAGGCGGTGTGGGTCAGCTTCAGGAAGACGTCTTCCAGATCGGCCTGTTCTGTCTTCACATCGCGAATCACAATGCCTGCGTCACGGACGGCGTGTAGGACACGGTCTGCTGTGATCTGTTTGCTGTGATAGCGGATAACCAAGGCACCGTCTTGGCGGGTGGACACGTCCAGCCCTTCGCCCTCGGGCAGGCGGGAGGGGGTGCTATCGGGTTGGATCACCATCGCCTTGGCGTCCAGACGGCCCAGCATATTGGCGGTGGTGTCGCGGGCGACCAGAGAGCCTTCGTTGATGATGGCGATTTCGTCGCACATCTCTTCAGCCTCCTCCAGATAGTGGGTGGTCAGGATGATGGTCATGCCCTCTTCCTGATTGAGCTTGCGGACGTTGTTCCACAGCATCTGGCGCAGCTGGATGTCGACGCCCGCTGTGGGTTCGTCCAGCACCAGAATGTGGGGGCGGTGGACCAAAGCCTTGCCCAAGAGCAGGCGGCGGCGCATCCCGCCAGACAGGGTGCGGGCATAGGCCTCGGCTTTATCCTCAAGTCCCACGAATTTCAGGATTTCATCGCTACGGCGCTGGCTACGGGGCACGCCGTATAGGCCCGCCTGAACCTCGAGCGAGCCGCGCGGGGTAAAGAACGGATCGAGGTTCAGTTCTTGCGGCATGATCCCGATCGAGGCGCGGGATTGGCGCGG
>CAXQKF010000147.1:0-17593 GCA_964224285.1 Donghicola sp. | reverse complement strand
GCAGTAACTCAAGCCCGCCCAACTGATAGGCCGCGCCAGATAGAACCGTTCCCATAAACCTCCCCCCGGCATTCGCTATGTAGTAAAAGCCCACATCCATTGTCACCCGATCAGCTTGGGTGAAGGCGAGGATGAGATAGCTGTGCAGAGATGAGTTCACCGCAAACACTGCTCCGAATGCGAGAAGCCCGAACACGAGCACAATCGTGAGCCAGAGCGACGGGCCCACAGCCGACACAGCGGCGACCGTGAGAACCCCGGGGATCACCGCCAAAAGCAGAGCCCACTGACGCGCAGACCGAACAAGTGAACCCTCCGTCCGTGATCCAGCCTTCAGGATTTTCGGCGCTAACCCCTGAACCAGACCGTACAAAATTATCCAAACAGACATGAAAACGCCGATCATAAAGAATGCGGCGCGGTTCCCGTCTTCGGAGCCATCGGACAACACGCTGTAAAAGTAGATCGGGATCCCGACGACGAACCAGACATCCCGTGCGCCAAAAAGAAAGAGACGCGCAACCGACAGCCAGTTCACGTTCGGCGATTTGGAGAAAACTTCTGTGAACTTTGCGCCCTTGCGTCCGGTTGGCAATCCGGAGGGAAGGAAGAAGACCAGTGCAATCAACAACACCAGCAGGAGTGCCGCCATCACATAGGTGGCTGCGACAAAGCCGAAGCCTCCCAACATCAATGCTCCGAGCAGGAAGCCCACGCCTTTGATGGCGTTCTTGGAACCGGTCAGGATCGCCACCCAACGGAACAGCCCGTCCCGAGAAGGAGCGAGCAGCTTTACCGCTGACTTCGAGGACATCTTGGCAAGGTCTTTGGCAACGCCGCTGGCCCCTTGAACGCACATCACATAGACGACGGACAAGCCAATTGACCAAGCCGGATCGAGCTGCGCCAAAGCCAAGAGCGCCAAGACCTGTATTCCTAGGCCAGCATAGAGTGTCGACGCCAACCCGAACCGCGCCGCGAGCCAGCCTGCCGACAGGTTGGTGATCATCCCCGCAATCTCGTAGAGCACGAACAGGTAGGCCAGCTGAACGGGGCTGAACCCGAGCGTATGAAAGTGCAGCAGAACCAGCATCCGCAAGGCACCATCAGTCAGCATAAAGGCCCAGTAGGCGGCCGTAACGGCGATGTAGGCGGATAAGCCTTCGGGGCGTGTGGTCACAGGCTGGCTCCGACCATCAAGGCCACATCAACGAGGCGATGCGCATAACCCGTCTCGTTGTCGTACCACGCGTAGATTTTGACCTGTGTGCCGTTGATCACCATGGTTGACGGCGCATCCACGATCGAGGAGCGGACGTCATTGGTGTAGTCGGTCGATACCAGCGGGCGGGTCTCGTAGCCAAGGATGCCGGCCAGTTCGCCTTCGGAGGCTGCTTTGAACAGGGCGTTGACCTCCTCGGGGGTGGTCTCGCGCTCGACTTCGAAAACACAGTCGGTGAGTGAGGCATTCAGCAGGGGCACACGGACGGCGTGGCCGTTTAGGCGACCTTTGAGTTCGGGGTAGATCAGGGTGATTGCGGTGGCGCTGCCGGTCGTGGTCGGGATCAGCGAGTTCAACGCGGAACGCGCGCGGCGCAGGTCTTTGGCGGGGCGATCCACGATGGTCTGGGTGTTGGTGACGTCATGGATCGTGGTGATGGAACCGTGCTTGATCCGGAGGTTTTCGTGGATGACCTTGACCACCGGCGCGAGGCAGTTGGTGGTGCAGCTAGCGGCGGTGACGATCTGGTGCGCGTCGGCGTCATAGACATCGTTGTTCACGCCGTAGACGATGTTCGCGGTTGGGCCGTCCTTGACGGGGGCCGAAACGACGACCTTTTTGACGCCAGCTTCGAAATAGGGTGCCAGCTTGGCTTCGGTTTTGAATACCCCTGTGCAGTCGATCACCACATCCACGCCATCGAGCGGCAGTTCTGACAGGTCTTTGGTCCCGATAAAGGGCAGGCGGGTTCCGTCGATGGTGACGCTGTCCGCATCATGGCTGAATGCGGCGTCCCAGCGGCCGTGGACCGTGTCGAATTCCAGCAGATGCGCGTGCATCTCGGGGTCGCCCACCGCGTCATTGATCCAGGCGATCTTGGCACCGCGCTCTAGCAGGGGTTTCAGGGCGAGTTTACCAATGCGGCCAAGGCCGTTCAGTGCGTAGGTGGTCATGCGTCAAAGTCCTTTGGCAGACGGGCGATAGAGTCGACCGCGCTTTGCATGGCGATCCGGTCCATCGAGTCGAGGCGAAGTTGTACGAAGGCAGCGATGCGTTGGCGCAGCGCGGTATAGGTTTGTTGGTAGGCGGTTTGGATGTCGGCTCCGCTTGCTACCAGAGAGCTGGGGTCGGGTAGGCCCCAGTGGCCGCTGATTGGTTGCCCCTCCCACGTGGGGCATTCCTCGTTGGCGGCTTGGTTGCAGACGGTGAAAACGAAATCCATCTGCGGGGCGGTGTGCCCTTCGAAGGCGTCCATGTGCTTGGGCGACAGGCCGGCAGGCGCGATCCCGTTCATTTCCAGTGTGCGCAGGGCGTTGGGGTTAACTGAGTCACGCGGGTGGGTGCCTGCGGAATAGGCTTTGAACCGGTCGCCTGCCATGTCCCGCAGGATCGCCTCAGCCATGATCGAGCGGGCAGAGTTGCCGGTGCACAGGAACAGCACGCTCATCTTGCCGCCTGACTTCGGGAAAGGGGCGGGTGTGCACATTTCGGGGCGGCCACGGCAGCAATCTACCAGCAGATAGTCAAAGGTCTGCCTGACAGTCTCCATATCGACGGAGTACATGAGCGAAGTGCCCGCACGTTGCTGTGTCACCAGCCCGACCTGCATCAGCGAGGACAGGTAGGTGGACAGGGTGCTGGCCTTCAGATCCAATGCTCCGGCGATTTCACCGGCAGGCAATCGGTCCGGATACCGGCGCATCAGCAGGCGGAATAGGGCCAGCCGCGCAGGGTGCCCCAGAATGGCAAGACGATCGGGAATCATTTTTTCCATATTTCGGGTATATATGAAATATGGGTGTGCATGCGTGAATTTTTTGTAACGCCGCAATAAAAAAGGGCCACCCGAAGGCGGCCCTGAGTTTGGCTTAGCCGTTGCGGCTGCGCCATGCTTCGCGGTCGATATCGAGATCCGCAAAGTCATCGGGGTTCAGGACAGGGCGCTCGACGCCATCCTTGAGCTGTTCCCGGAAGTCGCGCAGCAGGCGCATCGCGACGGGGAAGAGCATCATGATGGCCAGCAGGTTCACCAGCGCCAGAATGCCCATCATCGGATCCGAGAAGAAGAAGACGGCGGTTGCTCCGGGGGCGACGGCACCAAGGAACACGATGCCCATGATCGCCAGACGGAAGCCGATCAGAACTGCCTTGCTCTGGGTCATGAAGGTCAGAGCGTTCTCGCCGAGGTAGTAGTTGTAGATAATCGACGAGAAGGCAAAGAGCAGGATTGCCAGCGTCAGGTAGTACTGCGCCCAATCACCAAGGTGGAACACAACGGACTGCTGGGTCAGCGCGACACCGTCGATACCTTCGGCACCGGGGACGTAGACGTCACCCAGCAGGATCACGAACGCGGTGCACGAGCAGATCAGGATGGTGTCGATAAAGACCGAGAACGCCTGCGTGATGCCTTGGCTGATCGGGTGACGCACATCGGCGGTCGCCGCAACGTTGGGGGCAGAGCCCAAACCGGCTTCGTTCGAGAACAGACCGCGGCGCAGACCTTGGGCAATTGCTGCGCCCATGCCGCCACTGACCGCTTCTTCCCAGCCGAATGCGTTGCGCACGATGGTGGTGATCACGGCGGGGATGTCGCCGATGTTCATGACGATCACGACCAGCGCCATCAGGATGTAGCCGATTGCCATGATCGGAACGACCACGTCAGATGCCTTGGCAATACGGTGGATGCCGCCAAAGATGATGAAGCCAGAGATCACGGCCAGCGCGATGCCGGTCCACAGACGATCCACACCCAGCGAGTCCTGAACAGCGCCCGCGACGGTGTTGCCTTGGAACGCGTTGAAGCCGAGGCCGAACGCAGCGATCAGACAGACCGCGTAAACAACCGCCAGCCATTTGTAGGACGCGCCGAGGCCGTGCATGATCGCCGTCGCCGGACCGCCACGATAGCCGCCGTCCTCGGTCTTGCGCTTGAACAGCTGCGCGAGCGAGCATTCCACGAGGCTGGTGGCCATGCCAACCAGCGCAATCGCCCACATCCAGAATACCGCACCGGGTCCGCCGAGGGTGATCGCCACGGCAACGCCCGCGATGTTGCCGCCGCCGACTCGGCCGCCGACAGACACCAGCAGCGCTTCGCGTGCGGAAATCTGCGAGTCATCGTCCGAGTTGTTCTTGTTCGACAGCACGCGGAACATGCGGCCAAAGTACTCGAACTGGACAAAGCCGGTGGCGATGGTGATGAAGGCACCAAAGACGACAAGGATCGGGATCAGGGACCAGCCCCATGTCAGATCACCGATCTTGCCAAAGATCATTTCTAGGAATTCCATGCAGCCCCTCCCGGTTGGGTCTTGGTTCAAAGATTGGGGCACCCTAGAGAGCGAAACCGTGGTTACCATTTCGCTAACTTGCGCACATACGGTGCTATCTGTATGCAAAGTAGCGTCAATTAGTGAAAGATGCCCCCATGTCCCGCGATTTGCCCGCCAATCTGAAGGCGCTGTGCAGCTATCACAAATCCATCGCCGAGGTGTGTCGGCAACTGGGGATGAACCGTTCGCAATTCAACCGCTACCTCAGCGGCGAGACATTTCCGTCCCTGAGGATCATGCGGCGGATGTGTGATTTCTTTGGCGTCGAGGAAGCAGAGATCCTGATGCCCCACGGCCAGTTCATGGAACTGATCCGGCTGAAGCCTCAGGAATCCGGTGTGCGGGCCGAAACAAATAAGATCGCCGCGATTGCCGAAGATTTGCGGATGGGGTCGCGCAGTGGGCTGGACCGCTATGTGGGTTACTACTTCACCTACTACAACTCGATGTCCCATCCGGGGATGATCCTGCGGGCGGTAACGCAGATCTATCGCACGCGCCACGGGGTCAACGTCAAAAGCATCGAAAAGGTCGGTCTGCCCGGTCAGGCGAAGTTCACCTGCAAATACGAGGGTGCGTGTTTCCTGCTGGGGGACCGGCTGTTCATGACCGTGATGGAGATGCTGACCCGCAACGAGGTCATGCAGATCATCCTCTATCCCAGCTACAACAACCGCATCAATTACCTGACGGGGGTCGTGACAGGGGTGGCAGCGCGGGCCCCGCGCCCTCCGGCGGCCACGCGGATGGTCTGCCAGTATCTGGGCCAGAGCCTTGATCTGCGCAAAAGCTTGAAACTGAGCGGACTCTATGAGCCGCAGGACGCGTCGATCCCGTCCGAGGTGCGGGCGATGCTCTCTGGTGGACTGCGCGAAGGGTCTGGCCTCATTGAGGCGCCGCTGCCCTAGTCTGCCGTATATTCCCCGCATTGGCAGGTGGTCAGGTAGCTGCGCTGCGTGTCCGCCTCGTCGAATTGGCTGAGGGCGAACTGGACTTTGGCATAGGCCATCTCGGGGGTCATATCGCGCCCGTCGATGACACCGGTGTCCCGCAGAATGCCGCCTGCCGCATAGGTGCCCAGACGGATGCCGCCTTCGGCGCACTGGGATACCGCGACAACAGGGATATTGCGGGCCTGCGCTTGGCCGAGGGCTGCGCGCAAGGCGGGCGTCTCTGGGGCGGTGCCTGACCCATAGCAGCGCAGGACAATGCCGTCGCAGACCTCTGCCGCATAGCGGATCAACTCGGTGCAGGTCCCAGGCGTGATCGAGACCATCCCGACCCGGTGATCGGAAACCTGATCCAAGGTGAAGGTCTCGGCAGGAATGGCGGGCGGGGTAGAGACGTTCTCGGACTCAAAGGCGTCGAACGCATGGGAATGGGATTTCCGCACCCGCCCACCATGCAGCCGATTGCCCGCGAACTGGACCCAGACGCCGGCCGGAGCATCGGTGGCAGCCGTCAATGCATCACGCAGGTTCCGCGTGCCGTCGGTGCCTTCGACCGTCAGGGGCAGCATTGCGCCGGTCACGATCACTGGCTTGCCCAACCCTCGCAGGGCCAAGCAGAGCGCCGCGGCGGTATAGGCCAGCGTGTCGGTCCCGTGGGTGACGACGAAGCCTTGGTACTGGTCGTAGGCGTCATGAATGGTCCGCGCGATCTTGGCCCAGTCCAGCGGGGTCGCCTGCGCACTGTCGATCAGCGGGTCAAAGGCGCGGACATCCACCGTGGTCGTGACATCCCCCGATGCCTGTAGTGCCTCGATCGTGGTTTCCAGCACACCTGCACTAGGAGCGAAACCTTGGTCGGTCTGCACCATGCCGATCGTTCCACCGGTGTGAATCACTAACAGAGCCATGTCGTTCCCTTGCCGTTTGCGGGTTTTTATCTTGGATCGCGCGAATGCCGATGCGGTCAGGTGCCTCATGCGGGCAAAGTCTTCTAGATATCGCATGTATAGGCGCTGGCGTGATTTGCGGCATCCATAGCGTCAACTAGCGTCAAAATCATCATTCCTCTGAAATCTGAAGTTGCAGTGTCACGCTTGGGGGTTATGTGCCGCGGCGTCTGATCATAGGGGAGATTGCGCGATGCGCACTGAACAGGACTCACTTGGCGCGATGCAGATTCCAGAGGATGCCCTTTACGGCATTCACACTCTGCGGGCCTACAACAACTTTCGCATTTCCTACGTGCCCGTTTCGGATTTCCCCGAACTGGTCCGCGCCATGGCTATGGTGAAAAAGGCCGCCGCCATCGCGAACTGCAAGCTGGGTGTGCTGCCGAAAACCAAAGCCGACCCCATTCAGGCCGCCTGCGATGAACTGATCGCGGGCAAGCATCACGACGCCTTTATCGTGGATATGATTCAGGGCGGGGCGGGGACCTCGACCAACATGAACGCAAACGAGGTGATCGCCAATCTCGCGCTAAAGCGCATTGGGCACGGGCTGGCCGACTATGACCACCTGCACCCTAATGACGACGTGAACAAATCCCAGTCCACGAACGACGTGTACCCCACGGCCCTGCGCCTCGCGATCCTGCTGAACATGGAGAGCCTCACCGCCGAACACCGCCGCCTGTGCGAGGCGTTCGAGGCCAAAGCCACCGAGTTCGACGGCATCCCCAAGGTGGGCCGCACCCAGTTGCAAGACGCGGTTCCTATGACGCTAGGCCAAGAGTTCCGCTCCTTCGCAAACACGATCGAAGAGGACATCGACCGCCTGCAAGACGTGTCCAAACTGCTGCTGGAAGTGAACCTTGGCGGGACGGCGATCGGCACAGGGGTCAACACGCCTGCGAACTATGCGGATGTGGCGGTTGCCCAGCTTCAGCGGGTGTCCGGTTTCCCCGTGCGGGGCGCACGCAATCTGGTCGAGGCGTCGTCTGATCTGGGGGCGTTCGTGGCCTTCTCGGGTATCCTGAAGCGTGTCGCGGTGAAGCTGTCCAAGATCTGCAACGACCTGCGCCTCTTGTCCTCTGGTCCCCGCTCCGGAATTGGCGAGATCAAGCTGCCCGCGGTTCAGGCTGGCTCCTCGATCATGCCGGGCAAGGTAAACCCCGTGATCCCCGAGGTCGTGAACCAAGTCGCCTATCAGGTGATCGGTAACGACTTGACCGTGACTATGGCCGCCGAGGCTGGCCAGCTCCAGCTTAACGCGATGGAGCCTGTGGCGATCTTCAACATCCTCCAGTCGATCCGCATCCTGAAGCGCGCGATGGCCTGCCTGACCGACCGCTGCGTTGTGGGCATCGAGGCGGACCAAGAGCGCTGCACGTATCTGTTGGAAAACAGCCTCGCGCTGGCGACCTCTCTGGTGCCGCAGATCGGCTACGAGAACGCCGCCAAGGTTGCCAAGCACGCCCTGAATAACGGCCTGTCCGTTCCCGAAGCGCTGGCGGCGCTGGGGATCACGGCCGATCTGACATCTGCCGCGTAACTGCGGCATCCGCTCCCCCTCCCGGCTCCGGCCGGTAATAGGGCGTGGCCTTCGGGCTGCGCCCTATTGCATTGCGGCGTCGCGGGCGCATTCCTCGCGGAAGCGGGCGGTGATTTCGGACTCTCGCAAGGGGGTGATGACGCCAATTTCGCGCCGGAAATCGGTGTCGCCTAGGGGCAGGCAGTGGACGTTGGCGAACTTGGCCGCATAAGCCTCGGCCTGAGGCAGGATCGACACCCCCAGCCCGTCCGCCACCATCGCCAGAATGGCGGGGATATCGTCCAACTCGGCCCAGTCTGCCACGTCCAGCCCCTGCGTCTCCAGATAGCGTTCCACCTGCCGCCCGCCGAAGGATTTGCGGTTGTAGCGGATGAACGGCTGGCTCTGCACAGCCTCGCGCCAGTCGGTGATGCTGCCGTCCTGCGTCGCAACTACAAAGGGCTCGGTCAACAATGGCTGCCATTTCAGTGCGGGCGGCAGGCCAAAGGCAGGCTTGATCACCACCGCCATGTCCAATTGCCCTGCATCCAGCTTGTCGAGCAGCTCCATCGAGGTGCCCGGCATCACCTCGATCCGCACGCGCGGCAGGGAAGCGTGGTACCGCGCCATCACCCTCCGCAGCATTGTCGGCTGGACCGAGTTGATTGCCCCCACCCTCAAGCGACCCGTCTGGTGCGTCAGGTCCAAGGGTTCGGTCAAAGTATCGGCCAAAGCCACCAGCGCCTCGGCCCGCGCCAGCACAGTCCGCCCCATCCCGTTCAGAATCGCGGCCCGCCCCGTGCGGTCGAACAGGCTGTGCCCCAACTGGTCCTCCAGCCGCTTGATGTGGCCGCTGACGGCGGCTTGGGTCAGGCCGATCCGGTCTCCGGCGGCGGCAAAGGTGCCATGGCGGGCAACGGCGATCAGGGTGCGCAGTTCGGTCAACATTCATAACGATCCGTTTTGCTCAGGTCGATAACATACAGTTTTTCATGTTCAATGGTCAAAGCTATGGTCGGAACAAATCTTCAAACCGGAGGCACCATGTCCGCACGTCAAATCCCGCCCTTCCACCTCGCTTTCCCCGTCAACGACCTGGAAAAGGCCCGCGAATTTTACAAAGGCCTGCTGGGATGTGGCGAAGGCCGCAGCTCGCTTGACTGGGTGGATTTCGATTTCTACGGCCACCAGATCGTCGCGCACCTTGCTCCGTCCGAGTGCGGCGAGGCGCAGCGCAATGCCGTGGACGGCCACGGCGTGCCGGTCCGCCACTTTGGCGCCGTGCTGCCGATGGACGAATGGCAGGCGCTGGCCGACCGCCTGACCGCTGCGGGCGTCGAGTTCGTGATCAAACCCTACATCCGTTTCAAGGGCGAGCCGGGCGAACAAGCCACCATGTTCTTCAACGATCCCTCGGGGAACGCGGTCGAGCTGAAGTCCTTTGCCGACATGAACAACCTGTTTGCGAAATAACAGCCGCTTGAGCTGTTACCGCAAACGCGCATATTGGGGGCGATCAGAGCAGGAGCGCCCCCGATGACCCATCCCGCCCCCGGCCCCGAAGTTACGGGATATTGGCTGAACACCGAAGAACACCGTAACTGGCTGCGAACGGAAGCCCAGCGTCAGTTCGACTTCTTTCGCCCTTCGGTTCGCAAGGGCGGCGGGTTCCACGTGTTGGGATATGACGGCGCGCCTCTGCCAAGCACACTTCAGGAACTGCACTCGACCACGCGCTTGGTCCATTCCTATGCCATGGGCCATCTGGCGGGGCAGGCGGACTGTCAGCCGATCATCGATCAGGGCATGGCCTACCTGTGGAAAGCCCATCGGGACGAGGATTACGGCGGCTACGTCTGGGGCGTGAATGATGGCGAGATCTCGGACGGTCGCAAGCTGGCCTATGGGCATGTCTTTGTCCTGCTGGCGGGTTCTTCGGCGAAAATGGCCGGCCACCTCGACGCGGATCGGCTGATCGAAGATGCGACCTCGGTCCTCGATTTCCACTTCTGGCAAGAAGACCACGGCCTGTTTCTGGACGAGTGGAACCGCGACTGGACGCCTTTCTCCAAATATCGCGGCATGAACGCGAACATGCACGGGGTCGAGGCGTTATTGGCCGCCTATGAGGCGACCGGACGCGAGCTCTACCTGACCCGTGCGGGCCGCATCCTAGATTTCTTCATGCGCACCATCGCGGGGCAAGAGGGCTGGCGCATCCCTGAACACTACACCGCGAACTGGCAGATCGACCGCGCCTATGACGGCGATCCGATGTTCCGCCCCAAAGGCACCACCCCCGGTCACTCGGTCGAGTGGTCGCGGCTGTTGCTGCAGTACTGGGATCTGGTGGGGCGCCCTGATGACGGCACGCTCGGGATCGCGCGGCAGGTGGTGCATCGTGCATTGGACGACGCGTGGGATCAGGACAAAGGCGGTCTGGCCTATACCCTGCATTTCGACGGAACGCCCGATATTGCGGACCGCTACTGGTGGCCCGTGACCGAGGCAATCGGCGTGCTGGCCAGTTTGATCAAGATCGACCCGACCAAATCCGAAGAGGACTGGTATCGCCGCCTGTGGCAGTTCGCCGACCAGCATTTCATCGATCACGACAAAGGCGGCTGGTTCCCCGAGATCAACGCCGAGGGCAAGCCTATGGCGACCCAGTTCGCGGGAAAACCTGACATCTACCACGCGTTACAGGCCACGATCTTCCCGCTGACCAGCGGGGTGTCGCGCTATGCCGAGGCCTTTGCGCGTACCCCGATCTGGACGGCGGATCAGTAGGGCAGGCCGATATAGTTCTCGGCCAGATCGCGGCGGGCGGTTTCCGAGTCCGCCAGATGGCGCAGGGTCGATTTGCGCATCTGCTCGGCAAAGCTGTCCTCGCCGTCAAAGCGGTGCAACATGGTCGTCATCTGCCAGCTGAACCGCATCGCTTTCCAGATGCGCTGCAATGCGCGGGAAGAGTATTCTTCGATCCCCGTCTGGCTGCTGCCCTTGATCGCGTTGATCAACGCCTGATGCAGATAGAACACGTCCGAGGCGGCCAGGTTCAGCCCTTTGGCCCCCGTGGGCGGCACGATATGCGCGGCGTCTCCCACCAGGAACAGGTTCCCCCAGCGCAGCGGCTCGGACACGAACGACCGCAGGGGCGCAATGGATTTCTCGATTGACGGGCCGGTCACCAGACGGCTCGCGGCGTCCGAGGGGATGCGGCGGCTGAACTCCTCCCAGAAGCGGTCGTCGGACCAATCGTCCACGGTATCGGTCAGCGGCACCTGCACGTAATACCGCACCAGATTTTCGTTCCGCATCGAGGCCAGCGCGAACCCGTGGCGCGAGTTGGAGTAGATCAGTTCGTCATGGACAGGGGGCGTTTTGGACAGAATGCCGAGCCAGCCAAAGGGATAAACCCGCTCGAACTCGCTGCGCTTTTCTTCGGGGATGGTTTTCCGGCTGACCCCGTGGAAGCCGTCGCAACCGGCCACGAACAGACAATCGAGGCGCTTTTCCGCGCCCTCGTGGCGGAAGGTGACATAGGACTGGCTCTGGTCCAGATCGTGGATCGATACGTCTTCGACCCCGTGCAGGATTTGCGTCCCCATCTTGTCCTGCGCGGCATAGAGATCGGTGGTTACCTCGGTCTGGCCGTAGACCATCACCTGCTTGCCGGTCAGACCTTTGAAGTCGATGTGAACCATCAGGTCTTCGTCGGTCAGGTAGCAGCCGTCATGGGGAATGCCCTCGGTGCCCATGCGGTCGCCGACACCCGCCTCGCGCAGCAGATCGACCGCGCCCCATTCCAGAATACCTGCACGAATACGGGACAGGACGTGATCGCGGGTGGACCGCTCCAGAATAACGGTCTCGACGCCTGCTTTGTTCAGCAGTTGCGACAGCAACAAGCCAGACGGTCCGCCGCCAATGATCGCGACCTGTGTTTTCATGGTAGTCCTCCCCTGTTCGTGGCGTTGAGTGTGCCCTTGAACAGAGAAGCCGGTAAATGGAGCGCCCCAGCCTCTTCTGGTAGTTTTCGTGCAGTTCGCAGGCAGCTTAGCCTGCGGCGACCTCTTGCAAGAGTGCGCGGGTTTGCGCGGCGAAACCGGCAAAGGCCTCTGCATATCCCGCAGGTGAGAGCGCATCGGGGCGGGGAATCTCCAGCCCGATCGGGGCGTTCGGGGCGGCTTTCAGAAATGCTGCCAGATCAATCTGGCCGTCACCCGGGGCGAACCGTTCCCCCCGCGCGGTGTGAAGAAGCTCTTCGGTTGTGTAGCTGTCCTGCACCGGCGCATCGCACAGGTGCAAGAACGGCATCCGCACCGCAGGGATTTGCGCCAGCAGGTCATGGGACGAACCGGAGCGGTCAAAGTGCAAGCTGTCCACCAAAAGCCCCACATCTTCTCCGGCGGCTTGCACCACCTGCCAGCAGGTTTGCAGGTCAGGCACAGATGTCCACGGAAAGAACTCCAGCACCACGCCGATGCATCGGGCCTGCGCGGCTTCGGACAGAGAGGCAATCGTATCGGCCAGTCGTGACAGATCGTCGTCGTAGGGGGCCAGAATGGCGGTCTTTGCCCCAAGCTCTGCGCCGCAGTCAAAGAATGGCAGGAGGCTCTGGGCTGTGGTCTCTTGGGTGACTTTCACGAACTCGATGTCGTTCACACGCAGTCCGGTGTTTTGAAGCGCGCTCTTGGTGTCGCGCATCATCTGCGCGTCCTGCCACAGCGGGTAGCCCGGCGAGTCGGGGGTGACCTTGATCAGACGCAGGCCGACAGCGTCCAGACCGGCCCTGGCGGCGGTTTCGATCAGGGTGGAGGGCGCCAGTTCGATGGCGCTCAGGTGGGCGATGGACAGGGCTCTGGTCATTGGGGTGTTCCGGTGGTTGCTGCGTGGCTGCCTGCGATAAATCCAAAGGTCAATGCGGGGCCAAGGTTGATCCCTCCGGCCGGATAGAACCCGCCAAACACCGACGCCGCGTCGGTGCCTGCCGCATAGAGACCGTCGATGATTGAACCGTCCTCGCGCAGGACTTGGGCGTGTTCGTTTGTGGCCAGCCCCGCAAAAGTGCCGAAACTGCCGGGGATTACTTCGACCGCATAGAACGGTGCCTTGCGGATCGGGGCGACGTTGGGGTTCGGCGTCTGGTCGGGGTCGCCTTGTAGGCGCATGTAGGGCGTCGTGCCGCGACCAAAGGCCGGATCTTCGCCGCGATCCGCGCCTGCGTTCCAGTCATTGATGGTCTGGGTCAGACCCGCAGGATCAATCCCGCAGGCGCGGGCCAGTTCCTCGGGGGTGCGGCCGGTCTTCAGGTAGCCGCGTTTGATCCATTGCTGATGGGGCAGGGGCTGCGGGCGCACGACCCCGATCCCGAACCGGCGCAAGAACCGGTGATCGCAGATCAGCCAGCTGCGAGCAGGGGTGCCTTCGGGCGTCGCGCGAAGCAGCGCCTCGACATAGTCGTGATAGCCGAGGCCCTCGTTGCAGAACCGCTGCCCATTGGCGAGCACACCGATCAATCCCGGTTTGCCGCGATCAATGATGTGGGGGAATTGCGCGACGCGCCCGTCGGGCCAGCGCACGGTGGACACAGGGCAGAACGCAGCGGGGCGGGCGAGGTCGGTGCGGACGTGGCCGCCCACAGCTTCGGCCAGCGCAAGGCCCGCACCATTCGCGCTATCGACTGCCAAAGTGCGGTGCTCTTCGTCGCGAGGGAAGGTGTCTGCGCGGCGTTTGTCGTCATGTGGGTAGCCACCACACGCCAGAATGACCTGTGGGGCGGTGATCTGGGTGCCATCGGACAGTGCCGCGCCAGAAACGCGCCCCTCGGTGATCAGCAGTTTGTCCACAGTCTGGCCAACGCGGATGTCCACGCCAGCCATACGGGCCGATTTCAGCAGCCGCCCGACCAGAGCGATGCCATTCCGCAAATCCATGCCGCGCCGATACAGGGCGAGATCGCGGAAATGCCGGAGGGTGCGCTTGGTCACGTAGGCAAAGGATTTGATCGACCGTGTCATGGTCATAAAGGCCCGCAGGTCCGCCCCCGCCTGAATGGTCATTCCCAGAAAGGTCGTCTCGCGCACGGGTTCGCGCAATAACTTGAGGTCATCGCCAAGATCGCGGGCGTCATAGGGGCGGGCGATGACGGATCGACCTCCGGTCCCTGCGCCTTCGACATGGCCGTAGGTGTCGGGAATAGGGAAGCCGCCGTCGAATTGCAGCGCCGTCCCGTTCTCAAAAAAGCTGACCATTTCGGGCGCAGCCTCGAGAAAGGCATCCACGCGGCGCGGGTCATAGTAGTTCCCCAAAACACCCTTCAGATAGGCGCGGGGCGCATCAATGGTTTCGTCAATTCCGGCGCGTTTCGCGGGGCCGTTGCGGGGGCTCCAGATCCAGCCGCCGGACCACGCGGTTGTGCCGCCAATGACGGGTTCCTTTTCGATCAGAACGACCCGTGCGCCATGTCCCGCCGCCGTAACGGCCGCAGACAATCCAGCCGCCCCCGCACCCAGTACGATCACATCAAAGCTATATTTTTCTGGTGCATTTGCCGTCAAAGCGCTGTCCCCCCAACCTCTCGATTGCGCTCATTTCGTGTATTCGGAAGCTTAACGTCAATTACAAGTATGTCGATTTACGGAACATCGTGTTAATTGGTGGGTGAGGAGGAGACCGTTATGAAAGAAATTACCCTTCGACAGATCGAGGTGATCCGCGCCGTGATGCTGCGCGGGACGATCGTTGGCGCGGCGGATCATTTGGGCGTTTCGGCACCGGGGATCAGCCGCCTGATCAAGCACACGGAAGAAAGCCTCGGCATTCGTCTTTTTGAACGCCGGGCTGGTCTCTTCATTCCTGCTGTCGAAGCTAGCGCCGTTTTCGACCAGATCCGGGAAGTCTACAAAGGGGTCGAGAACCTGCAACTTGCCCTCGACTCGCTGCAAAAGGGCGAGGATGTGCGGTTGGCCTTTGCCTCGGCGCCGTCAGTGGCACAGTTTATCGCCACGCGCGCGATCCGCGATCTGCGCGGTCGCTATCCTGACCTCTATATTGATCTCAACATCCTCAAGATCGAAGAGACGGTGGACTATCTTCTGCTCGAACGCGGCGAGTTCGTGATCATGAGTTCCCCTGTCCAGAACGCAGGGATCGAAAATACCCAGATCGCCGAAGGTCGAATCGTTGTGATCGTTCCCGAGGGGCATCGCCTTGCGGGGCAGGACGAAGTCTCGATCTACGATCTGGAACACGAACCTTTGATCGGGATCGATCCGGCTGATCCCTACGGTCAAATCCTTGCCAAGCCGTTTGTTGACGCCGGTTTGACGATGCAACACTCTATTCGTGGACGGTTCGCGCAGACGCTGGTTAGTTTTGTGCGGCACGGGCTGGGGGTTGCGTTGATCGACGAGTTCTCTGTGGCCGAGGTGTATATGCCGGGCCTTGTGCGTAAGCCTTTGAAAGAAAAGGTTGTTGTTCGTTCTTATGTGGTGCAGAAGAAGGGGCGGAACCTGTCGGCCTTTGCCGAAGATGCGATCCGGCTTCTCACACGAGAATTGGGGGACGCGGCCAAACATTGGCGCTGACCTATCGTGAGTGAAAATAACTTCAGGTTAATGAGTGATACATTTAGGTATTTGACGTTATCTCTTGGCAACGTCAGTCTCAGGTCGTAACGGATGGCCCTGCAAGCTATCCTGACATCATCTCATTGGGAGGAGATACCATGAAACGTTTCGCTTTGGGCGCCGTATCGGCGCGTGTTCTTTCTGCAACCGGTGTACTGGCGGCTGATTACCCCGCCAAGGAAATCCAGGGCATCATCCAGTGGGGTGCCGGTGGGTCGACCGACACCGTGATGCGTTCGGTTACCCCGCACGCCGAAGAAGTTCTGGGCGGCACTGTCGTCATGCAGAACATGACCGGTGGTGTTGGCGCGATCGCGCTGAACTACGTCGCAGACCAGAAGGCCGACGGCTACACCGTCCTGATGGGCGCGGAAAATCCGCTGCTCTACAAGGTCATGGGCCTGGGCAAGAAAGACTACACCGACTTCACCCCCATCAACCTGCTGGCGCGCGGCACCCCGATCCTGGTGGCAAGCCCTGACGCGCCCTTCGACGATTACGCAGGCATGATGGCCTACATCAAAGAGCACCCCGGTGAGGTTCGCTTTGGCGCAACCGGCCCCGGCGGCCTGCCTTCGGTTGTCACCGCGATGATCGAAACTGTTGAAGGCGAGCTGGACGTGATCTCGGTTCCCTACGACGGTGACGGCCCCGCGTTGACCGCTCTGCAGGGTGGCGCAATCGACGTGATGCCCGCCGTTCTGGGCGCAGCGATCGAAGGCATCCGCGCAGGCAACATGAAGCCGCTGGCTCTGTTCGACGTTGCCGCCAACGAAAAGCTGCCCGAAGCGCCCGCAGTCACCACCTTCAACGAGACCTACAACGACTTCCTGCCTTGGGGTCCGTTCTTTGGTGTGTTCGTTGCCAAGGGTACCCCTGATGACGTCGTAGAGAAGCTGTCGGCAGCCTATGCCGAAGCAGCAACCAACGACGATTTCGTTCAGCTGATGGACAACCGTGGTTTCACCATGATGAACATCGCTGGCGCCGAAGCCGAAGACTTCCTGTCGACCTGGCAGCAGAACACCACTTGGCTTCTGCAGGACGCTGGTCTGACCAAGAGCTCGCCCGAAGAGTTCGGCATCGCACGTCCCGGCGAATAATCCAAACCGACAGATCCCCCGCTTGGCGGGGGAGACTGCTATACTGGCGCCGCTCGTCCCTAGATGGGCGGCGTCTACCGTTCCGCAGGGCGGGCCTCGCCTTGCACTAGGCTGATGGAGGAAGCCATGGAACCCGATTTTCGCGGTGACGCCGATCACCACGATGGTACGTCCGACGCCACCCCGGGTGGTTACGCAGACAGCCGCCGACCCGGTGAACTGGTTTTCACAATTCTCATGACATTGGGCAGCGCGGCCCTTTTGTGGAATGCCTATGGCATCGCTGGCTTCGAGGCTCTGTCCTCGCCCGGTGCGATCCCCATGGCGACCGCAGGCGTGATGCTGATTTCTTCGCTGATCATTCTCGTCAAAACGGCCAAGCTTAAACTGGTCGAGACCGAGACCCTGACCAAAGACATTCTGCCGTGGCTGGTTCTGACCATGTTCGTCCTATTGGTGGCGTTCGGTGTCGCACTGAAACCGCTGGGCTTTATCCCGACGGCTGCAATCTTCCTGATCCTGTCGATGAAGCTGATGGCCCGTCGCAGCTGGCCTGTGACCATTGTGATCGCATTGGGTTCGCTCGTGGTGATCTGGCTGATCTTCCGGATTGTGTTCACGGTTCTCTTGCCCGCGGGCATCGTGCCCGAGGCAGAGTTCATCCAGATGTTCCGCGCATTGTTTGCCGCAGGAGGTGATGCATGACCGCTTTGATGGATATGTTGACAATCTTTACCCACCCAGAGCTTTTCTTGCTTGTTGGTCTGGGCACTTTCGCAGGTGTCTATGTGGGTGCCATTCCCGGTTTGTCGGTGACGATGGCCGTATCGATCCTGATCTCCTTCACCTTTTCCTGGGACGTTCTGCCCGCGAT
>CAXQKF010000146.1:0-7948 GCA_964224285.1 Donghicola sp. | reverse complement strand
TCTGGCCACGTTGGCCGTTCTCGGCTGCAATTCCTGATGCAAGGATCAACATTCCGGCGGCATCGTAGATAATTGCGACGGGCGTTCCCTCTGTAACCAGCCAGTTGTGTTCCAGATGACGTGCCAGGACCGGCCGACCTTTGCCAAGATTGACCGTCAGAGTGCGGCCAATCACAGATTGCGGGTCTGTCATCAGGCCATCTAACGACCCGTCCCGGACAGGTTTTAGGGTCAAATGTGTGGGTTCGATCACCGATCCGGCAGCCAGACTTTCAGTCAGGGTCAACACTGGGACACCTGCGGGTTCATTGCGAACGGTGCGTTGGGGCGTTGCTCCGGCGCGGGCCGAGGTCCGGACCGATCGGCTCCAGCTTTGGGGGCCGGTGCAGCGCAGTTCGACCGTGCGCCAGTCACCGCTGCGGGGGCTGACCGCCGGGGTGTCGCCACAGGCCGGAAAGCCGCGCATCTGGCTGACCTGAATCTGCCCGTTCTGACCGGCCGCGACCATCGCCTGACTGACCAGATCGGTCAGCTCGGTCGGGCTGATCCCGTCCGCATAGGGCGAGGCCATCGCGACCGTCGGCATCAAGGCCAGCAAGAGCGCGCGAAGTCTCACAGCCCTGCCTCCATGAAGTACACCAGACGTCCGGCAAAGCTGGCGGCGCTGCGGGTCGGGTCGAGGGGGCGCAGAACGGCGCGGTTGTTCTCTAGTTTGATGATCTCGAGCAGACCAAAGCTGTCATTGGGGTCTTCGAGCACGGCGAGCGCGCCGCGTGTGATCCCGTGGCGAGCGCCGACGGGCACGCTCAGGGTGTTGCCCGCGAAGTTGACCCGAGCTGCTGGCGGCTCGCAACCCAAGGCGCTGAGAACGCTGTTGAATTCTTCGCCTACACCTCGCAGCAGCAGGGCTTCGGTGGTGGTGCGGGTGCGCAGGGTCAGGCCGTGCAGGGTGGTGTTCTTGGGGACGGGGGCCGCCCGCTGGATGCGGTGGGTGCGGATGTTCCCGTTGCTTTCGCGCATGTCGATGTCGATGTTCAGGACGACGGTTTGCATCGCGTTTTTCAGCACAACATCGCCGTTGAAGGTCACGCGCAGCACATGGTCACCGGGCACGGACGACGGCGCGGTGCCACGGGTCAGGCTGTTGTAGTCCATGCCGCTGGCCCGCACGGTGCTGGATTCGCGGCCAGTGCTGGCCATCACGCGTTCCAGTCGCGTCGCGGGGTTGCGCTCGATGGTGTAGAGCATCTCTTTGTAGACGTTCTGGGCCATCGGCAGGGTAAAGGCAGGCACAGAGGGCGACATCCGGTAGGTCGGCGCGTGGGCGCTGATCACAAGGCTGCGCTTGCTGCCGCAGTAGCCTGCGGGCACGGGGCCGACCAAGGCTTGCACGCGCACCTGCCACAGGTTGCCGTCGAAGTTCGAGGACAGGACTTTGTGGCGCATTACGCGCCCCTTGGCGAGCATCAGGGCGCGGTCGGCGACGATGTTGCTCTTGTCCATGTATGTGTAGCCGCGGATCGTCGCGCCGCCTTGCAGGCCCGCATTCACCAGTGCGTCGATCAGGGCACGGCGCTTGACGCTGTCCTGACTTTCGCCGCGGGCGGGCGCTGCGTGGCCCCACGCTTCGATCCAGACGGCCTGATCGTTCTTGTTCGCCGCCGATACGGGCAGAGCAAGAGACAGCAGGACAGTGGCAACGGTGGCCAGACGGATCAGAATAGCGAGGGGCGAGGGGATCATGGCTTAGTACCCAGATTTGGCAGCTTTGACGATGTAGCGGACAACGTCGGGATCGAGGGTCAGGACAACTTCGAAGGTGTCGCTGCTCTTGGGCTTGATGCTGGTGGTGCGGGCGCCGCGGATTTCACCGTCGACAAGGCCGCGGATGTAGTCGCTGCGCAGGACCATGTCGTTCACGGTCGAGCTGGAATCCAGACGCAGGCCGTGAACCTGTTCGGTCAGATCGCGCATCGCCTCAAGGCGGGCGGCGCGAATGGCCATCAGGCGCTTTTCGTTGGTGGTCTTGCCGGGTTGGCCTGCCACTTGCGAAAAGCCCATGCCGGTCAGTGGCACGATCTCTTCGGCCTTTTTGGCGCGGGCCATCATGGCGGGGGTGGTCTGGTCAATCGCGTCCTTCAGCTCTGCCAGCTCGCGGGTCTGCGGGGCAGGGTCCGAGGGCAAGTCCTGAACCGCGCGATGGGGCATTTGGCAGCCTGCCAGCGCCAATCCAATGCTGGCGGCACATGCGAGGCGCACGAAAGAGGGGGTCATGGGCATCAGGCTCTCCTGTTGCGGGCCGGTGGATGCCTGTCGGTCTGCAAGCCCTGTGCCATCCTGCGCCGCTGTCCGCCCATTCCCTAAAACCAATGGGATAGCGCCGTCTGGCACGGCTTTTGCAGCTTCTCGGGCAAGCGGCGCAAAGCGTCGGAAAACCGTCAACTGCAAAAGAGACCGCCAGCATGGCCGACATTTCAAATCCTTCGGCGACAGAGAAGATGGGAGGCATGTTCCTGCCCCTCGGCATTCTGGCGATGATCGCCATGATGGTGCTGCCGCTGCCGGTGTTCCTGCTCGACGTTGTCTTTGTCTTTAACATCCTTCTGTCGCTGCTGGTGCTGATGGTCGCGATCAACACCTTTAAGCCGCTGGACTTCAGCAGCTTCCCCAGCCTTTTGCTGATGGCGACGACCCTGCGACTGGCGCTGAACGTGGCCTCGACGCGGATCGTTCTGACCGATGGCCACACGGGTGCGGGCGCTGCGGGCAAGGTGATCGAGGCCTTTGGTGCCTTTGTCATCGGGGGCAATTTCGCGGTTGGTATCGTCGTCTTTATCATCCTGATGATTATCAACCTTGTGGTGATTACCAAAGGTGCGGGCCGCGTGTCCGAAGTTTCCGCCCGTTTCACTCTGGACGCGATGCCCGGCAAGCAGATGGCGATCGACGCCGACCTGAACGCCGGCATCATGAGCCCCGAAGACGCCCGCGCACGCCGCAAGGAAGTTGCCGAAGAGGCCGATTTCTACGGGGCAATGGACGGTGCATCGAAGTTCGTCAAAGGTGACGCCGTTGCGGGTATCATGATCCTTGCGGCCAACATCTTGGGTGGTATCATCATTGGTACCACTCAATATGGTTTGTCTGCCGGAACCGCAGCAGAGACCTATGTGCTTCTGTCGATCGGTGATGGTCTGGTTGCTCAGATACCTTCGCTGCTGCTGTCCATCGCGACCGCGATCATCGTGACCCGCGTCTCGGGTGAGGCCGACATGGCTGAGCACATCACAGAGCAGGTGAACATCAGCCGCGCGTGGCTACCCGTTGCAGGTGTGATGGCGCTGCTGGGAATGGTGCCCGGTATGCCCAATATCCTGTTCCTTCTGGGGGCCTCCGGTGCGGGTGCGGCCTATTGGTATTCCCGCCAGAAAGAGACCGCCCCCAAAGAAAACGCAGCCGCTGGTGGCGCCAATGTTCCGGCCCTGCCGGGTGCCGAAGGTGACAAGCCGAACAACGGCACGATCACCGCCGAAGAGGTCACCGACTATGCGCCCATCTCGATCCAGATCGGCTTTGGTCTGGTCAGCATGATCGACACCGCGTCGGGCGGAGAGCTCTTGTCGCGCATCACCGGCATCCGCCGCGAGGTCTCCAAATCGATGGGCTTTGTGGTGCCGGGGGTGCGTATCCGTGACGACCTGAACCTGCCTTCGAACGCCTATCGCATCCGTATCGGTAAGGCGATTGTGGCCGAAGACACGGTTTATCCCGACCGCATTCTGGCCCTGCAGGGCGGTATGTCGGCCAAGAAGCTGAAGGGTATAGATGTCAAAGATCCGTCATTCGGTATGGATGCGACGTGGATCATGCCCCACCAGCGCGCCGAGGCCGAAGCCGATGATCACGTGGTGGTCGAGCCCGATTCCGTCATCGCCACCCACCTGAGCCAGATGCTGTACCAGCACGCTTCGAACCTGATCGGTCCCGATGACGTGCAGGGTCTGCTGGACCGTCTGGCAGAGGTCAGCCCCACACTGGTCGAGTCGGTCGTACCCAAGCCCGTACCGCTGCACACCGTCACTTCTGTCATGCGTCATCTGCTGTCCGAACGCATTCCTGTCAGCGATTTGCGCAGAATCTTGGAAGGTTTGGCCGACGTGGCAAGCCGTTTGCAAGACCCCCAAGACATGGCCGAGGCTCTGCGTCCTGCTCTGACGCCGCTCTTGCTGCAACAGATCGCGCCGCTGAACCAGAACCTGCCGCTGATCACGCTGTCGCCCGACTTCGAAGAGCTGCTGACCCGCAGCTACCAGAAAGGGGCGGGGCTGATCGTCGATCAGGGGCTGACCCAGCAGATGCTGCAGTCGCTGAATCAGGCCAACGAAGAGATGCTCTCTCAGGGGCGGCAGCCCGTGGTGATTGTCTCGAACGCGCTCCGTCGGCCATTCGCGGCCTTCCTGCGTGGACACGGCAGCGATGCCATCGTGCTGGCGGTGAACGAACTGCCAGACAACCGCAAGATTGAAATCGTGGCTACCGTAGGCGGCACTCGCCAAATCGGTCAGGCCCCCCAGAACTGAAGTGACGAGACCCTCTGATGCCGACCACAGTCGTACGAGCAGAAGATAGCGCACAGGCGATGGACGAAATCATCGCCCGTCTGGGGCCCGATGCCCTGATCCTGTCCACCGTCAAACGGAACGGGATGGTCGAGATCACCGCGACCACCGACCCCGTCCCCCCGAAAGAAGCGGTCGAGGTCGCGGTCAAACCGGCCCTCGAAGCGCCCGCGGCCTCTGCGCAGATTGTGCCGTTGCCGCAGCCCGAAAATGCCAAGGCACCCGCAGAGGGTTCTGGGGATGCGCCCAAGACGGGGTTTGCCAAACTCTTCAAGTCGCGCATGAACCCCTTGCCTGACGAACCTGCGGGGGTTGCTCCGGCCGAACCGAATGCCGCCAATATCGCTGCGCTGATGCGCCGGATGCAGGTCGCCCCCGCCGCCACCGTGCTGCGCGCGCGCCGTCTGGTGCTGGTGGGCCGCGTGGGGGCGGGCAAGTCCCTCTTGGCCCTTCAGATCGCCGCAGAGCAGGCCCAAGCAGGCCGCGATGTTCAGGTCAGCTATGTGGGGGCGTCCCATGCCGACGGGGCCTACCTGATGTCCAAATCACGCCTTCTGGGGTGTCCTATGGACTTTGCCCACGCCGATTTGCTCAAGACATCTCCGACCGACTGCGATCTGCATATCGTCGTCGTGTCGGGCCGGAGCGCTCTGCCAGAGGACGTCATCGACGCCATGGTAGGCCAGGACGATACAGTCACAGTTCTTACGCTGCCTTTGGGGATGCGGCGCAAGGCTGTTCTGACCAGTGCCAGCCAATGGCGCGCACTGGATCCGGTGGTCGGCTTGACCACCAACCCCGGAGAAGAACTGGACCCCGATGACATCACGGGTCTGGTCGATGCCGGCCTACCGCTGACATGGATCAGCGCAATGAAATCCGTGATTGGCGCGCTGACGGCCGCTGACCGCGACAAGATATCCGCAGCCCTGAGCCAAACCCTGCCTGCGGGCATCCAAAGCCTATACGCACAAAAGCCCTCAAATTCCGGAGGTGTGGAATGATTGCGCCAAAATCCTATGCCGAGCAGGCGCCGAGCCCCGAAAAACTGGTCAAAGATCACATGCACTTGGTCAAGCGATTGGCCTGGCACTTCTTGGGACGGGTCGGACGGTTCGTAGAGCTCGAAGACCTGATGCAGGCCGGCTATCTCGGTCTGGTTGATGCCTCGCAGCGCTATAGCGTGCGCGAAGGTGTGTCTTTCTCTGCCTACGCGGCAATCCGCGTGCGGGGGTCCATCGTCGATCTGCTGAGGCGGAACTCGAACCTGTGTCGCAAGACGATTGCCATGCAGCAGCAGGTCAAAGCCGCCATCAATGCACTGGAAGGCGAATTGGGCCGAACGCCCGAGCCCAAGGAAGTCGCTGCCAAGATGGAGATTCCCATTGAGGAATACGAAGACTGGCAGGCCCGCTTTCAGGTCAATCGGGTGCAATCACTGGATGAGGTCTATTCGGATCAGTCGATGCTGTTCGAGGACCGGCAGCAGAACTCGGAAGACCTGACGCACCAGTCCCAGTTGAAAGTCTTGCTGCGTAAAGCATTGGAAAAATTACCAGAACGCGAAGCTTTGCTATTGCACCTCTATTACGTTGAAGAACTGAACGTTTATGAGGTTGCTGCAATTCTTGGTGTGACCACGGGACGTGTCTCCCAGATCAAAAAGGCGGCCATCATGCGCCTGCGCGGTTTGATCGGGGATGTGGGTTAGAAATCCGATATGGAAAAGTGACTCAGAATAACACGATTAAGAAAGCAAAAAGGCCCGCATGAAATTGCGGGCCTTTGCCATTTTTGCATAATTGCAAAAGATGTTATAGCAGTCCGGTATTCCGCGCGATGAAGACCGCGTGGGTCCGGTTGTTGGCCGACAGCTTGGTGCAGATCGAC
This sequence comes from Donghicola sp., assembly GCA_964224285.1. GTDB lineage: Bacteria > Pseudomonadota > Alphaproteobacteria > Rhodobacterales > Rhodobacteraceae > Donghicola. The sequence goes on along the minus strand of CAXQKF010000146.1, from coordinate 1,439 downwards.
CGGACGTGCATCTTGATGGTGGCCTCGGAAAGGTCCAGCTCGAACGCGATTTCCTTGTTCTGCTTTCCTTCACCCAGATAGTTCAGGACGGTCATCTCACGCTCGGACAGGGGGCTGTTGGCGTTGTTGTTGGTGTTCGTTTCTTCGTGCATCAGGCTGAGGGGCGTGTAGACCTCACCCGAAGCGATAAAGCGGATCGCGTTCGCCAGACTGCGTGCCTGCATGGTCTTGGGGATCAGGCCTGCGCCGCCCATTTCCAATGTTTCATCAAGAACGCGGCGGGTCGGGGTGCCGGTGATGATCGCGACAGGCTTGCCTTCCGAGGCATCAATCGCCCGGCGCAGACCTTCCAGACCGTTCATGCCGGGCATGTTCAGGTCCAGCAGGGTCACATCGACTGGGCCGACGTCAGCGATCACTTTCAATGCGCCATCGAGGTCACCGGCAGACAGAACCTCAAGATCGGGTTGTGATGAAAGGAAAAGGCTAAGAACCTCAAGCACCATGGAATGGTCATCTGCGATGAGGACTCTTGTCTTGGTATTCATTTGCTCGGCGCTCATGGTGCGGCTCACTCATTCGTATGTTTTGGTCTAAAATGATAAACTGGTACCGGCAAAAATCTACACTCATTTAACTTCGGTATGTTTATGAATGCAAAGCATTCTGTCGAAAAGGTTTAATTCTGGTTTCAATATGTGATTTTCCAGCACATCAGGCACTTGGCGGATCGGCCGCTGCGCGATAGGTGATTTCATATGACCCAGAGCCTGCAAAACATTTACGCCGACATGGTTGCCAAGGGGGAAATCCACGCGGATCCCGCCCAGGAAGCCGTCATGCCCGAGTTCGAGCGCATTCGCGCAGAGCTTGCAAAGCCCGTCAAAAAGGGCCTGTTCCGCAAAGCGCCCGAGCCGCCCAAGGGTCTGTATCTTTGGGGTGGCGTGGGCCGCGGCAAGTCGATGTTGATGGACATGTTCGTCTCGCATCTGGATGTGCCGGCGCGGCGGGTCCATTTTCACGCGTTCATGCAGGAAATCCATGCGGCCATGCACAAGGCGCGGGCTGATGGCGTCGAAGACGCGCTAAAGCCTGTTGCCAAGTCGATCATCGATGAGGTCAAGCTGCTGGCCTTCGACGAGATGCAGATCGCCGACATCACCGACGCGATGATCGTGGGGCGTCTGTTCCAGATGTTGTTCGATGCGGGTGTGGTAGTGGTGACCACCTCAAACCGCGTGCCCGATGATCTGTACAAGAACGGTCTGAATCGTCAGCTGTTCCTGCCCTTCATTGCGATGATCAAGGAAAAGCTGGTTGTGTGGGAAATGGTCAGCCCGCGTGACTATCGTCAAAACCGTCTGGCGGGGACCCCCAGCTACTTTTACCCCGCCGATGCGGATGCGCGGTCCGAAATCGCCAGCATCTGGCAGGACCTG
>CAXQKF010000145.1:0-3908 GCA_964224285.1 Donghicola sp. | reverse complement strand
ATTTCGTCTCCTCTGCGCGAAGCCACCGGTCCCAAACCCCGATCCCCGCGCACTCCATCTTTCATCTTTGCCAAAATACTCCCGCCGGAGGCATAACCCCCCGGCCAGAGGCGATCTCAGTGACTGTCCTTCCCGACAGCATTCCCACGGCACCCTTTCAGGAAATCAAGGTCCGCACCAGTGTCCGCCCCCTGAACATGAGCCTGATGCAGCCAAGCGTAACCACTTCCAGCCTGCTCGTGGTTCGGGGACCACGCTGCCAGCCGCGCTGCCAGTTCCTCGTCGGGAATATCCAGATGCAGTCGGCGGTTCGGAACGTCCAATTCGATCATATCCCCGTCGCGCACCACGGCCAGTGGACCGCCGGCAGCCGCTTCGGGCGAGGTGTGCAGGACCACGGTGCCATAGGCCGTCCCCGACATGCGGGCGTCCGAAATGCGGACCATGTCGGTGATCCCTTTCTTCAGGACCTTGGGCGGCAGGCCCATGTTCCCGACCTCTGCCATGCCCGGATAGCCCTTGGGGCCGCAGTTCTTCAGAACCATCACGCAGGTCTCGTCGATATCCAGATCGGGATTTTCGATCTTGGCCTTGTAGTCGTCGATATCCTCGAACACCACGGCGCGGCCTCGGTGTTGCAGCAGATGCGGGCTGGCGGCGGACGGCTTCAGGACCGCCCCGTTCGGCGCAAGGTTCCCGCGCACCACCGCGATACCGCCCTGCTGGGTCAGCGCCTGATCCAGCGGCAGGATGACATCCTCGTTGTGGTTCTGTACGTCCTTGACCTCGTCCCACATGGTTTTGCCCGACACGGTCAGGGCGTCCTTGTGCAACTGCCCGCCCTCGCCCAAGCGTTTCAGGACCACGGGCAAGCCGCCCGCGTAGAAGAACTCTTCCATCAGGTATTCGCCAGAGGGCATCAGGTTCACAATCGTTGCAACATCGCGCCCGCAGCGGTCCCAATCGTCCAATGTCAGATCCACACCCACACGGCCTGCAATCGCAAGCAAGTGGATCACCGCGTTGGTCGATCCGCCAATCGCGCCGTTGCAGCGGATCGCATTTTCAAACGCCTCTTTGGTCATGATGTCGGACGGCTTCAGGTCGTCCTTGACCATCTGAACGATGCGGCGGCCCGACAGTTGCGCCATCACGCGGCGGCGGCTGTCCACGGCGGGAATGGCCGCGTTGCCAGACATGGCCATGCCTAGCGCCTCGGCCATCGAGGCCATGGTGCTGGCGGTGCCCATCGTGTTGCAGGTGCCAGAGGAGCGCGACATGCTCTGCTCCGCCTCAAGAAACTCTTCCTGCGTCATCTCCCCGGCTTTCACCATCTCCGAGAATTTCCACAGATGGGTGCCACTGCCCACGCGTTCCCCGCGGAAATAGCCGTTCAGCATCGGCCCGCCGGTCACCACGATGGACGGGATATCGCAGGACGCCGCCGCCATCATCAGGCTGGGGGTGGTCTTGTCGCAGCCTACCAGCAGGACCGCGCCGTCGATGGGCTGGCCGCGAATGGTTTCTTCGATGGCCAGGGCCGCGAGGTTGCGGAACATCATTGCCGTGGGGCGGAAGGTGTTCTCAGACGCGCTGAACACGGGCACTTCGACCGGAAAGCCGCCAGCCTCCCAAATGCCCGCCTTCACCTTTTCCGACAGCTCGCGCAGGTGGCCGTTGCACGGGGTCAGGTCCGACCATGTGTTCAGGATGCCGATAATGGGCCGCCCATCGAACAGGTCGTGGGGGTAGCCCTGGTTTTTCAACCAACCACGGTGATAGATCGTGTCGCGCGAATTGCCCGCATACCACTCTTGCGAGCGCAGGCGGCGGGGCCACGGGGCGGGAGTGAATTCGGACATATCTAGCCTCTGGATTACAGCTGTTTGGTGGTGACAAGGCCGGTATCGGCCTTGGTTTTCAGGGGATTGCGCAGGGGCTGACCAAAGGCTGGCGCGCTGATTTCGAACAGATCGCCGTCTTGGGTTTTCACGCCCGCGCCAAAGGACAGGGTCGCGGTGCCGAACATGTGGACGTGCAGATCCCCCGCCCGCCGGAACGGCGCGTATTTGAAGTGGTGATGCTCAAGGTTCGCAATCGTGTGGGACATGTTGTCCTCGCCCGACAGGAAGGGCTGATCAAAGATCACCTCGTCCCCGCGAATGATCCGGCTGCGGCCCTCGATATGGCGGGGCAGATCGCCGACCAGTAGTTCGGGCCCAAAGGACGCCGGACGCAGTTTCGAATGGGCCAGAAACAGGTAGTTGATCCGCTCGGTCACGTGGTCGGAAAACTCGTTCGACAGGGTAAAGCCGATGCGGTTCGGGGTACCATTCGCGCCGATCAGGTAGAAACCGGCGATCTCGGGTTCCTCGCCACCATCCAGCGCGAAACCGGGGCTGATCAGCGGGTCACCGGGGGCGACAGCCTCGGTTCCCGGCCCTTTGTAGAACCACTCGGGCTGCGCGCCGATCTCGCCATCGGCGGGTTTGCCGCCCTCGACGCCCATCTGAAACATCTTCATCGAGTCCGACACGTGTTCCTGCGTTTGCGCATGCATCGCGTTGCGGGTCGAGGCCGACCCGAGGTGGGTCAGGCCCGTGCCGCACAGGTACATCCGCGCGGGTTCGGGGTGGCGGCAGGGCACGTCCAGTTTCCCGTTCGCAGCCAGTTCTGCCAAGTCCACAGCCTCGCCCCCGTCGGGGATGACATCGGCGATCTTGCAGCCCTTGTTCACGGCCAGTTCGGCCAAGCCATAGACGGTTTTAATGCCGGGGATCAGGCGGGCATCCTCGTCCACTCGGACAACGACGCCTCCGGATTTGAGTTCGGACAAGTGCATGATCTTAGGCCTGTTTCTGTTTGTTGTAGACGTCAAAGACAACAGCGGCGAGCAGGACGAGGCCCTTGATCATCTGCTGGTAGTCGATGCCGATGCCAAGGATGGACATCCCGTTATTCAGCACACCCATAATGAACGCGCCCACCACTGCGCCCACGATCTTGCCTGACCCGCCGGACATCGACGCACCGCCGATAAAGACCGCCGCGATCACGTCCAGTTCCATGCCGAAACCGGCTTTGGGCGTTGCGGTATTCAGACGGGCGGCAAAGATCAGACCGGCGATGGCGGCCAGAACACCCATGTTGACGAAGGCAAAGAAGGTCAGTCGTTCGGTCTTGATCCCAGACAGACGCGCGGCCTTTTCGTTGCCGCCAAGGGCGTAGATCCGGCGGCCGATCACGGTCTTTTCGGTCACAAAGGCGTAGAAGACGATCAAGATGCCCATGGTCAGCAGCACGTTCGGCAAGCCGCGGAAGGTCGCCAGCTTGAACGACAGGAAGATCAGCGCACCAAGGACGATGATGTTCCGGCCCCAGAAAAACGCCCCGGGTTCGCCTTCGATGCCGTAGGTCTTGCCCCGTGCCCGCTGGCGCAGGCCAAGCCAGACAATCACCATCGCCGAGATCACGCCGACCGCCAGACACAGCACGTTGAAGTTCCGAGACCCGACCAGTTCAGCAATAGGCGCAGTGGTTTCGCGGCTGAAGAGGTCACCGATGAAACCGGTCGACAAGACCTGAAAACTCTGGGGGAATGGACCCACCGATTGCCCCTCCAGCAGCCATAGGGAGGCCCCACGGAACACAAGCATCCCCGCCAAGGTCGCGATAAAGCTGGGGATTTTCCAATAGGCCACCCAATATCCCTGCGCCGCGCCAATCACGCCGCCCAAGGCCACGCAGATCGGAATCGTGACCCACACGGGCATTTCCCAGTTCACGATCATAACTGCCGCCAAGGCCCCGATAAAGCCCATGACGGACCCCACGGACAGGTCGATATGGCCCGCCACGATGACGATCAGCATCCCCAGCGCCATCACGATGATGTAGCTGTTCTGCAG
>CAXQKF010000144.1:0-7602 GCA_964224285.1 Donghicola sp. | reverse complement strand
CTGCGCAGATGGTTGTGGCACTGAAGCCCCTGCACGACCGTGCCAAGATCAAGCGCGTTGTTGTCAGCACCTACCAGTCGGTGTCGGGCAGCGGCAAAGAGGCGATTGACGAGCTTTGGGATCAGACCAAGGGTATGTATGTCCCCGGTCAGGAAAAAGAGCCCAAGGTCTACCCCAAGCAGATCGCCTTCAACGTGATCCCGCAGATCGATGTGTTCATGGACAGCGGCGACACCAAAGAAGAATGGAAGATGGTCACCGAGACCAAGAAGATCGTGGATCCCTCGATCAAGGTCACGGCTACCTGCGTGCGCGTTCCCGTGTTCGTTGGCCACTCGGAATCGATCAACATCGAAACCGAAGAGTTCCTGGACGAAGACGAAGCGCGCGACATCCTGCGCGAGGCGCCCGGCATCATGGTGATCGACAAGCGCGAGCCTGGTGGCTACGTGACCCCGATCGAGTGCGTGGGTGACTATGCAACCTTTATCAGCCGCATCCGTCAGGACGTGACCATCGAAAACGGTCTGAACCTGTGGTGTGTTTCGGACAACCTGCGCAAGGGCGCGGCCCTGAACGCGGTTCAGATCGCCGAAACTCTGGGCAAGCGTTGCCTGAAGAAGGGCTGATTTCCGCTTGAAATCGGTATGAATTTTGAGGCGCACTCGGCAAGAGTGCGCCTTTTTTTATTGGGTTTTTCCATATGTAATTCTTCCTGAGGTTGTTTCTATCCGGCACTTTCACGCATACTGTGGCCAAGATTTTCTTGTTTGTATGTTTGGAAAACCCGATGCGCAGACTTTGTCTTGCAGCGTGCGGCGCGCTGTCCCTCTGTGGCTCGCCGTTGATGGCCGGTGAAAGGGAATTCATCCAATCAACGGGCAACGCCGTCCAATATCGCGGCCCCTATGAATTGAAATCGATCGTTTATGCCCCGAGCGTCACAGTCGCCGGAGGACGTTATGTGGTCGTGCCAGAGGGCATGTGCGCAGGGGATCGTGAACGCATTCTGGACTGGGCTGCTAAAACGCGGGGCTATGGTGCTGTGGCCAGCCCCAAACTGCCCGAAGGGGTCGAGCCGGATTGCAGCATCCTGAATCCCAACCTTCGGGGCGGCTTCGCTGACGGCTTTGCCACCCAAGAGGGCGCAGAACGGACAGCTCTGGCCCGATGCGAGGCCACACGTCTGGACGGATACGAAAAATGCATCCTGATTGCGCGGGTTGCGGACGGCCGTTAATCGGCGGTCGCGGCGGGATTTAACCTGCCGGTTTTGAAGGGCTTCTACGGATTTTTACCCAGTGGTGATTGATATCACGGCGCGTCACAGGCGCGTGAAGTCGCGTGTTTTGTAAGTTTTTCTCGGAACGTTTTCTGGGGTGCCACGTTGGGTGTCCAGAACATGATCGAGAGGAATTTGTTATGACTTTCAAGACCTTCGTGCTGACATCGACGATTGCCCTGGTGCCCGCAATGGGCTTTGCCGAAAGCGAAGTTAAACTGATTGAAGAGACCGGCGGTGCCGTCGAATACCATGGTCCCGACTCGCCGATGGTGGCGGTCGTGACCGACGGCACCATGTTCCCGGACGCGCGTCACCTGACTGTCGTTGATACCGTCTGCGAGAATGACAAAGCGGACATCATCGACTGGGCCGCAGGGACCGAAGGGTATGCCTCGCTCGCGGTTCCGCAGTTGCCCGCAGACGTGCCCCAGAATTGCGGCGTCCAGAACGCCGAGGTTGTGACCGGCATGGCCACCGATTTCCAGAGCCCCGAAACCGCGGACAAGGTCGCGCTGGAGATCTGCAACGCATCGCTGCTGGACGGCTACGGCGAATGCTACATCATTGCCCGCGTCACCGATCAGGACAACGTCACGATGACCCAATAAGGGGAACTGGCAACACTATGTACAAGGCGCGGCTCCGGCTGCGCCTTGCTGCGTTGGGGGCGTCCGTCATTTGACCCCTGAATTTGTTTAGTCGGTCATTGGGGGAAAGGTACCTGATCTTAAGACGGTGCCTCTATTCTTATCCATTTCTGAATCATCCCAAGGGCCATCGGGTGCGTCCGGCACGGGGAGTCTATGATAGGGAGACTCACCAAAGGACGGAGGCCGTCATGTTCACACTCGGACACTTGATTGCAGCGCGCAAGCTGGCTGCCGCCTCTGGCGATGTCGGAGCCAACGATCAAGCGGATGCGCCCGTTCGGAAAAAAGTCAGCCGCTCCGAGATAGAGCGGCTGTTCAGGTCCGACCTTCAGGCCAAAACCGAGGTGGCGCAGCGCGCCGCAATGTAAGTCTGACTTATTATACGGGCAGGAACTTGTCGCCGTTGGCTTCGTAGTATTCCAGCGACCCTTCGCCGATATCGGTCCACAACCCATGCAGCGATAGGGTGCCGTTTTTGACTGCCTCTTCGATGAAGGGGAAGGTCATCAGGTTGTCCAGCGAAACACAGACGGCTTTCTTCTCCAGTGCGCGCAGACGCTCCTGTTCGCCTTCGACATGTTCGATCGCGGCGTAGCCGGGGCGCAGGATGTCCATCCAGCGACCGACAAAGCTGGTCTTCTCGTCGAGTTCAGGCGCATGACCACTGCACATGCTCATGCAGCCAGCCACACCACCACAGTTCGAGTGACCCAGAACGATCAGGTGAGCGACCTTCAGGGCGGTGACTGCATACTCAACGGTTGCTGATGTCCCGTGCTGCAGCCCGTCGGGCTCGTAGGGCGGGACGAGGTTCGCGATATTGCGGTGAATAAAGAATTCGCCCGTGTCCGCACCAAAGATGGATGTCACGTGCACACGAGAATCACAGCACGAAATGACCATCGCGCGGGGGCGCTGACCCTCGTCAGCGAGTCGGCGATACCATGCTTTGTTCTCGGTATAAGTAGTTGCGTGCCAACCCTGATAACGTTGTAGCAGGTAGGACGGCAACGGCTTTGCGAACTTCATTCATCATCCTCCGGAGCAATTTGAGCAAAATTACCGTTCTATATCCCAATTGGCGAGGGGATTTAAATGTTTGTTCTTCCGAGAAATAACGCTTTTGCAGGCCGGAACGCAGCGAAACTGCGGATCATAATGTAAGAATTTCTTATACTAAGGTAAGCTGGATGCCACTTAGGTATACTCGCCCGTTTAATTGGTATGCGGGCAATTTACGTGGCCCTTCTTTGATTTAATGTCGCTCTCGTTGGGTATCGAGCGCACCAGAACGATCACCTCTCATCAGGCAAAGCGGCCCAGTCAGGTATCTGTCGTGAACACCTTGGGCTGATCTGCGCTTGGGTCTTGCAGACCTTTGGCATCATTTGCCGCAGGTTGTTTCTGACGGAAGGTCAGGTTGGGGCGCTCTTTGGTCGACGGGACTCTGTCTTGGCGTGCAGAACGTGCTCAGGGCGGCGTGTCTCATTGAATGTACGCTCGCGGGTTCGGTTGACCGAATGAACGGGCTTGGCTCTCTAGCCTAACCAAGTGGAGTAACTGGACTATGATCGCAGATGTTTCCGGGTCGAAACGCATCCTGATGATCGACGATCATCAACTCATTCTCGATGTGCTGATGCGTTATTTCAATGCCGCACTTGACGCTCAGGTTGACACTGCGCCCGATCTGGACGCGGCACTGAACCTGATCGACGAGCATGACTATGATCTGATCCTGCTGGATTATAACCTGCCGGGCATCTCTGGCCTGTCGGGTCTGTCGCAAGTTCTGGATCGGTCTGACAACACTCCGACCGCGCTGATTTCTTCGGATCTGCCCCGCGAGGCGATCTATGACGCGATGGCCATGGGTGCCAAGGGTTACATCCCCAAAACCAGCCGCGCCGAAGCGTTTGCCAATGCGATCCGGTTCCTGCTGATGGGCGAAACTTTCCTGCCGGCCGAGTTCTTTACACGCAAGGCAGAACCCAAGAAGCCCCGCATTGAAAACCTGTCCTCTCGCGAGAGCGACGTTCTGCTGCTGGTTGCCGAGGGCCGCTCGAACAAGGATGTGGCCAACGAACTGGGCCTCAGCGAAACCACGGTGAAGATGCACCTGCGCTCGATTTACTCGAAGATCGGCGTGGACAACCGCACCCAAGCGGCGCTCTGGGCCAACCAGCGCAAGTTGTGATCCGGTCGGCCTTGCGGTCACCGCGCGGCACGCTAGGCTGCGCGGCAAGACCGCAGTCAGGAGGCCGCAATGACATTGCAATTCGCGCAACAGACCACCGAAGCCCTGCCACTTTATGTGGTGGGATCGGATGATCTGGACAGCTTTATCGAAACACTGACGCCCGCCCATGCCGCATGGGTTCGGGCGTCTGTTTTTTCCGGCGCGATCGGGCAGGCGTTGGTTCTGCCGGGGACCGATGGGGCACCTGCGGGGGCCTTGGTCGGGTACGGATGCGCGGCAACCCGCGCCCGTGGGCGGTTCGCTTTGGCCGCTTCTGTGCCCGCGCTGCCGCCGCTGACCTTTGCCTTGGAGGGCGGTATCCCGGCGGAAATGCTAGAGCAGGAGACGCTGGGCTGGCTGCTGACCGGATACCGGTTTGACCGCTACAAATCGCAGGCTCCACTGGGGGCGCAATTGGTTGCCCCTGAAAGCGTCGATGCAGCCCGCGTCGAAATTCTAGCCAATGCCGAAGCCCTGACCCGCACCCTGATCAACACGCCCGCCGCCGACATGGGCCCCGCGCAGCTAGAGGCTGCCGCCCGTGATCTGGCCGCCACCCATGGCGCGTCCGTCGAGGTGACCGTGGGCGAGGCGCTGCTGGAACAGAACTTCCCCTTGATCCACGCCGTTGGCCGCGCCGCTGAACAAGAGCCCCGGCTGATCGACATGCGCTGGGGTGACACTGGCCCGACTCTGACCTTGGTGGGCAAGGGCGTGTGCTTTGACACCGGCGGTCTGAACCTGAAGCCCGGCAGCTCTATGGGCCTGATGAAAAAGGATATGGGCGGCTCGGCCACCGTGCTGGGTCTGGCGCAGATCATCATGGCCTCGGGCTGGCAGGTGCGCCTGCGCGTCCTGATCCCTGCGGTGGAAAACAACGTCTCGGGTAATAGTTTCCGCCCCGGTGATATCCTGACCGCCCGCAATGGCGCGACGGTCGAGATTAACAACACCGATGCCGAGGGGCGTCTGGTGCTGGCCGACGCGCTGGCTTACGGGGCCGAGGAAACCCCCGATCTGATGCTGACCATGGCGACCCTGACCGGTGCGGCCCGTGTGGCCGTCGGCCCCGATATTGCGCCGTTCTATACTGACGATGCCGCGCTGGCACAGGCGTTGATGGCGGCAGGTCCCGCCATGGCGGACCCTGTTTGGCAGATGCCATTCCACGCGCCCTATGAGCCGATGATCGAACCCGGCATTGCCGATCTAGACAACGCGCCATCGGGTGGATTTGCAGGTTCGATCACCGCCGCGCTGGTCCTGCGCCGCTTTGCGGGCGAGGGGCGCTATGCCCATTTCGACATCTACGGTTGGACCCCCGCATCGCTGCCCGCCCGTCCCAAGGGCGGCGTTCAGCAGGGCGCGCGGGCGCTGTCCATGGCCTTGGCTCAGGTTCTGGGGCTGTGAGCGACCGTCGCCGCACCCCCGCCAATGGCCGCGTGGCCCTGACCCATCTGCAAGGGGTGGTGCAGGCAGAACGCTATGTCGATGGCACCCCGATGCAGATCATCGCCCCCGTGACCGACATCTGCTCGGCCCCCGAGGGGCCGCGCGACCGTCAGGCGATCTATGGCGCCGAGGTTCTGGCGATCGAGCCGCGTGACGGTTGGTCCTTTATTCAGGCCAAGGCTGATGGCTATGTCGGCTACGTCCGGACCGAAGCGATCGGGCCGTTGATCCAGCACAACCAGATCGTCAGCGCGCCGGCGACCCACGCCTATACCCGCGCTGATCTGAAATCGCCCGAGGTCATGGCTCTGTCCCACGGCAGTCGCCTTCGGGTTGTCGGGGCCGAGGGGAACTTCTTTGAAACCGCCGAAGGGTGGTTTGTGCCGCGCCAGCATCTGCGGGCGTGTAACGCGCCGATGCGCGATCCGGCCACGGTGGCGCAACTGTTCTTTGGCGTGCCCTATCTGTGGGGCGGAAATAGCATCTGGGGAATCGACTGTTCGGGGCTCGTGCAGGCCGCGTGTCATGCCTGCGGGATCGACTGCCCCGGGGACAGTGACATGCAAGCGGCTGAACTCGGCGAGTTGCTCCCGCAGGGTAGCGCGTTGCAGCGCGGGGACTTGGTGTTCTGGAAAGGGCATGTCGCCATGATGGTGGACGATCAGGTGCTGATCCACGCGAATGCCCACACGATGTCCGTGGCCTACGAGCCGCTGGATGCGGCGATCTTCCGGATCGGGGCGGCTGGCGATGGTCCTGTGACTGCGATGCGGCGGATCACTCGACCGAACGGATGAGTTTACGCTCCAGTACCCGCAAAACCGTGCGCAGATCCTGACCGCGTTTCAGGATCTGCCCGTCCATCGCGATCACCGCATACATGCCTTGGCGGTTGCGCAGCTTGGGGCGCTTTTCGATGCGGTACAGGGGATTTTCGGCCGTTCGGCGAAAGACCGAAAACACAGCCACATCGCGCAACATCGACAGCCCGTAGTCGCGCCATTCACCGGCGGCAACCATGCGTCCGTAGAGGGAAAGAATCACCGATAGCTCGTGGCGGTCGAACGCGACGCGATCCATTCCGCTACTCAGATGAGGGGGCGATTGTATATTCATCCTCTCAGATTTGCGCTTCGATCATCGTAAATCAAGCAAATCAGAGTGGTTCGCCCCGAAAATGCCGCGATCCGGTCAATCGGATTTCACATGCCGCCGCCAATATCGGAGACAGCGATGCGCTAACCCGGTGCGGTGGACCCAAGCCCCCACGAAGGTCCGTTGCACCGGGGTCCTCGCTCTTACTGGCAGTACAGATTTACGACTGTGCCATTTCCATCGACAAAGATGTTCAAACGCTCGGGGCGATAGTCTTCGGTGTAGATGTCATTGACACCCAGCACGCGAACCGGTCCGCCATATGCCTGAGCATCGAATTCAGAGATGTTGTGACCCAGCAGGTGCTGCAGCTTTTCCGAACCGCAGGTGTCGGCGATGGCGTTCGTCTCTTCCCAAGGGGTGCTGACGCCGACGGCCTCTTCGGCGATGTCCCGTGTTTGGGCGCAAGAGCTGACCAAAGCAGCTGCGATCAAAAAAGATGCGGTTCTCATCCGTTCGTCTCCAGTCACTGAACGCTCGTGGCGGCGGCGTTCTTGCGGAACAATAAACAAGCTTTTGCCACTTTGAGAAGCAAAACCGACAGGAATTGTCAGGGGTTTGCCCTTGAAGTAAGCAAATGGGCAAGAAAACAACTGACTTCAGGAGTTGCTCTATGCTGATCCGCCCCGCCACGCACCAAGACGCCGATGCTATTTGGGGAATGCTCGAGCCTGTTTTTCGGGCGGGGGAAACCTATGCCATTGCGCCGGACATCACCCGCGAAGACGCGCTGGCCTACTGGATGGGCGGTACGCACCGCGCTTGGGTGGCCGAGGCGGATATCGGAATCCTTGGCACGGCGTATTTGTGTCCGAACCATC
>CAXQKF010000143.1:0-4173 GCA_964224285.1 Donghicola sp. | reverse complement strand
CTTCAGAGAAGAAAATTTGATTTGAAGGATACGAATAGATTGCACAATATCAAGGAGATAGTATCGCCACTTGCGAGGTCCACGTGACAAACTAAGCGACAAAAAACTAAAAGTGCCAAAACAACTTAGCCTTCTTCTAGTTTAGGTGGACCAGGACCCTAGACTTGCTGCCCACTCTCTATCTCTCGCCAGAATTTTAAGATACCTAGCATTCGTAGATATGAAGGTCGTGTTCTTCACAAGCCACTTGACAGAAACGCCTCACCCCTCCCCCTTTTTCGCCCGCCAAGCCTCAGCCCGCTGCGCAATCTTCGCATCAAACTCCGCCTCGGCCCGATCATAATCCCCGAATTCCGGCCGCATCTCGTCCTTGCGCTGGATATCGCTTTCCTGAAATTCCTCGATCGTGTCCCGCGAATTGATCAGCCCTGACAGCTTCGACAGCATAAAGGCCACCAGCACGTCGTTCATCCGCGTGGTGTAGCCCGTCCCCTGTTTCTTGAAGAACCGGATCACGTCCTCTTCGACCCACAGGGTCACCTTCTTTTTCCGCCCCGCCCCGCGCCGGTTCAGCATGTCCCGCCAGTCATACGGAATGCGTTTGTCGTTAATGATCGGCTGGTGCAGGTCCCATTCCAGTCGGGCCAGTACATCCATCAGATAGCCAAAGTGTTCGCGTTGTTTCGGGGTTTTGATTTCGGGGATCAGCATGGCACACCTCGTCGATTTGCGTGGCTAACCTTCCGCAAATCCGGTAAACGCCCGCTGGAGCCACCGTACGGAACGTCAGTACGTGATCCATACGCTTGCCAGCCGTGATCCAGACGCTAAAAGAAGCGCCATGGCCAAGCTCTATTTCCACTACTCCACCATGAATGCAGGCAAATCGACGGTTTTGCTGCAGGCATCTCATAACTACTTGGAAAGAGGGATGAAAACCTACCTCCTCACCGCCGCCATCGACGGCCGTGCAGGGGTAGGCCGCATCGCCAGCCGCATCGGCATCAGCGCCGAGGCCGATATTTTCAACCCACTGGAAAACCTACAGGAAAAGGTGCTATCCCGCCTCAAGAACGGCGAAATCACCTGCATTTTCGTGGACGAAGCCCAGTTCCTGACCGAAGCCCAAGTCTGGCAACTTGCCCGAATTGTCGACGATCTGTCCATTCCGGTGATGTGCTACGGCTTACGCGTTGATTTCCTTGGAAAAACCTTCCCCGGATCAGCGGCCCTCCTCGCCATCGCAGACGAAATGCGAGAAGTCCGCACAATCTGTCATTGCGGCAAAAAAGCCACCATGGTCATCCGCAAATCCCCCGACGGCACCGTCCAAACCTCTGGAAACCAAGTACAAATTGGCGGCAACGAAACCTACATAAGCCTCTGCCGCCGCCACTTCCGAGAGGCCACGGGCGACGAACAAATCGCGCCCTAACCTCTTTCTTGGCCCAAATACCCGAATTCAAACGGGATTCAACAACTCCCGTCCCTCAGAAAACGCGAGTAAATTCGCCACGGCAACCATCCCCATCGCCTCGCGCACTTCCAACGCTGCCGTCCCCAAATGAGGAAGCAATACAACGTCGGGCCGCGCGATTAACGCTTCGGGAACCTCTGGCTCGTATTCATAGACATCAAGGCCAGCCCCAGCGATCTCTCCAGCCTCCAACGCAGCAATCAAAGCTGCCTCATCCACCACCTCGCCCCGCGCGATGTTAACCAAGTAACCATCCGGCCCCAGCGCCTTCAGAACTTCGGCATCCACTAGATGCCGCGTTTCAGCACCGCCGGGAACGGCCACGACCAGAACATCGACCGCTGCGGCCAACTCAGCCGCCGACCGGTGCCAAGACGTTTCCATCACCACCTCTTTGGGCGAACGCGAAGAGTAATGCACCGCCATATCAAAGCCATAGTGGCACCGACGTGCGATCGCTTGTCCGATCCGGCCCATGCCCAGAATGCCCACACGCTTGCCCGTCAGGTGCATCCCGAGCATCTGGGTCGGGTGCCAGCCGGTCCAACCGCCCGAACGCACCAGACGTTCTCCTTCGCCTGCGCGGCGCGTGACCATTAACATTAACGTCAGGGCGATATCCGCCGTTGCATCGGTCACAGCGCCCGGCGTGTTGGTCACCAAGACGCCAGCAGCCTTCGCAGCCGCCACGTCGATATGGTTATACCCGACGCCAAAGTTCGCCAGCAGTTTGCAACGGGGCGCATCCACCGCCGCAAACACCTCTGCGCTATACAGATCGCGCAGGGTCGGCAGGACCACATCGAAATCGCGCAAACTGCACGTCATCTCTTCGAAGGACATGGGCAGCTCACTGGGACGCACCGTCATTTCGAACTGACTTTCCAGCGATTCCAGAACCTTATCCGGCAGCGGGCGGGTCACAAACAGCTTCAGCATAGGCGCGCTCCTTCGGGGGCGTCCTTGTCAGGCACCGCCAGCACAACCGCGTCATTCGCGTCGTGGAACCCCAGAACCAGTACCTCGGACATGAACTTGCCGATCTGGCGCGGGGGGAAGTTCACCACCCCCATGACCAGTTTCCCGACCAATTCTTCGGGCGAATAATGCACCGTGATCTGGGCCGAACTACGCTTCTCGCCAATCTCGGGGCCGAAATCGATCCACAGCTTGATCGCGGGTTTGCGGGCCTCGGGGTAAGGTTCCGCCCGCACCACACGACCTACGCGGATGTCGACCTTGGCGAAGTCGTCATAGGTAATCTCAGCCACGACCCAGCTCCCTGCTACGCTCTGCGGCGGCGGCGACGGTCGCGCGGACCAAGGGCGGCAGACCGTTATCGCCATCCATCAGAACCTCCAGCCCCGCTTGGGTGGTCCCGTTTGGGCTGGTCACGTTCACACGCAATTGCGCGGGGCTTTCATCCGCTGCCTCGGCCAAAGCACCGGCGCCTGCGACAGTGGCTTGGGCCAGCTTCATCGCCAGTTCGGGGGACAGCCCCTCGGCCTCGCCAGCCGCAGCAAGGCATTCGATCATGTGGAACACATAGGCAGGCCCCGACCCAGACAGGGCGGTCACGGCGTCCATCTGATCCTCGGCCTCAAGCCGCACGGTCTGACCGACCGCTTGGAGCAGCGCTTCGGACAGGGCCAGCTGATCTTCGGAGACGTTGGCATTGCCGATCAGGGCAGTGATCCCCTGCCCCACCGCTGCGGGCGTGTTGGGCATACAGCGCACGATCGCACTGTCCGAGCCCAACGCGGACTCGTAGGTGGCCAAGGACGTACCAGCGGCCACCGAAACGAACAGGGTATCGCTGCCCATCGCGGCCAAGGTCGGCAGCGCCGCGCCCATCATCTGGGGCTTAACAGCGATCAGAACCAGAGCGGGATTGGCGGGCAGGTCTGCGTTCACATGGACGCCCTGCGCCTTGACCCAATCCGAGGGGAACGGGTCGATCACCCAGACCGACGTGTTCGGCAAGCCGCCCTTCAGCCAGCCCGCCAACATCGCCGAGCCCATCTTGCCACATCCCAGCAGAACAAGGCCGCGTTCGGCCACGTCTTTCATATCCATAAGGAAATCCCCGTTTTTCAGGGGCAAGCCGTGCCTGCCCCGCCTGAATTCGGGGACAGGTTAGGCGCGACCGTAGGCCTCTGCAATGGCGACCTGCAGGCCGTCTGCAGGCTCGCGTCCGCCCCAAGCCACCAGCTGCATCGCGGGATAGAAGCGTTCGGCGTTCGACACCGCGCTGCTGATCATCAGATCGACCTGCGCAGGGGTCGCCAACTGACCGCCGGCCAGCAGCAGACCGTAGCGATAGACCATCAGACGATGCTTTTCCCAGTAGCTGAACGCGCCGGACCACACCTGGTCGTTGATCAGGTTCAGGGTCTCGTAGACCTGCGGCATCCGGTGATGCGGCGGATCCATCTCAAAGGTGCAGACCAGTCGCAGCGTCTCGTCATAATCCGACCACGCCAAAGTGATCGAATACGTGCGCCACTGACCCTCGACCGCCATTGCGATCTGGTTGTCCCCGACCCGGTCAAAATCCCAAGCCCTGTTCTCAGCAAGAGTTTCCACGATGTCGATCGGATGAAGATCGTCGCTCAGGAATTCTTCTGTTACCGCCATGCCGTCACCTCGATTTTTTTGATGGCTTTGGGACGTGGCAGCGCCCCAAGCGCTAGGTG
>CAXQKF010000142.1:0-3178 GCA_964224285.1 Donghicola sp. | reverse complement strand
CACGCGCCCATAGCGGCGAGATCATACATAGGCAAACCTCCTGTTATCGAGGTGATCATAGCCAAGGGGCTATTCCCTTGATAATCAGGAAAGTCGGTGCAGGACTTTCAAATCAAGCCTGATAATCGCGGGAAGGCCCTCATGAGCTATGTGAACAACATCCGGATGTTCGTGCGTGTCTATGAATTGGGCAGTATGTCGGCTGCCGCGCGGGATCAACGGGTGTCTGCCGCCGTGGCATCGGCCCGCATTGCCGAGCTGGAAAAGCATCTTGGGGTGCGCCTGTTCAACCGGACCACGCGGGCGCTGCACGCGACCGAACACGGGCAGGTTTTCTACACCGGCGCCTGCGAGATTATCGAGGCGATCGACCGCGCCGAAGCCGCCGTGATGGAGCGCAGCCAGTCCCCCCGCGGGACGGTCTTTGTGGCCGCGCCGTTAGGGCTGGGGCGTCGATTGATTGCGCCGCATGTGCCTGCATTCAAACGGGAATATCCGGAAATCGACGTGCGCCTACGCCTGTCTGACCGCGTGATTGATGTCACGACCGAGGGGCTGGATCTGGCCTTTCATATCGGCTCCCTTGCGGACAGCGACCTGAAGGTCCGCGTGATCGCCGATATCCCGCGCCTGCTGTGTGCCGCGCCGTCCTATATCGCGGCACGCGGAACGCCAGAGGACGGCAGAGCATTGGTCGAGGATCGGCACGACTGCCTGAACCTGCGCTTTCCGGGGGCCAAGGAATTCCAGTGGACCCTGCAAACCGACAAAGGCCCCCGCCGGTTCGAGGTCACAGGCCCCTTGGAGTCCGACGACGGCGATGTGCTGACGAATTGGGCGCTCGACGGTTGCGGGATCATCATGAAACCCGTCTACGAGGTCGCCGAGCACCTGAACAGCGGCGCGCTGGTCCCCGTGGCCACCAGCACGCCACCAATGGCGACTCAACTCGCGTGCCTGTCCCCCAGCCGCCGCTTCCGCGACCCCAAGGTGCAGCTTTTCCGCGATTTCATGGTCGCCCGCTGCAAAGAGGCGCTGGACAGTCAGCTGCCGCGATAGGTCGACATCCCGAAGGGCGAGATCAGCAGCGGCACGTGATAGTGCGACTCCGCATCACTGATGCCAAAGCGGATCGGCACAACGTCCAGAAAACGCGGCTCTTCTTGGGGCACACCGCTGGCATCCAGATAGGCGCCCGCCTGAAACACCAGCTCATAAACGCCGACCGCAAACTCCCCCACCGGCAGGATCGGCCCATCGGTCCGGCCATCACTGTTGGTCACTTTGGTCGCCAGATGCACCCGCGCGTCACCGTCAATCCGGAACAAATCAATGGTCAGCCCTTGGGCCGGAACACCCTTTGCCGTGTCCAGAACGTGGGTGGTCAGATATCCGTCAGCCATGGTTTGCTCCTTTTGCTGGCAGTGATCCTAGGGCTTTGATGCCTTCGTGGGCACAGCTTGCACGCAGACCCGCCCGAAAAACTGTTTCAAATAAATTTTGATAATCAGTTTCGAACCGACTGTCATACTGCTGTTTCAAAGAAAGGACTTCCCCGAAGATGACCCGCTACGTTCGCAATATGATCGGCTACGGCCCCGATGCTCCAGACCCGCAATGGCCGGGGGGCGCAAAAATCGCCGTGCAGTTCGTCCTGAACTACGAAGAGGGCGGCGAAAACTGCGTGTTGCACGGGGATCAGGCATCCGAGGCATTCCTGTCCGACATCGCGGGCGCGGCCATGTGGCAGGGCAAACGCCACTGGAACATGGAGTCGATCTACGAATACGGCGCACGGGCTGGCTTCTGGCGCCTGCACCGCCTGTTCACCAGCGCGGCCATTCCCGTGACGATCTACGGCGTGGCCACCGCTTTGGCCCGCAGCCCCGAACAAGTCGAGGCGATGAAAGAGGCTGGTTGGGAAATCGCCAGCCACGGCCTGAAATGGGTCGAACACAAAGACATGCCCGAAGAAGATGAGCGCGCCGCCATCGCCGAAGCTATCCGTCTGCACACCGAAGTGGTCGGCGAGCGTCCCCTTGGCTGGTACACCGGTCGCTGCAGCGAAAACACCGTGCGTCTGGTCGCCGAAGAGGGCGGGTTCGCCTATGTCAGCGACACCTATGACGACGACCTGCCCTACTGGCTCGAGGTCGGGGATCGCGATCAGCTGATCATCCCCTACACCTTGGAAGCCAACGACATGCGCTTCGCCACCGCGCCTGGCTACATCACGGGCGAACAGTTCTATCAATACCTCAAAAACGCGTTCGACACCCTGTACGCCGAAGGGTCGAATGGCCGCCCCGCCATGATGTCGATCGGCCTGCACTGCCGCCTGATCGGTCGTCCGGGCAAAATGGCGGGCCTCAAGCGGTTCATCGACTATATCTCTGGCTTCGAAGGCGTCTGGACCCCCACCCGCCTAGACATCGCAGAGCATTGGGCGACAACCCATCCACACACCCGCAAACCGCGCCCCAGCCAGATGGACCGCGACACCTTTGTCGGGACCTTTGGCGGTATCTTCGAGCATTCCCCGTGGATCGCCGAGCGCGCCTTTGATTTGGAACTGGGCCCAGCCCATGACCGCGCCGCGGGGGTTCACAGCGCTCTGGCGCGCATGTTCCGCAGCGCAAGCTATGACGAACGCCTTGGCGTGCTGCGCGCCCACCCCGATCTGGCCGGAAAACTGGCCGCGGCCAAGCGCCTAACCGCCGAAAGCACCGCCGAACAGTCCAGCGCGGGCCTCGACGCCCTGACTGACGACGAGCGCGCCCAGTTCACCGAACTGAACACCGCCTACACCGAAAAACACGGCTTCCCGTTCATCATCGCCGTCCGCGACCATGGCAAAGCCTCGATCCTGTCCGCCTTCCAGCTCCGGATCGCCAACGACACCGCAACCGAATTCACCGAGGCCTGCAAACAGGTCGAACGCATCGCCCGCCTGCGCCTCGAGGACCTGCTATGACCCAATACGCCTTCCCCCCCGGTGGCCTGCCCGAACAGGACGAAGACCCCGTCGGCACCGCCATCTTCACCACCGCCTACGCGGTCCTGCCCGCATGCACCCACCGCGACATCGTCACCAGCCTGCTGCCAGACTGGACCGACACCCGCGTCTGGATTCTGGCCCGCCCCCTGTCGGGCTTTGCCGAAACCTTCGCCCAATACG
>CAXQKF010000141.1:0-3264 GCA_964224285.1 Donghicola sp. | reverse complement strand
TTCAGACTGCGGTTCTGATTGAAACGCTGGTCGCCCTTGGTGCAGACGTGCGTTGGGCCTCGTGCAATATCTTTTCGACACAGGATCACGCGGCTGCCGCTATCGCTGAGGCGGGCATTCCGGTCTTCGCGATCAAGGGCCAGAGCCTGGAAGAGCATTGGGACTATCTGGATCGCTCGTTCATGTTCCCCGAAGGGCCGAACATGATCCTGGACGATGGCGGCGACGCGACCCTTTACGTTCTGCTGGGTGCCCGCGCCGAAGCTGGCGAAGATCTGGGCGTTCCCACCTCGGAAGAGGAAGAGGTGATCCACAAGCAGATCGCCAAGCGCATGGCGGCAAGCCCGGGCTGGTTCACCAAGACCCGTGATGAGATCAAAGGCGTTTCGGAAGAGACCACAACCGGCGTTCACCGTCTGTACGAACTGGTCCGCAAGGGCATGCTGCCCTTCCCCGCGATCAACGTGAACGACAGCGTCACCAAGTCGAAGTTCGACAACAAGTACGGCTGCAAAGAGTCGCTGGTCGACGGTATCCGCCGCGCCACTGACACCATGATGGCCGGCAAGGTTGCTGTTGTCTGTGGTTATGGCGACGTGGGCAAAGGCTCGGCCGCCTCGCTGCGCGGCGCAGGTGCCCGTGTGAAAGTCACCGAAGTTGATCCGATCTGCGCCCTTCAGGCGGCGATGGACGGCTTTGAGGTTGTGGTTCTGGAAGACGTGGTCTCGACCGCGGATATCTTCATCACCACCACCGGCAACAAGGACGTTATCCGCATCGAGCATATGCGCGAGATGAAGGACATGGCGATCGTCGGCAACATCGGTCACTTCGACAACGAAATTCAGGTCGCACACTTGAAGAACCACAAGTGGACGAACATCAAAGAGCAGGTGGACATGATCGAGATGCCCTCGGGCAGCCGTCTGATCCTTCTGTCCGAAGGTCGTCTGCTGAACCTTGGCAACGCCACCGGTCACCCGTCGTTCGTGATGTCGGCGTCCTTCACCAACCAGGTGCTGGCGCAGATGGAACTGTGGAACAACGGCGGCGACTATAAGAATGAGGTCTACATTCTGCCCAAGCATCTGGATGAAAAGGTCGCGCGCCTGCATCTGGAGCGGATCGGCGTCAAGCTGACCAGCCTCAGCAAAGAGCAGGCCGATTACATCGGCGTGACCCCTGAAGGTCCGTTCAAGCCGGAACACTACCGCTACTGACCTTTGGTCATGCGGGAATTTATCGCGTCAGAGGCAACTCTGGCGCGATTTTTCTTTGGTGGTTGCCAACCTTCTGTCTAAGCTTCGACTGTCGCCGATGGCGCGACAAAGAACAGAGGGAGAGTATGATGGGTAAGCGGGACGACCTGATCGCGAAATATGCGGACGATCTCAAAGAAAAATGCGGTGTGACGCCTGATATGGACCTTCTGACCAAGGTCACCATCGGTTGCGGGCCGTCGATCTACAACGCGGATGCCTCGACCGTCGCGTCTTCGCAGGAGAGCGAGCTTGAAACGGTCAAAGAGAACTTTTTGATGAAAAAGCTGGGCCTGCCCGACGGGCCAGAGCTGATGGACGCGATCAACAGCGTGGTCGAGACCTATGGCCGGTCCGAGCGGAACAAGTACCGCGCCGTGGTCTATTACATGCTGGTCAAGCACTTCAGCAAAGAGGCGGTTTACGGCTAAATCCTGCCCTGTGAAGGCGGTGCCGACCGCCGCCTTCCAGATAGGCTAAGGCCCGATACGCTAAGGAGTAAGACTGCATTCGCCTAAAATGCGCGGGGCAATTCCCTTGGGCTGCGCGGCGTTTCGCGGTATGACATTCTCAACAGGCCAGAAAGGCCGGACCTATCCATCGCGTGTGTGGGAGCATGTGGGGAAACGGGGTCTGGCCAAGGTGTTTGGTCGGACCCCGTTTGTTTTTTAGAAAATCGTCAACACCGCGCCCATGATGGCGCAGCCAAAGGTGGCGTAACCGCCGTTGATCAGCGTCAGCTTAAACGGGCGGGCTTCATAGGCGTTGTTGATCATGATCCAGGGCGAGATAAAGAACAGCCCGATCCCAAAGCCGCCAACCAGTCCCATGCCGATTGTGGTGATCCCCGTCGAGGCGAAGATGTGCCGCATGAAACCGGCCACAAACACCATCGCCACCGCAGACAGTATAAAGGGCAGCGCGCTGTTGTTTCCTTTGGGTTTTCCGTTTTCGTCGCAGGGTATGCCGGTGGCTGCCAGCCACTCTTTCGACAGGGCCATGTACCACGCAGCGCCGAACAGCCAGCCCGCAAGGGCGGCAACCAGAACAGAAATCAGGGACATTCGGGAATCTCCTAAACCAATATTTTTGGCTCAGGATACCTTATATGCCGCTAAATCGCAGAGAATTTGCCATTCATCGGCGGTCACAGGCTGAACCGACAGGCGGGACTGCTTGACCAAGGCCATCTCGGCCAGACGCGGATCGTTCTTGACCTGATCCAGTGTCACTGGATTGGGCAGAGGCGCGACAGCCTTCACGTCCACGCAATCCCAGCGGGGATCATCGGTGGTGCTGTCGGGGTGGGACTCGGCGCAGATCGTCACAATGCCGACCACCGCCTTGTCCTTTTGCGAATGGTAGAAAAAGCCAAGATCACCCAGCTTCATCTCTCGCATGAAATTGCGGGCTTGGTAGTTCCGCACGCCGTTCCATTCCTCGCCCGCGTCACCTTTGGCGACCTGATCGGTCCACGACCATGTGTCGGGCTCGGATTTGAACAGCCAGTAGCGCATCAGCCGATGACCTTTTTCCATGCGATGATCTCGACGCTCTCGAAGAGGTCGGCCGCTTTGTAAGGATCGCCTGCGGCCCATGCTTGCGCGGCGGCCATGTCTTCGACGTCCAGAATGACCAGCGATCCGCACATCTCGCCTGCGTCGTCCAGAAGCGGGCCAGCCATAGCCACAACGCCGGTGTCCTTGATGTACGCCAGATGGGCGTCGCGGTTGGCGTTGCGGATTTCAAGCGCGCCGGCTTTGTCGCGGGCGGTCAGGGCGTAGAGCATCAGCTTTCCTCTTTCAGTGGTCGGGACAGCAGCATTTGCATCCCTTGCGCCACATCTAGCCGTCCTTCGACCAGCGCGGCAACAACTTGCGTGATCGGCATGTCGATCTGGCGGGCCTGCGCCAGACGCGCGACGGCGCGGGCGGTGGCGGCGCCTTCGACGGTGATCTTGGCGTCCCATTCAGCGCCTTTGCCAAGGGCAAAGCCATAGGCATAG
>CAXQKF010000140.1:0-5385 GCA_964224285.1 Donghicola sp. | reverse complement strand
CGAGCGTCTGGGCTTCCAGGAAGTTTGTAACTTCTACTACACCTCGGGTTTCCACGAGCCGGGTTCGGCTCTGTCGGTGTCGTTCAACCGCGACGTCTGGGACAGCCTGACCCCCGGTCAGCAGGCCATCATGGAGCAGGCCGCCAAGGCAGCAACCACCCACAGCCTGACCCAGGGTATCGCGAACAACGCAGCCGCGCTGAAGCGTATCCAGAGCCAGGGCGTCAAGCTGATGGAATTCACCGACGACGTTTGGGATCTGTTCGGCGATGCTTCGCTCAAAGCCATGGACGAATTCATGGACGATCCGATGTACGCAGAAATCCGTACCAGCTTCGAAGAGTCGATGAAGGCAAGCTCGGAGTGGCTGCAGCGCGCAGACAACGCGTATGTTGCGCAGCGCGACCGCGTTCTGAACCGCGGCTAATCACGGATAATGAATCCTGGGCACCGCTGTCTATGCGGTGCCCTATTTCGTGCAGGCCTCAGGGCTGCAAACTAACCCGCGTCGAAGCGGGACAATCGGGGACATCATGGAACAGGAAAGCATCGGGCTGGGGGGCGCCTTGCTCTCGGTGTGGGACGGCCTTGTTTGGGCGCTGTCCAACATCGCAATGGCCTTCTACAATTTCTTCTATGCTGTGTCGCATCCCGGCCTCTGGCTGGATTGGTCGAACAAAGAGGCGCTGTCGCGCTTTGTTTACTACGGCGGCTCGGTCGAATTTTTCTTTGTTATCTTCACCGCCTTTCTGGTCATTACGGCTGTGGGTGTGTGGAAGAACAACTTCCTCTGGGGCTGCGTGCGCGGGCTCGAGGCGTTTGCGAACGCCGCGGGCCGTTTCGCTGCGTGGGCTGGCCTGATCATGGTTTTGCAACAGACGGTTATCGTTCTGATGCAGCGTATCTTTGCCCGTCCCGATGTGGTTCTGGGTTTTGGCATTCCTATCGGCTTTGATGTGAGCTGGTGGTCTGAAGAGCTCAAGTTGTGGAACGCAATCGTTGTGGCGATGTGCGTCAGCTACACCTTTGTTCAGGGCGGCCACGTGCGGGTTGACCTGGTCTATGCGGCGATCAGCCACCGCGCACAGCGCATAACGGACATGGTCGGATCGCTGATCTTCATGATGCCGCTGGCTGTGATCACCTGGATGTACGGCTGGTATTTCCTGTGGCGTCACCTGATCGTGCCGAAACCCTCGGCTTCGGATCAACTGGACCGTCTGCTGATGAAGTCGCGCGCCCTGCGCTGGAACGTGGAAACCATCGGTTTCTCGGCCAACGGCTTTACCGGCTACTTCCTGTTCAAAATTCTGCTCGTTGCTTTCGCTGGTATGGTCTTCATTCATGCCTGCGCGTTCTTCTGGCGCTCCTATCTGGAATGCAAAGAAGGCCCGGACTCCGCTGGCCGCTTTGTAGACCGCGATACGCTGGGTGAAGGCGAAGAAGCCTACGAAGGCACCCACTAACTCAAGGCGGATAAGACATGCTATTCGGACTAGACGGCGTAGAGATCGGCCTGATCATCGTCTTTTTGTGCCTGTTTTCGGGCATTCTTTCGGGCTTTCCCGTTGCTTTCGCCATCGGCGGGGCAGGGGCTATTGCCTTTGGTATCATTGCCGCGCTCGACAGCGCCGGCCTCCTTATTCACCAAGCGATCGACACGGGATCAGAGGCCTATGCGGCGCTGATCGCCAGCGGGGTGAAACAAGAGTTCATCTCGGTCTTCAGATATCCGGAACTGCCAAGGATCGCAGAGCCGGTGTTCGCGCAGGGCTGGGAAACCGCTCTGGACCGCAACGTGTCGTTCATTGTGAACCGCATCAACGAGCGCGTTCTGGCAGGCCAGTCAATCGAGACCCTGCTGGCGGTTCTGATGTTCGTTCTGATGGGCATCACGCTGGAACGTTCCAAGATCGCGAACGACCTCTTGACCACCATGGCCAAGGTTTTCGGACCTCTGCCCGGCGGTCTGGCGGTGTCGGTTGTGGTTGTGGGCGCGTTCCTTGCGGCATCGACCGGTATCGTGGGCGCGACTGTTGTGACCATGGGTCTGCTGTCGCTGCCGACCATGCTGCGCAACAACTACTCGCCTGAACTCTCGACCGGTGTGATCGCCGCGTCCGGTACGCTGGGCCAGATTATTCCCCCGTCGATCGTGATTGTTCTTCTGGGAACGCTGGCTGGTGACCTGTACTCGACCGCTCAGGAAGAGCGCGCGCGTGCCTTGGGGTGTTCGGACGCCTTGACCTATCTGGGTGAGCCTGCGGTTGTTTCGGTGGGCACTCTGTTCCAGGCGGCGCTGCTGCCCGGCATCATGCTGGCTCTGCTATATGCGCTCTATGCATTCGGTTTCGCATTGTTCAACCCGAGCAAAGCACCCGCAGTCCAGATGGGCGGCGCGAGCTCTGGCGAAGTGATCACCAAGGGCGAAGGCTTCACCTGGTTCCTCGGTCTGCCTGTTGCGCTGATCGCGGGTCTCATGATCCTGGGCAATCTGGGCATGGTCGGTTCCCAAGACGTGACCGTCGACAGCTTTAGCGATGCTGGCGCGACTGCAAGCCTGCGGACCAACGTGAGCGCAGAGTGTCAGGCCTCGATGATCGAGCTGCACGGCCAAGAGGCGTGGGACACGGCGTTTGCCGAGAACCAGGCGATTGCCGATGCGGGCGGTCTGCAAGAAAGCGTCCGTCTGACCCCCGAAGAGATCGAAGCTGCCCGTGCCGAGAAAGTGGCTGCGGCTGCGCCGATCGGGACCGGTGTGGCGATCATGATCGCGATGCTGGGGATCGTGCTGATGCTGGCGCGTGGTGTGGCACCTAGTCAGGAACCCCGTCCGTTGCTGATTGGTGGTATCGGTCTGGTGCTGGCGGTTCTGGCGGACATCGTTCTGATCAACCCGCTGACCAGCTCGACCCTGACCTTTGTCATCATGGCGCTGCCCATTGGTCTGACCCTGTGGTCGATGAAGGCTGCGGCTGCCCGTCTGGGCCAGAACGAGTTGATCCGCGTGGTCTTCCCGCCGCTGGTTCTGATCGTTGCGGTTCTGGGGTCGATCCTTGGTGGTATCACCAACCCGACGCCCGCCGCGGCGCTGGGGGCGGTCGGTGCCCTGATGCTGGCGGCCTACCGCAAGCTGAAAGACGAGCACAAGTCGGGCAAGGTCATCATCAACTCGACCTTCGCGATGGTGATCCTGCTGATCCTGGGCATCAACTTTGACCTGCGGATCAACACCGAGAGCGTTTCGGCCGAGACTTGGATGGCGTTCTCGCTGGCCTATGCGGCGTATCTCTACATCGTGTTCGGTGTGGGCTATGCGTGCTGGACCCTGTACCGCACTGGCGTTCTGACCCCGGTCATACGCGAGAC
Organism: Donghicola sp.; assembly: GCA_964224285.1. GTDB lineage: Bacteria > Pseudomonadota > Alphaproteobacteria > Rhodobacterales > Rhodobacteraceae > Donghicola. The sequence goes on along the minus strand of CAXQKF010000140.1, from coordinate 2,016 downwards.
GGCCAAGGTGACCAGCATGGTCTTTACCATCCTGATCGGGTCGCAGCTCTTGAACCTTGTGGTCATCTCGTTTGGCGGCGAGCACTACATCCAGATGTTCCTGCGCAGCTTTGACAACGAGTTCACGGTTTTCCTGATCGTGATGCTGGTGCTGTTCGTGCTGGGCTTTGTTCTCGACTTCCTCGAGATCATTTACATCGTGGTGCCGATCGTGGGGCCGGTGATCTATGGCGGGTCGTTTGACCCCAAGTGGGTAACCATCATGATCGCGGTGAACCTGCAGACCTCGTTCCTGACACCGCCCTTCGGCTTTGCGCTGTTCTATCTGCGCGGCGTTGCGCCTCGGGAAGTGACAACTGGCCACATCTACCGCGGTGTTGCGCCCTTTGTTCTGATCCAGGTGGTGGGCATCGGTATCCTGTGGCTGTTCCCGGGCATCGTGACCATCGTACCGGACCTGATGCCGAAATAAGGCGTCAGGCGAGACAACAAATAAGGCCCCGTTTGTGCGGGGCCTTTTTTGTTGGGATTTGAGTATTTAGTGCAAAAAGAAGCAGTTAGCTCTTAGCGGTTGACCGGTCGCACGTTGGGCAGGATCAGGTTCGAGACCTGTTCCGAGATCGGCTCCGTGGACAGCGGGTGGAGGTCTGCCGAGTAGGTCGACTGCTGCTCCATCGGCTCCCAGCCGCCGTTCCTGAACAGTTCGACGCCGCTGAAGTTCGCTTTGTAGCCCATCTTTTCCGAACCGGGCACCCAGTAGCCGAGGTAGACGAAGGGTAGCTCCAGTTCCTGCGCCAGACGGATGTGATCCATGATGACAAATGTCCCGAGGCTGCGGTTGTTCAGTTCGGGCTTGTAGAAGCTGTAGACCATGCTGAGGCCGTCTTGCAGGACGTCGGTCAGGCAGACGGCAGTCAGTGCGTCGTTGGTGGCGGTCGAGTCCGTATATTCGATCACGCGGGTGCGGACAGGGGTTTCCTCAATCATCGCGGCAAATTCGAAGATATCCATGTCGGCCATGCCGCCGGTGGCGTGGCGTGCGGTCAGGTACCGGCGAAAGAGGTCGTATTGTTCTTCGGTGGCCCAGGGGCTGCGGACTTCGCGATCCAGATTGGCGTTGCGGCGCAGGGTCTTGGACTGGGTTTTCGACGGGGCGAAATCACTCACACGGATACGGGCGGACAGGCATCCGGCGCAATCCGAGCAGGACGGGCGGTAGAGCACATTCTGCGAGCGGCGGAAGCCCTGTTGCGAGAGCGAGTCGTTGAGCGCGTGGGCACTGTCCCCTTGCAGTGCGGTGAACAGCTTCCGCTCCATCCGGTCCGGCAGGTAGGGACAGGTCTGGGGCGCGGTCACATAAAACTGAGGCGTAAGGGGAGGCGTATGGCGCATATCGGTTCCAGTTATTTCGCCTCAGACGATAGCAATGCTGCCCCCTCACGCCAAGGGGGCAGTCAAATAGGTCGTATGGACCTCAGTATAGCGTCATCTTGTTCATAGGGACGGTGCCCATGATATGGTCGGTGAGACCCTGACGGCGCGACGAGGTCAGCATCAATACGATCGATACGATCTGCAATGGGAACACGGCAAAGGATACCGAGTACCCTAAAGTGTGTAGAAATGCGGTCGGCAGATCAAAGCGTTCGCCCTGCAATGTGCGAAGCTCCATCGACATCAGGCGCATACCCCATGTGGCAGAGCCGCGGGCCAGAGTGATCACGCGATAGGCAAATCCGACCACCATGATCATCACAGGAAAGAAGAAGATCCCGGTGAAGAAAGTGAAGGGCAGGATCAGGGCGCAGAGGACGGCGATGATCACAAAGTCCACGAGCCATGCCAGCAGGCGCTTGGTCGGGGTGTCGGCGTATAGCTCTTCGTGGCGGTCGGGGTCGGGCAATATCTCTGAATAGCTCATATCTGGGGCCAGTTTCGGGGGTGGGGCTGGGTCGGGGCCCGCCGGAGCGGGCGGGAGCTCGGAAGTGCGTCGGGTAGGGACAGAGTGTCGATACC
>CAXQKF010000139.1:0-4190 GCA_964224285.1 Donghicola sp. | reverse complement strand
CGGTCTCAGAACTCTAGGTCTTCTCTCGGGTCCGCCGCAGCGCCCGCCAGAGGATCAGATCAGCTTTACTTCGGTCTCCCGAACGTCAGAGGGCCCGATTGCCGCCAGAAGAAGACGGAATCGCACTGGAGCCTCCATGTGCGGGATGCGCGCGATATGTCAGGTTTTGCTGGGGTTGGCAAGGGGGGAGCTGCCGAGGCGCCAATCAACACCACTTAGCTTCTTTAACTTCAGTAAGCATTGTTGCTGTCGGTCGTTTAGATGTTCAATCAACCATTCGATGTTGGCCCTCCATTTCGGGCAATCATGAAAATGATTGTGGGTGATTATCTTTGGTATTAAATTAATGCCATTTTCAGTTTCCTCGAAGTCAAATTTCAATGTAAGGCTTGAATGACTTTCGAAGTGAGCGTGCTTTTCGTTTCTTAAATTTATAATCTCGTGGTGCGTAGCTAGTAGCTCTTCCGGCAGCGATTTCTTGTCTATTCTAGATAAGCCTGTTCCAGAAGAAAACAGCCTAGCATAGGAGACAACGACTGCCGCTTCGCTTCTCTGAAACTCTAAAAAATATTCTTTATTGTTCGTGAAAAGTGATGGGTTCTTGCGCGCAAAATCTTGGAGCTTCTCAAGGCGATTGATCTCATCGACCAATTGAAAGCAATGCATAATGGAAACAAAAATCCCCTTTAATTGACTGAGTGTCTGATTGGTGCGTTCGGGAATTTCCAATTATTTAGTTCCTCGCAGTTTTGGTGCAAAAGATGCGGTGAACTGGCTTCTAAAACAACAAAATTGAATTTTCACTCCAACAAATCCGGACGCCTCTCCCGAGTAATCCGCTCGGACTCTTCCTTGCGCCAGTCGGCCACCTTGCCGTGATGGCCGGACATCAGGACTTCGGGGATTTCGCGGCCTTTCCAGACGGCGGGGCGGGTGTATTGGCCGTGCTCTAGGCGGCCGTTGGAGAAGCTCTCTTCTTCGATGCTTTCGGCGTTGCCCAAGACGCCCGGGATCAGGCGGACGGTGGCGTCGAGCAATGCGTGGGCCGCGATTTCGCCGCCGGTCATCACAAAGTCCCCCAGAGAGACCTCCTGGATGCCGTAGTGTTCCAGCACGCGTTCGTCCACGCCCTCGAACCGGCCGCAGAGGATGGTGACGCCGTCGCAGGCCGACAGGGTGCGGGCCATTTCCTGATCGATGCGTTTGCCGCGGGGGGACATGTAGAGGATCGGCCAGTTGCCGCGGGTGCCCTCCATCGCGTCTTCGATCGCGCGGCCCACCACGTCGGGGCGCAGGACCATGCCCGCGCCGCCGCCCGCGGGGGTGTCGTCGACGTTCTTATGCTTGCCCACGCCGTAGTCGCGCAGGTTCACGGTTTCCAACTGCCAGCGCCCTTCGCGGAGGGCCTTGCCGGTCAGACTCTCGCCCAAAATGCCGGGGAAGGTGCCGGGCATCAGGGTGATCACGCGGGCGGTCCAGATGTGGGCCAGCGGGGCGGGCGCCATCAGGTCCGTGGGCTGCGCGGTGAGTTTGATCGCCTTGCGGCCGTGAGAGCGTTTGGGAGCGTCGGTCATGGTTAGTCGAGCAGGCCTTCGGGCGGGTCCGCGATCACGCGGCCAGAGGCGATGTCCACGGTGGGCACGACCTCTTTGGTAAAGGGGATCAGGACGGTGGTTTTCAGGCCGGGGCCAAAGACCTCGAGCAGGTCAGAGGCGCCGTGGTTCTGGACGGCCTTGATCTTGCCGATCGGGTTGCCGCCGGTGTCGAAGACGTCCAGCCCGATCAGGTCGGCGTAGTAGAATTCGTCATCGTCGGTTTCGGGCAGCTGGCTGCGCAGGGCATAGAGGCCCATGCCGCGCAGGGCGTCTGCGTCCTCTTTGCTGTCCACGCCGGTCATGCGGGCGGCCAGACCGTTGGAAATCTGGCGGGTGATGGTCACGTCAAAGGTGCGGCTGCCGTCCTCGGTGGTGAGGGGGGCGTATTCCGCGATGTCTTCGGGGATGGCGCAGAAGCTTTTGATCCGGACCTCGCCTTTGACGCCGTATGCGCCGCCGATGGTCCCTACTCGAACACGTTCGGTCATTCCGTCCTCATGATGCATAGTCCGTTGCGGGTGGTCCCGCCGATTTCGTCGCAGAGTTTACCCTTTTCCGAGCGTTCGTACATCATGCCCGCCACAAAGGCGACGGCCAACAGGAATGGCAGGCGAATGAGGCCGAACATGGGGCTCTCCGGTTTAGCGGGTTTCGAGCGGAAGGGCGGCGGCGCGGGCCTCCCAGCCTTTGCGCTCTAGCTCGGGGGTGATGTTGTCTTCGGTCGGGTAGCCGATGCAGAGATACGCGACCAAGGCCCAATCCGTGGGCACATCCAGATCGCGGCAGAGCATTTCGGGATCAAGGATCGAGACCCAGCCCACACCGAGCCCGTGGGCGCGTGCGGCAAGCCAGAACTGCATGATCGCGGAAACGCAGGAATACCGGCGCATTTCGGGCATGGTGCCCGCGCCAAGGCCTTTGCCCTTGGTGGTGCTGTCGTCGCAGAAGACGGCCAGATGGACAGGGGCCTCTTGCATGCCGGACAGTTTGAGCGTGGCATAGGTTTTGGCGTCGTCGCCCGAATACCCGTCCAGCGCCTGACTGTTGGCGGTGCGGAAATTGGACAGCGCCGCAGCACGGGCCGCGGCGCTGGTCACGCGGATCAGGCGCCAAGGCTCTGACAGACCCACAGAGGGTGCCAGAGCAAAGGTGCCAAACAGATCCGCCAGCAGATCCTCGGACACCGGATCGGTGCGGAAGTGGCGCACGTCGCGCCGCCACCGCATGAGCTGGTCCAGCTCGTCCCGAAAGGTGTCCGAAAATCCGGTCATCACAGAGCCGAGTATTCTTCGGCAGCTGCTTCTGCTGCTTCAGCCGCTTTTGCAGCTTTCTCTTCAGCGCGTTCCTGAGCTTTCTTGCCGGGGACGGCTTTCTTCAGGTTTGCGCGCTCTTTCTTGGGGGCAACGCCAGCTGCTTCGAGGAAGCGAGCAACACGGTCGGTCGGCTGTGCGCCCTGACCCAGCCAGTACTGAACGCGCTCCATGTCCAGCGAAACGCGACGCTCGTCGTCTTTTGCCAGCAGGGGGTTGTAGGTGCCCAGTTTCTCGATGAAGCGACCGTCGCGCGCCATGCGCGAGTCAGCTGCAACAACTGCGTAGTGGGGACGTTTTTTGCTGCCGCCGCGGGCCAGACGAATTTTCATTGCCATTGGAGTATCTCCTTAGAGGGTGTTTCTGGTTGTTTTTCAGAGTGGGCCGCGCTCAGGCGTCCTTCTGTTTGGCTTCGTGATGCTTGATCACTTCCTGAATGATGAAGTTCAGGAATTTCTTGGCGAATTCCGGGTCGAGGTCGGCCTGAATCGCCAGATCCTCGAGGCGGGCGATCTGGGTCGCCTCTCGTGCGGGATCCGAAGGGGGCAGGTCGTGTTCCGCCTTGAGGCGGCCAACGGCCTGAGTGTGCTTGAACCGTTCGCCCAGGGTGTAGACGAGGATGGCATCCAGACGGTCGATGCTTTCGCGGTGGCCTTTGAGGATTTCGGCAGCGCGGGTCACGGTGTCAGTCAAGGGCCCATCCTTCCGGTTTGAAATTGGGGTTCTGGTAATAACCGATCTCTTGCGCGACGGCGTCCGCAATCTGGCTGGAGCGGCATTGCGCAGGGGTGGGGTGGCGGTACACCACGTCGTTGCCATCGACCGAGGGGGCCTCGTGATCCTTTTTGCAGCCAAGCCGTTCGGCAAGGCGGATCGAGTCCAGATTCTTCGGGTCCAGATAGCTGACGGCGGTTTCCCAGCCCATGTCGTTGTAGAGATACCGGCGCACGCGTTCGGCTGCCTCTAGGGCGATGCCGCGGCCTGCGACGCGGGGCCAGATGATCCAGGCGATCTCGGCCTCGGGCCAGCCTGCGGGTTTCCAGCCGCCGGCCATGCCGTAGGTTTCGTCGGTCTCGGCGTCGTGGATCATCCACATGCCATAGCCGCGGATTTCCCAGTGGCCGATTTCGGCGGCATAGAGCATCCACGCCTCGTAACCGTTCAGCGGGCCGCCCATAAAGCGCGAGCGATAGCTGCTGAAGGTGGCCTTGAAGTCGGGGTAATCCTGCGGCTCGGGGCCGCGCAGAACCAGACGCTTGGTGCGCAGTTCGGGGATCACGCGCTG
>CAXQKF010000138.1:0-7509 GCA_964224285.1 Donghicola sp. | reverse complement strand
CACGCCCTGACTAAATCCTGCACATGGCAGTGACCGGGATAACCGAACCGGCCCTACATTTTTCGGCCACTCATCTTTAACTGCGCCGCAGCACCCCGTCAATTCGAGGGGCCAATCAGCGCCAGATCCGACAGGGTTGCCCGCACATGGGTCTGTGTGTCGTCGCTGTCCGCAGACAAGGCCAGCCCGACCAGCGACCCTGCATCCCCGCCAAAGGCCCGCGCATAGTCGCTGCGCAAATCGACCTCTTCGGCATACTTGCCCGTCCCTGCGGCCCGCTTTACGAACATCGCGCCCTGATTGTTCATATAAGGCGAGGCCGCGATCTGGCCCACGTCCTGTTCACGACCACCCCACATGTACAGCAGAACACGCACGGCAGGTTGCTTCAGGATCCAGCGGATGCCGCGCGCATCGGCTTCGTCGACCAGATCGGTCGGCAAGAACACAAAGTACAGCGACAGGTTCCGGTCATCCCCGCCCTTCTGGGTCAGGTCGGTGGGGGGCACAGACTCTGTCACCTCCCACGTCCAGCGCGCGCGAATGGCGTCCCGATCAAAGGACGGCACGGTCTGCCACAGCAGCGAAACCGTCCCATCGGATGCGACATCCACCGCATCCCCACGTTGCAGATATTCGTTGGACGCAAACAGAGAGAAACGTTGCTCCTTCCAATTCCCGTCAAAGGGGACAGAAGCCGCCGCAAAACTCGCGACCAACGACAATGGAAATACCAAAAATGCACAAAAGAATCGTTTCATACTACCAATATACGTTGGGATTTTGCGGTGTCTTGCGCGATTTCTATCACAATTGCGTAACGGGTCGCACCGCGTCCCTCTGGTCAGGCTCCTGTCCACCTGCTAGCCCTTTCCCAACGAATGAACGGAGGGGCCCATGACCGAAGAACTCGTCACTGAACGCGAACGTGCATCCGCGTGGTTCAAAGAGCTGCGCGACCAGATCGTCGCCGCTTTCGAGGGGCTCGAGGACAGTCACACAGGCCCCCTATCGGACAAACTGCCCGCTGGCCGGTTCGAAGTGACCCCGACCTCGCGCACCGCAGACGATGGCGCTGACGCCGGTGGCGGCCTGATGTCCGTCATGCGCGGCGGCCGCGTCTTTGAAAAGGTCGGCGTGAATATTTCGACTGTTTACGGCACCTTGGGCGAACGGGCGCAGATGGCCATGGCCGCTCGCAAGGGCATCCCCGGTATGAAAGAGGATCCGCGCTTCTGGGCCTCGGGCATTTCGCTGGTCGCCCACATGCAGAACCCCCACGCCCCTGCGGTCCACATGAACACCCGCATGTTCTGGACGCCCCATGCATGGTGGTTCGGCGGCGGGTCCGACCTGAACCCCTGCATCGAATATGCCGAGGACACCCAGCATTTCCACGACACCCAAAAGGCGCACCTCGACCCCCACGGGGCCGAATGGTACCCCAAGCTCAAGGAATGGGCAGACGAATATTTCTACGTCCCCCATCGTAAGCGCGCACGGGGTGTTGGCGGTATCTTTATGGACGACCAATGCAGCGGCGATTGGGAATCGGATTTCACCCTGACCCAGGACATCGGCAAGGCCTTCTTGCCCGCCTACCTGCCGCTGGTGGAAAAGCGCCGCGACACCGACTGGACCGACGCGGACAAGGACACCCAACTGGTGCACCGCGGACTCTATGCGGAATACAATCTGGTCTACGATCGGGGGACGAAATTCGGCCTCGAAACCGGCCACGACGCCAACGCCGTATTGATGAGCCTGCCGCCTCTGGCCAAGTGGGTCTAAGGGATCACGTCATGCGCTGACGTATGTACGCGAGCCATACGTCAGCCATACGCAAACCAGACGCTGTTTTTTGGGGCTCAGAGCAGCCTTTGCCCACCCCGCCAGACCGCCCGCAGGTTCAGATCATCGTCCAGATGAACGAGGTCCGCAGGCGCTCCGATTTCGATCCGACCAAGGTCATCGCGCCCGATCACATCCGCCGGAACACGGGTCGCCATAGCCAGCGACTCCTCAAGTGGCACACCTGCGTTAACCATGTTTTTCACGGCCGTACTCAGGTCCAGATCGGCCCCCGCCAGCGTCCCATCCTCTAGGGTCAAGCGCCCGTCAGATCGGATAACCCTTCGATTATTCAGGGTAAATTCGGTCAGGTCCGTGCCTGCGACACCCATCGCGTCGCTCACCAGAAACAACCGGTCCACGCCCGCCTTGGCCCGCCACACGGTGGCCAGCAGCCCTTCGTGCACATGCACCCCGTCCGCGATCAATCCCGCCGACAGCCGCGCATCGGCCAGCGCAGCCCCCACACATCCCGGCGCCCGATGTTGCAGCCCCGTCATAGCGTTAAACAGGTGCGTCACCACAGTCGCCCCAGCCTCTGACGCCGCCCGACACCGGTCATAATCCGCCTCTGTATGACCCAGCGAAACGATCACGCCGGATTGCACCAAGCGCCTGATATGACTGTCAGAAACAAGTTCAGGTGCAACCGTTATTTTCAAGCATCCCAGCACCCGTGCGGCATGGCAATACAGCTCCACATCCACATCCGTCATCGGCCGCAAGAGCGCCGGATCATGCGCCCCCGCACGGGTCAGATGCGGCCCCTCCAGATGCAACCCGACCAGACCCTGCACTCCCTCCTTCCGCGCCTCGACCACCGCGTTTACGGCCGCCTGAAACGCCTCGAGCGGCGCAGTAATCAACGTCGGCAAAATCGACGTCGCCCCCAATTTTGCATGGGCTTCGGACATCTTCCGAAGCGTCTCGACCGTCGGCGCTTCGTTCAGCATCGCGCCGCCACCGCCGTTCACCTGAACGTCCACAAACCCCGCACAGAGGATGCCTTCGCCCAGATCGATGCCCCGTGCCGACCCGATATCCTGCACGCGCCCCTCCCCGATCGCGACCCCGAGGCCGTCGTGAAACTTCACTCCATCAAAGAGCCGTGCACCGGATAAGATCATGGTATTTCAGCAGCATAGGCAAAGGCACCGTCCAAGGCACCGCCCTCCTGCTCCTTCAGGTTGGCCCGCATCTCGGCAGGCAAATATGCTTCGTAGACAGGCCCCAAGCTGCCCGTCAGGACCAAGGGCACACCCGCCGTCCAGCCCAGCCGCAACAGGGTCGCCGTCAGATACGCGGCACCCCGTTTCAGCAGGTCCACCGCCACCGGATCGCCAGCCGTTGCGGCCTTGGCCACACGCGGCGCAAGACGCCCGAACCAAGCCGGATCAGCCGCCGCAGCCTCTCGCATAATCCGCGCAGGCCCATCGGCCAAAAGCTGCGACGTCAGCGCGCTCTGCGGACCCGAACCTTCGCTCGCCATCAACGCCGCCCGCAACGCCTCACGCCCCAGCCAAGCGCCGCTGGCCTCGTCGCCCAAGGCCAGCCCCCAGCCACCCGCGAACCTTACCGCGCCCCCTGTCAAAAAACCGACATAAGAGCCCGTCCCGACGCCCGCCAAGGCCCCGGAACCGGACGTCAGAAACGCCCCGCGCACAGCAATCGCGCGGTCATCCAAGACCTTCAAATGAGGGAAATCCAAGGCCTTCGCGACCCGCGCCGCATCGCCCTCATCCAAGACCCCAGCCAACCCCATGCAAATCCGAGCGCCAGCCCATTCCCCCGCCGAAAGCCCAAGTTTCCCAAGGCCCAAACGCAGGTTCGCCACCGCACCATCGAAATCACTAGAGACATTTGCAGGGCCGGAAAAGGCCTCGGAATAGTCCGCGCCACGCCGCATGGCATAGCGCGAACCGGTGCCTCCGCCGTCCACTGCAATCAGGATCGGCGCGGTCAAATCCGTTAGCCTTCGCGAACGGTGTCGATCATCAGCTGGACGTTGTCAGGGTTCGCGTCCGGCGTGATCCCGTGGCCCAGGTTGAAGATGTGTGGCCCGTTCTTGAAGGTCTGCACGATGTGGCGGGTCTCATCCACCAGCGCCTGACCACCGGTCACCATGTGCGAGGACGCCAGGTTCCCCTGAACACAGCCATCCACCTGCACATTTTCGGCAGCCCATTCGGGGCTGACCGAGTTGTCCAGCGCCACACAGTTCGCACCGGTCTCTTTGGCAAAACCGATGTAGCCATCGCCCGCTTCACGCGGGAAGGCGATCACGGGCACACCGGGGTGACGGTCCTTGATTTCGCTGATGATTTTCTTGGCGGGGGCCAGCGCGTATTTGGTGAACGCCTCGCCTTTCAGCGAACCGGCCCAGCTGTCGAACAGCTTTACGCACTCGGCACCTGCGCGGATCTGCGCGGACAGGTATTCGATGGTGGAATCGGTCAGGCGGTCGATCAGCGCCTCGAACAGGGGGTTGTTTTCCTGCATTAACGCGTGCGCCGGACCTTGGTCCTTGGTGCCACGGCCCGCGATCATATAGGTCGCCACAGTCCACGGGGCACCCGCGAAACCGATCAAAGCCACCTCTTCGGGCAGCGCCGAAGCCAGATTGCTGACGGTCTGGTAGATCGGGGCCAGATGGTCGTGAATGTCGTCCGCGCCTTTAAGCTTTGCGAAATCTTCTTGGGTTGTGATTGTGGACAGACGCGGACCTTCGCCGGTCACGAACCACAGATCAGCGCCCAAGGCATCGGGGATCAGCAGAATGTCGGCAAACAAGATCGCCGCGTCAAAGCCATAACGGCGGATGGGCTGCAACGTCACTTCGGTCGCCAGATCGCTGTTGTAGCACAGGGACAGGAAATCGCCGGCTTCGGCACGGGTTGCGCGGTATTCGGGCAGATAGCGGCCCGCCTGACGCATCATCCAGATCGGCGGTGTGGGCAGGGTCTCGCCCGACAGGGCACGCAGCAGCGGTTTGGTTTCGGCCATGATGTCCTCTGTTCTCTTTGGCAAGGTTGGTCCCTTGTCTGCGACCCTGTGTCAAGGTCTTGGCGGTGTGGCGGAACGTATCGCGCTTGCGTTGGGCATCAAGGGCAAGCTATCGATTGCGCCATGACACAGATGCTTCCGACCCCCGATCAGCCGCTCAAAATCGGCACCCGAGGCAGCCCGCTCGCGCTGGCGCAAGCCGTAGAAACCCGTGCCCGCCTGATGGCGGCGTTCGATCTGCCCGAGGCAGCGTTCGAGATCGTGGTGATCAACACGACCGGTGACAACCGCGCCATGATCGACGCGGACCGCCCTCTGAAAGAGATCGGGAACAAGGGTCTGTTCACCAAAGAGATCGAAGAAGCCATGCTGTCCGGCGGCATCGACATCGCTGTCCACTCGACCAAGGACATGCCGGTTCTGCAGCCCGAAGGTCTGATCGTTGACTGCTTCTTGCCGCGCGAGGATCACCGCGACGCGTTCATTTCGTCCAACGTGAACAGCATCGCGGACCTGCCCTCTGGCGCAGTTGTCGGAACATCCAGCCTGCGCCGCCGTGCGCAGCTGCTGCACAAGCGCCCCGATCTGACGGTCGTGGAATTCCGCGGCAACGTGCAGACCCGCCTGAAAAAGCTGGCCGACGGGGTGGCCGACTGCACCTTCCTTGCGATGGCGGGCCTGAACCGTCTGGGGATGGACAGTGTCGCGACCTCGCCCATTTCCGAAGAGGACATGCTGCCCGCAATCGCCCAAGGCACCATCTGCATCGAGCGTCGCGCGAATGATGACATGGCCGGCCGGATGTTGGCTGCGATCCACCACGCGGACACCGCCGTTCTGATGGCGGCAGAGCGGACGCTCTTGGCCGGTCTGGACGGGTCGTGCGAGACCCCCATCGCGGGTCTGGCCGAACTGAAGGATGGCATGGTCCGTCTGCGCGCCGAAATCCTGCGCCCCGATGGCTCCGAAAGCCTGACCGACGATGCCACCACCCCCGCCGCCGAAGCCGCCAAGCTGGGGGCCGACATGGCCGCCCGCCTGCTGGAACGCGCTGGCGACGGGTTCTTTGATTTCAAAGGCTAAACGGACCGGACAGCCGTTATTGGCTGTCCTGACCCAGTTTCGGGGCGGCTTTGTCCAGTGACAACTCCGCCTCGGAAAAGCGGATAGGCGTGCGCACGCCGGGTTGCCCTTCGGGCGCAATCTGCATCCCCCGCGCAATGATCTGCGGATCGGCAAAGACTTCGGACAGATCGTTGATAGGGCCAGCGGGAACGCCATGGGCCTCGCAGGAGGCCAGCAGACCGGCCTTGGTCCAGCCCGCGATCACAGGCGTCAACGCCTGATCCAACGCGGTCCGATTGGCCACACGCGCCGGATTGCTCGCGAAATCCGGTGCCCCCGCCAAAGCAGGCACCCCCAGCAATTCGCAGAACCGCTCGAACTGACCGTCGTTCCCAACCGCGATGATCAGATGCCCGTCGCTGCACGCAAACACCTGATAGGGCGCTAGATTCGGATGGGCATTCCCCAGCCGCTGGGGCGCATCCCCTGTCGCCAGATAGTTCATGGCTTGGTTGGCCATCACCCCGACCGCCACGTCAAAGAGCGCCAGATCGACCTGTTGCCCCCGCCCCGTCCGGTCGCGCTGATACAGCGCCGCCAGAATCGCGTTGCTCGCATAGAGGCCGGTGAAGATATCGGTGACCGCAACGCCCACCTTCATGGGCTGCCCATCAGGAGCGCCGGTCACGGACATCAGGCCGGACATGCCTTGGATGATGTAGTCATAGCCTGCTCGCGCGGCATAGGGGCCGTCCTGCCCGAAACCGGTGATCGAGCAATAGACCAAGCGCGGGTTCACCTCGCGCAGACTCTCGTAGTCCAAGCCGTATTTCTTTAGCCCGCCGACCTTGAAGTTTTCGATCAGGACATCGGCATCAGCGACCAGCTGGCGCACGGTCTCTTGGCCTTCGGGGGTTCGAAAATCGGCGATGACCGACCGTTTCCCACGGTTGCAACAGTGGAAATAGGCGGCGCTCCGGTCGCCCTCGCGTTCGACAAAGGGCGGGCCCCAGCGGCGGGTGTCGTCGCCTTCGGGGCTTTCGACTTTGGTGACCTCGGCCCCCAAATCGGACAGCAGTTGACCGGCCCAAGGGCCGGCCAGAATACGCGCCAGTTCGACGACCTTTACACCTGCAAGGGGCGCGGTCATTCGGCCTCGGCGAGCGCCTCGTCGAGGGCAACAGCGAAGTCTTCGTAGTTCATGTTCGGCTTCTTCTCGCCGTTGATAAAGAAGGACGGCGTGCCGGTGATGTTATCCTTGGCGTCGTTTTCCTGATACCAATCGACCAGCGCCTGCGCCTTGGCCGCGTCGGTCAGACAGATGTCCAGCTGTGCGTCGTCCAGACCTGCGATTTTGGCATAACGGCGCAGGTGACCAACCATGTCATTCGCGGATTCCGCACGGGCCCACTCGCTCTGGTTTTCGAAAATCAGGTCGGAAATGCCAAAGTAGCGCAGGGGGCCACCACAACGCGCAACCAACGAAGCCCACAGGCCGGGGCGGTCGAAATACGCTTCGCGGAAGACGAACTTCACCTTGCCGGTGTCGATGTAGTTTTCCTTGATCTGCTTCAGCGGGCCGTCATGGAA
>CAXQKF010000137.1:0-3673 GCA_964224285.1 Donghicola sp. | reverse complement strand
AGGGCACCGAATTTCGGAGCCAGAACCAGCGACAGTGCTGCAACCCGCGAGGGTTATGATCGGAAAAAGTCGCGCCGTTGCGACCAAGGGGTCAGACGAAACGCCGCCTGCTTATCGATTGGCATAGACCGAAATTTCTGCATGCGCAACATTGCTGTGTCAAAACGGGTCAGCGGGGGAACGGACCCGCGCGAAACGCTTAATTTCAATGCACATTATGAATATTTCGGCCCGAAACGGCAAAAGGGGCCGCACGGATGCAGCCCCTCTGGGATCACTTGGGATAGCTGTGCGGGTCAGGCGACCTGCTTGAGCTTTGGAGTCACGCCTTCGATCAACTGGGTGTGCAGCGCCTTGATGGCGGGCTGCAGGTCTTCGCGTTCCAGAATGAACTGGACATCGACGTTGCGCGGCCCCTGAGAGGCCCCCAGACACGCCATGCCCGCCGTCGCCAAGGCCTGCAGGCCACGGGTCAACACCGACAACCCGCGCAGATCACGGCCGATGATCGAGGCCATTGCCAGCGGGCGGGCCGACACTTCGGCACCCGGATAGTGGTCGGTCAGATCACCTTCTACACGGCGCATGGTTTTCAGCGAGGCATCCAGATAGTGCGTGATCGTGTTCGCATTCGAGGTCTTGGACACGATGCGGACGTTGTGGCGGGTCAGCACCTCGAGGATCGTGGCATCATAGCCTTTGACCCCGACCATGTCCTGCTCGAAAACCTCCAGCGCAACCACGTCGAGGCCGGTGATCATCTCGACCGCTGCGTCCTGCGCAGGGCGGTCATCGATCAGCGTCCCCGGATCGGCAGGGTCAAAGCAGTTGACCACGCGCAAGGGCACATCGGCCTGACGCAGGGTCTTGGCTGCTTTGGGGTGGATCGCCTCCATCCCCATGTTCGACATCTGGTCGGCCACGTCATAGTTGGTGTGACCCAGCTTGCGCGCCACCCCTGCCCCGACGAGCTTGGGGTCGGCAGAGGACAGGTGGAACTCTTTGTGGATGATCGCCTCGCGGGCATGCATCAGCGCCGCCATACGCGAGAATGTCACCTCGGAATAGCCGCGGTCGAATTCCCGCATCAGACCTTCGGCGCATTGCGCATAGCCGGTCACGATGGGCATCTCGGCCCTAGGGTCCACGTCCTGCATGGCCGTGGTGATACGCTCGTCCAGCGAAACCTCGGCCTGATCGCGCCAACCGGACAGGTCAACGAAACGGGCGTTCACACCGCAGCGTTGCAGCATCAGACTGGTGACAAAGGCCGAGTGCGCCTCGCCCAAACCGGACAGCAATTCGCGGATGTGCAGCATGTGCTCTGACAGGCGGAAGTGCCCGTAGCTGCACAGACGCTGCAGGTCGGTCAGACAGTTCCGGGCCCCTGCGATGCGTTCAGAGACGAAGGCGTCGGCCTGCGCGATATCCGCCGAATGATCCAGAACAGCGGCGTGCGCCTTCTGCATTTCGGTGGCAACGCGGCTCAGGGCATCGTGCCAGCCGTGGTCATTGTCCGCCTCGGCAAAGCGGGCGTAGACACCCGATTCACCGGTTTTCTTGTGCTCTAGCAGCAGGTTGGTGATACCCCCGAAGGCAGAGACAACAAAAACGCGGCCATAGATTTCCGCCGAGACGCCGTTCGGGATGAACAGCGTTTCGGTCAACTCGTTCACGCGGGACATCGACGTCCCGCCGATTTTCTCGACAGTAAAACTCATCAGATCCCGATCAGCTGTTACGCCAGTTCTTCGGCCGGAGCATAGGAGCCGTCTTCGCGGTGCACCTCTTTGCCGGTCACGGGGGGGTTAAAACAGCAGGCCATGTGCAGCTCTTCTTCGGCGCGCAGGATGTGCTTGTCGTGCAGGTTCAGGGCATACATCACACCGGGCTTGATCGCGTGGGTCTCGCCGGTGGCCAGATCGGTGATCGAGCCCTTGCCTGCCATGCAATACACGCTCTCGAAGTGGTGCTTGTAGTGGAACGTGTGCTCCGAACCCGCCTCGAGGATGGTGATATGGAACGAGAAGCCCATGCCATCGTCTGCCAGCAGCATACGGGTCGAGGTCCACTGCGCGTCGGCCACGTGGCGGTCGGTGTTCTTCAGTTCGTTGAAATCGCGTACAATCATCAGTCTTACTCCGCTGCCAGCTTGGCATTGTTCAGAACGTCGCGCGCCGCTTTCTCGAGGATCGCGAAGCCTTCTTCGAACAGCTCTTTCGAAGTCGTCAGGGGCGCGAGGATCTTGACCACTTCGTCTTTCGGACCCGAAGTCTCGATGATCAGACCATTCTCGTAGGCACGTCCACAGATTTCCGACGCCAGCTCGCACGAGCCCACATCAACGCCCTGCATCAGACCACGACCCTTGAGACCCGCACCGGGAACCAGATCAGCGATACGCTGGAGTTTCTCGGTCATCAGAGCCGCCTTCTCGGCCAGCTCGGTCTGGAACACGTCATCGGCCCAGAACTTCTCGATCGCGACACGGGCTGTGACAAAGGCGTGGGTGTTGCCACGGAAGGTGCCATTATGCTCGGCGGGGCCGAACACATCGTGCTGGGGACGGACCAGCATCAGCGCCATCGGCAGGCCAAAGCCCGACACCGATTTTGCCATGGTGACGATGTCCGGCTGCACGCCCATCTCGTCGAACGAGAAGAAAGTGCCAGTGCGTCCGCAACCCGCCTGAATGTCGTCGATGATCAGCAGAGCGCCATGCTTGTGGGCAATCGCCTGCATCTTGCGAACCCATTCCGCCGACGCGGGGTTCAGACCGCCCTCACCCTGAACGGTTTCGAACATGATCGCGGCGGGGGCGTCGATGCCGCCCGAAGGATCGCTGAGCATCTGATCCAGCAGAGCCGCGCTGTCGACGCCTTCGGCATAGCCGTCAAAGGGGAAGCGGGTCACGCCAGCCTTGTCCATGCCAGCGCCGCCACGGTGGTAGCCGTTCCCTGTCGCCGCCAGAGCGCCCAAGGTGACGCCGTGGAACCCATTGGTGAACGAGATGAGGTTGGTGCGGCCCGTCGCCTTGCGGGCGACTTTCATCGCGGCCTCAACCGCGTTCGCGCCTGTGGGGCCGGTGAACATCACACGGTGATCCATCTTGCGCGGGGCCAGAATGTAATCGTTGAACGCGGTCAGGAACGCGCCCTTGGCGTCCGTGTGCAGGTCCAGACCGTGGGCAATGCCGTCGCCCGCGATGTGCTTGATCAGGGCGGCCTTCATATCCACGTCGTTGTGGCCATAGTTCAGCGAGGAACAGCCCGCCAGAAAGTCGATGTAACGGTTGCCATCAGCCGTAAAAATCTCGGAGCCACGCGCCTCGGTGAACGAAGCAGGGAATGCGCGACAGTAGGAACGCGCCCCGCTTTCGCGGCGTTCATAGATCGTGCGTTCAGAAGCCATGTCTTTGGGCATGGGGGGAAATCCTTTGGTCAGTCATAAAAGTGGGGAGAGTTCAAGCGGCGCGTGCAACAGAAGCCTGAGCGCGCGGCAGTGTGATCGTCACCATGTGTTCGGTGGCGCACTCGCCGTGGAAATGCTCGTCTTCTTTGAAATGCGGCTGATCGGTCAGATCCCCGCCGAGATCGCGGGCCAGGCTGCGGAACAGCCCCCACGATGCCTCGTTGCTTTGCGTGATCGTGGTTTTCAACACACGCGCCTCTGC
>CAXQKF010000136.1:0-2000 GCA_964224285.1 Donghicola sp. | reverse complement strand
CCGCACCATGCCAGTATCCACCGAAGCAACCGATGACGTTCGAGGTCAGCGGCCTCTGCCACCAGATCGAGGCGCCGCAAGAAACGGCCACGATCGACAGCGATTCGATGATAAGGCGCTGTGAGATCAGGATTGAGGAACATAATGGCATAGTCGAACCCGCGTTCCCCAAAGAGTCCCTTGGGGTCAATGGCGAGCCACCCCCGCTCGGGACCGAAATCGAGAACATTGTAGCCTGCATTCCCCAAGTGGCGTGTCGTTTGAGGTGAAGATCGCCTGTATCCGAGCGCTAGACAAGGATTTTCTGCCGCAAGCGGCACCTGCGGTCGCGCAGACTGCTGGATCTGGACGGATCAGACCGCGAAGCCGCTGTTTCCTTGCCCAGGGGCGGCGTTTTTCAGCGCAGCGGACAGATCTGTCCAGCCGCTTTCGTTCAGTTTGAGCGTGGATCGCGATCATGCGCATAGCGGTGGCGCTCGCAATCGGCGGATAGCGGCGAGGATGGCGCGTACCATCGTGCCGGTGACAGCGACCTCGGCCAGCTGGAAGGTGATGGTGCGGGCGTGACGGACCACACGTGCCCCGATCTTGATCAGCTTCAGTTGCAGGCTGGTCAACGACCAGTCGGCCATGGCTTCGGGCAGCTCGATGCAGCGCAAGAAGGTGGCCAGGTTGTACGCCAGGGCGTGCAGTTGCAGCCGCACCTCATTGTCGCGGAACTTCCGGCACGACAGCCGCGTCCAGCGAAAGGCGTATTTGCCCTCTTTGATGTGCTGCTCGGCGGTGCCGCGCTGGTTGTAGAACCGCACCACCCAGTCCGGCTCCATCGGCAGGTTGGTGACGATGAAGCCGACACGCGGGAACAGTTCGCCCGGATGCCATTCGATCTTGGCGATCACCCGGCGTTCCTTGTCCCAGGACGCCGCCTGATACTCGAATTCCTCGAAGAACCGCTTGACCTTGGTCAGTGACGGCAGCCCGACAGGGCGCGTTAGCCGATGCGCGATCTTGTCCTTGAGGACCGCGTTTGCGGGCAGCCGGATGGCGTAGAAGAACCGCGCTTCTTCCAATCGCTCATAGATCGCCGGGATCGCGTAGGCAGCATCGGCCCGGAAGAACCTGCCACCAAGGTCGCGCTCCGCGTAGCGCGCAATGACGGGGTCGAGAACATCACGCCAGCCATCGGCGCTGTGGACGTTGCCATGGCGCAGGGCGCAGCGTTCCAGCATCCCGAACTGGTTGAACAGAAAGTTGGGGTGATAGCAGCTACAGTCGAAATGGCCATTCCAGGCGGACCCTTCCTGGTCGCCATGGGTCGGGCTGACCGAGCTGTCCATGTCCAGAACGATGTACTTCAGCCCGTTACGGTCATGGAACCGGTCGATCCATTGCCCGTTCAGGTCGGCCAGCGCGGCACGGTTCCCGGCCAGAGCCAGCGTCTCGGTCTCGAACCGTCCCATCTGCGATGCCGAGGCCGCTTGTGCATCGACCGCTCTGCCGCCGACAACTTGGCGCATGACCGGATCGCAGGCGAGACGGTTGGCGTCGTTGACATCCTCGTATCCGGCCAGCCGCCCAAAGACTGATTGCCGGAACAGGCCGTCGAGCCGATGGACCGTGTTCTTGCCAGAGCGAGTATCGCGCAGCGCCGCTGACGCCAAATCGGACAACCCGAGCGCGTCATCAAGCTCGCGCATCACCAGAAGGCCGCCGTCGGAACTGAGCTGCGTGCCGCGAAATTCCAGCCGCACGCGAGGGTCGAAATCCACCCGATCTGCCCGTTGCAAGCCCGCACCCTCTGGGTGATCCATAAAACGCGCCCCTCGCAGCCTTCAACACCATGTTTTATATAGGAAATATAATGGTCAGGACAGCGAAATCAGCGCCTTACTTGGGAAATGTGGGATCAGTTACCTCGAGAAGATCGGCTATTATTGCCTTAGTGGCTATTGGTATCCGTTTCGCTCGCCAAAAGCACAGCCAGATCGGAAGAGCACACG
>CAXQKF010000135.1:0-2204 GCA_964224285.1 Donghicola sp. | reverse complement strand
GCCGCAGCAGAGATCGAAACCTCGCTCGAACGGGCGGTGCGACAAATTGGTGCGGTGGGTCAGGGGCTGTCGGGGCGCGGTGTTCGGGGGGTTGTCAGTACAGGGAAGTATTTCGCCCCTCGAATCGTGGCGCTCTTGCAGCGGGAAATGCCGGATGTGCAGGTGTCCTTGCGCGTCGGCAACCGCGAGGAAATCGTCGAAGCGATGGAGCGGGCAGAGTTGGACCTGTGCATCATGGGCCGCCCGCCCCGCACCTACCTGACCGAAGCGGTCCCATTGTTCGACCATCCCCACATCATCATCGCCAATGCGGATCACACCTTGGCCAGCGATCCGGTGGTCCCCCGAGAGGCCCTGCTGCGCGAACGCTTTGTCATGCGCGAGGCCGGCTCAGGCACACGCATCCTTGCCACCCGCTTTCTGGACGAGATCGGCCATGATAAGGTGGCGGGCATCACCGAAATGTCCTCGAACGAAACGATCAAGCAAGCGGTGATCCACGGGTTGGGGATCGCCATGATCTCGGCGCATACGGTGGCGGATGAACTGGCCACGGGGCGATTGGTGCGGTTGCGGGTCCAAGGTCTGCCCATCTATCGCAAATGGTACCTCCTGCCCCAACCCCGCGCGGACAAGGCCGCCGCCGTCTCTGCGGTCGAGGCATGGATTTTGAGCCATGCGGGCATGATCGAGCCCAAACTTGACCTAGGCTAATCCATACCTTGCCGTGGGGTCAGAACCTGCGAGACTGCCGCCATGCACACCTATATCGCCCTACTCCGGTCAGTGAATGTCGGCGGCACGGCCAAGCTGCCAATGTCCGATCTGGCGCGGATGTGTCGGGACATCGGCTTTGAGGCGGTGCGGACCTACATCGCCAGCGGAAACGTCATTTTCAACACGGACATGTCCCCCGAGGCGGCGCGTATCAGCTTGGAAGAACGCCTCTATGAATACTGTGGCAAAATGATCCGCGTGCACATTCGCACCCCTTACGAACTGTCTCAGGTCATCGCGGGCAACCCTTTTGCGCAGGCCGAAGGGAACAAGGTGGT
Organism: Donghicola sp.; assembly: GCA_964224285.1. Taxonomy (GTDB): domain Bacteria; phylum Pseudomonadota; class Alphaproteobacteria; order Rhodobacterales; family Rhodobacteraceae; genus Donghicola. The sequence goes on along the minus strand of CAXQKF010000135.1, from coordinate 1,149 downwards.
CGCGTTTTTTCTGGACAAGCAGCCCGAAGAGCCAGGCCCCCTCACCGGTCAGAAAGACGAGGAGATCAGCGCAGGCACACGGGAACTCTATGTCCACTACCCCTCTGGCATCGGGCGATCCAAGCTGGTTCTGCCCGGCAGCGATCAGGGCACAGCCCGCAATATGAACACACTAACCAAGCTGCTCGAAATCGCCCGAACACCCTGACCCAGAAACAAAAAGGGGCGCTCAAGGCGCCCCGTTCATTGTCTGCTTGCCGGTCTTCAGGCCTTGAAGCCGCGTGCTTTTACGACCTGCAACAAGGGCATCACATCCGACATATCGGGTCCACGGTCCTGACCGGTGACGGCGCGGCGCAGGGGCATGAACAGGCCTTTGCCCTTGCGGCCAGTGGCCTCTTTTACGGCTGCGGTCCAGTTGCCCCATGTGTCGCCATCAAACGGGCCTTCGGGCAGCAGGGTCATCGCCTGCTCGATCATCTCGCGGTCTTCGTCCGCCACCTTGGGCTCTGCACCGTCACGGAACAGCTCCCACCAGCCCTTGAGGTCGTCCAGAACGGTGATGTTCTCGCGGCTGACGGTCCAAAACTGTTCGGCAAGATCAGAGGGCACACCCAGTTCGGCAATCGCGGGGGCAACCTCTGCAAAGGGTTTGGCCGCGTTGATGCGAGCGGTCAGCGGGTAAAGGTCGTTGCTGTCGAACTTGGTCGGGGCAGAGCCGAACTGGCCGATATCGAATCCTTCGATCAGCTCTTCCATCGAGGTCCGCAGTTCCACAGGCTGGGAGGAGCCCAGACGCGCCATCAGCGAGAGCAGCGCCATCGGCTGAACGCCTGCAGCACGCAGGTCACGCAGGGACAGGGTTCCCAGACGCTTGGACAGAGCCTCGCCCTGCGGGCCGGTCAGCAGCGAGTGGTGCGCGAACGCGGGGTGTTCATGACCCAAGGCGCGCATGATCTGGATTTGGGTCGCGGTGTTGGTCACGTGGTCCGAGCCGCGCACGACGTGGGTCACGCCCATGTCGGTGTCGTCTACAACGGACGCCAGTGTGTACAGCATCTGGCCGTCCGCACGGATCAGCACGGGGTCGGACACCGAGGCAGCATCAATCGACAAATCGCCAAGGATGCCGTCGGTCCACTCGATCCG
>CAXQKF010000134.1:0-3598 GCA_964224285.1 Donghicola sp. | reverse complement strand
ATCGCCAGGCGCGCTCCCAACCAGAGTGGTAACGTTGTGCCTCTCGGGCAATCGCGAAGACGGAATAGCGTTTCATATGACTCGAATCCGTAGGTGTGTCTGTTCATGATCCGTCATGGACCTGTCGCAATTCTGGACCGCCTCTGCCAGCGTCACAATACCGACTGGATGCGACATGAGGCCGTGCCGTCCTGCGACATACCATGGTTATGGCGCGATTTTGACTTTTTCCAAGACGCATTCCTGCCTAAATAGCGAACAGACTTGGGAGACGACATGACATTCTGGATCATCACACTCGGCCTCGCGGCGCTGGTCGCGGCACTGCTCGTTCTGGCACTTATCCGTGGCAAAGCGGGCGCAGAGCCTCCGGCGGCCTATGACCTGAAGGTCTATCGCGACCAGATGGCCGAGGTAGAGCGCGACGCGGCTCGTGGTGTCATCGCCCCCGAAGAGGTCGAGCGCCTGAAGGCCGAGATCGGACGTCGCATTCTGGCCGCCGACGCCAAGCTGCAGGAACAGCAGTCCGGTGGCGGTCAGCCGAAGTCCGCGACCATGGTGATGGCCGCGATTGTGGCGGTGTTCCTGCTGGGTGGCGGCTGGTGGATGTACGACCACTATGGCGCTGTCGGCTATGGCGATCTGGCCCTGAAAGATCGCATCGAAATGGCGGCAGAGCGCCGTGCGGACCGTCCCACGCAGGCGCAGGCCGAGGCCGAATTGCCCCCGATGCCCGCCCCCGACCGCGACCCCAAGTATCTGGAACTGGTCGAAAAACTGCGCGCAGCCGTCGAACAGCGCCCTGACGACGCGCAAGGTCAGGCTCTGCTGGTCCGCAACGAGGCTGTTCTGGGGAATTTTGCCCGCGCCCACGCGGCCCAAGCCCGCGTCATCGAGATCAAGGGCGACGAGGCCACCGCAACCGACTACGCCGATTACGCGGATGTGCTCATCCTTGCTGCGGGCGGCTATGTCAGCCCCGAAGCCGAGACCGCCCTGAAACAAGCCCTGTCCCGTGACCCGAAGAATGGCACGGCCCTGTACTACTGGGGCCTGATGCTGACCCAGAACGACCGCCCCGATCAGGCCTTTGGCATCTGGCGCGGCCTCTTGAACCAGGGGCCTGCGGATGCGGCCTGGATCCCGCCCATCCGCGCTCAGATCGAAGAGATCGCCATGCGGGCCGGTGTCGAATACACCCTGCCCCCTGCAGCGGACGCCCCCATGCTGCCCGGCCCCAGCGCCGAGGACATGCAGAACGCCTCTGAAATGTCGGAAGAAGACCGTCAGGACATGATCCGCGGCATGGTCGCCAACCTGTCCGAACGTCTGGCCACCCAAGGCGGCACCGCCCCCGAATGGGCCCGCCTGATCACCGCCTATGGCGTTCTTGGCAACACCGATCAGGCTTCGGCCATCTGGACCGAAGCACAGGGTCGTTTTGCCGAACGCCCCGAAGAACTGGCCACCATCCGCGCCGCGGCAGAGCAAGCAGGGGTCGCAAATTGATCTACGAAGACGTCGCGGACTTTGCTGCCGCCCTCCCGCCCATGACCGCCTTGGCGGGACTGGATTTCGGTGACAAAACCATTGGCGTCGCCGTCTCGGACACCTTCCGCGGCGTGGCGACCCCTTTGGAAACCATCCGGCGCAAGAAATTCGGCGTGGACGCCGAGGCTCTTATGGCCATCCTGACCAAGCGCAACATTTCCGGCATCGTTCTGGGCCTGCCCCGCAACATGGACGGCACCGAAGGCCCCCGCTGCCAGAAGACCCGCGCCTTTGCCCGCAATCTGTCAAAACTGACGGACCTGCCCATGACATTCTGGGATGAACGCCTGTCGACAGTGGCCGCCGAACGCGCCCTGCTCGAGGCAGACACCTCCCGCCGCCGCCGCGCCGAGGTCATCGACCACGTGGCGGCCAGCTATATCCTTCAGGGCGCGCTGGACCGCCTTGGCCACCTCGGGAGAGCGGATTGACCGACAACATCTGGAAGCGGGACGAAATCGAAAGCCCCTGCGTCAAAGTCTGCGTGATCCACCCCGAGACCAAGCTGTGCACCGGCTGCCTGCGCACGCTGGACGAGATCGGCGCGTGGTCGCGGATGACCCCTGACCTGCGCCGCGACATCATGGCGGAACTGCCTTCACGCGCGGACCTGCTCAAACAACGGCGCGGCGGACGGGCTGCGCGGCTCAATCGCGCCTGATTTTCGAAGATTCTTCGAAACCGGCGGCGGCATGGTTCGAATTGACTAATATTCAGTCGCCTTGGCGGGGCAAAGCAGCCACTTCCGTGCTTTACAAGCCGTTGTCGCGCATCTTACTTACGCGCTATGACCAAGCGCAAACCTATGACCCGCATCCAACGCAAGAACACCGAAGCGATTCTCGAGGCCGCTCTGGTCGTGTTCTCGCAGTTCGGATTTCGGGGGAGCACGCTGGACCAGATCGCCAAAGAAGCGGGCCTGTCCAAACCGAACCTGCTCTATTACTTCAAGTCCAAAGAGGCGATCTTTACCGAGGTTCTCGAGGGGCTGCTGGACACATGGCTCGACCCTCTGCGCGAAATGAAAGAGGACGGCGACGCGATCGAAGAAATCCTTGCCTACATGAAGCGCAAACTGCAAATGAGCCGCGACTTCCCCCGCGAAAGCCGGCTCTTTGCGAACGAGATCATTCAGGGCGCCCCCCGCATGATGCACGCCATCGAAGGCGAGCTGAAAGAGCTGGTGGACGAGAAGGTCCAGATCATCCGCAAATGGTCCGCCGATGGCCGCATCGCAGAGACAGACCCCTATCACCTGATCTTCTCGATCTGGTCGCTGACCCAGCACTATGCGGACTTTGACGTGCAGGTCCGCGCTATCCTGCGCGAGGACACCGACGAGATCTTTGACGAGGCCGAAACCTATCTGACCTCGCTGTTTACACGGATGCTGACCCCCTGACCCCACGTCAGAGGGCACGAAAATTACACCCGCGAACGGGTTTTTGAATTTATCTATCATCCACGTCAGTTTTATAGATAATTCTCTCGCCTTATGCGCGAAACCGGCCTTTTCCGCCGATGAAACAGCGATCAGACGCTTTTCACGCATTCCCAGACCGCGTATAAGCCGTCCAAATTCGTGACCCGCATCTGGCCACTCCGGCGCGGGATATCCACCTATCGAGGACGGTATGAGCAAACAAAACCACGACGCAGATGTCGCCTTCATTCAGGCTCTTGCAGAGCTGCTGCGCGAAAACGATCTGACCGAACTGCAGGTCAAGCGTGAGTACGCAGAGGATGATAGTCTTGATGTGCGCGTGTCGCGCGCAGCCCCTGTCGCGGCCCCTGCCCCTGTCCAGTATGCAGCGCCTGTTGCGGCTCCGGCGCTTGCTGCGGCACCTGCTGCTGCCCCCGCCGCAGCCGAAGCGGCCAGCGGCAACCCCGCCGATCACCCCGGCGCGGTGACCTCGCCCATGGTCGGCACCATCTACCTGCAGGCAGAGCCCGGCGCACCGGCGTTCATCTCTGTCGGCGCTCAGGTCAAAGAGGGTGACACCATCCTCATCATCGAAGCGATGAAGACCATGAACCACATCCCCGC
>CAXQKF010000133.1:0-6393 GCA_964224285.1 Donghicola sp. | reverse complement strand
TCATGTGTACTTCGGTGTAAACGCACGGGTCACGAAGCCGGGCGAGGTGCGCCTTGGCGATACGCTAGAGGTCCTGTGATGCAACTGCCCTTCCCCATGGTCGAGGAACCGGATGCCGAAACACTCGAAGCCGCGCGCAAGATGTTCGCGGGCGAGACGGACTTCCTCAAAGGTGTCGTCAAAATGGACGGCCTGCCGCCTGCAGACCGGATCGAGGTCTGCTTTGCCGGTCGCTCCAACGTCGGGAAATCAAGCCTGATCAACGCACTAACCGGTCGCAAAGCCTTGGCTCGAGCGTCGAACACCCCTGGACGGACTCAGGAAATCAACTTCTTTACCGTCGGCGAGGAACACTATCTGGTCGACTTGCCGGGCTATGGTTACGCCAACGCGCCCCTCCCCGTCGTCGAGAAATGGCAGCGCCTTCTCAAGCAATACCTCTCTGGCCGCCAAACCCTTCGCCGCGCCTTCATCCTGATTGATTCGCGTCATGGGGTGAAAAAGGTCGACGAAGACATCATGAAGCTGCTCGACACATCAGCTGTCACGTTCCAGTGCGTGCTGACCAAAGAAGACAAGATCAAGGAAAAGGACCGCGAGCCGATGCTCAAACAGGTCCGCGCCGCCCTGTCCCGTCACCCCGCCGCCTTCCCCGAGATCATCAGTACCTCTTCGGAAAAGGGCTGGGGCATCGGCACCCTGCGCTCGGTGATCGCAAACCTCGAGTAATCCTCCTAAAATCATCGGCGCGCCGCGTCCTGCGGTGTGCCATGAGTATTTAACCAAAGCAGAAAGAGCAGGCGCGCCCCTGATCTTCAGCTTGGGAAAAATACCCGATGCGAGCCGGAACACACCCTTCCCCTCGGTCAGAGGCTGGGATACCCATGAGAGAGACCCAGAGGGACAGGACATGAAAAAGCAAATGGCAATGAACACCGATTGGATTGCGACCGCCCGCACACTCTCCGAAGCGCTCCCCTACTTGCAGCGCTATGATGACGCGATCGTTGTTATCAAACTTGGCGGCCATGCGATGGGCAGCGAAGAGGCCATGGACAGCTTTGCCCGCGATGTCGTCCTGATGCGTCAGGTTGGCCTGAACCCCGTGGTCGTTCACGGCGGCGGCCCCATGATCAACGAAATGCTCGGCAAGCTTGGTGTTAAATCCGAGTTTGTGAACGGCAAACGTGTGACCGATCAGGCGACCGTTGATGTGGTCGAGATGGTTCTGTCTGGTCAGGTAAACAAGCGAATCGTTCAGGCGATCAACCGCCAGGGCGGACGCGCTGTGGGCCTGTCGGGCAAAGACGCCAACCTCATGATTTGCGAACAAACCGATCCCGCGCTGGGTCTAGTTGGTACTCCGTCCAAGGTTGATCCGAACGTTCTGCTGGCTCTGTTCGAAGATGACACCATCCCTGTGATTGCCCCGCTCGGTGCTGGCGAAAACGGCGAGACCTTCAACATCAATGGCGACACCGCTGCGGGCGCAATTGCCGCCGCGCTGAAGGCCGACCGGCTGCTGCTGTTGGCGGATGTCTCGGGGGTCAAGAACGCGGAAGGTGAGGTCGTGACCGAACTCATGGCCGCTCAGGTCCGCGAAATGACTGAAACCGGCGTGATTGCTGGCGGCATGATCCCCAAGACCCAGACCGCCCTTGATGCCGTCGAGGCGGGCGTGCGTGCGGTTGTTATTCTGGATGGCCGCCTGCCCAACGCTTGCCTGCTGGAGTTGTTCACCGACCACGGTGCAGGGTCTTTGATCCGTATGCAGCCCAAAGGGAACTGACTTGGCGACCGATCTGAAACATATCGAGGCCCTGCTGCTCCAGCAGGGCCTTTGTGTTTCCGGTGGGTTTATCCCCGATGATCATGATGACCTGCCGGGTGCAGCGAGCCTGTTGATGATCAGTCCGGTCGGCGCCGAATTCTGGCCGACGTTTGCCGCCAGCCCCGAATATCTGGACGGGCGACCGGACCCGATTGACCGCTGGTCTACCCGCGTGCTGACCGGAATTGCCGCGTCTCTGGGGGGTGTTGCTCTGTTTCCCTTCGGCGGGCCGCCCTATCGACCCTTTTTGCGATGGGCGATGCGGACAGGACGGGCTCATAGCTCGGCGGTGGGCATGTTGGTGCACGCGGAGGCAGGGCTCTGGATAAGCTATCGTGGCGCAATTGCCCTGCCCTACGCGACAGAGATGCCAAGCCCCCTGCCAAACCCTTGCGACAGCTGCATTGAGCAGCCTTGCCGTGCAGCTTGCCCCGTAGATGCACTGCGGGATGGTTACCAGACCGAAGCATGCCATTCCTGGCTGGATGATCCGCGCTCGGATTGCATGACGTTAGGCTGCGCAGCAAGGCGGGCTTGTCCGGTTGGCGCGGCCTATGGCAGGTTGCCAGAACAGTCCGCCTTTCACATGAAGAGTTTCCACAAATGACCCTGCGCCTGATCCTGACCCGGCATGCGAAATCCAGTTGGGACGATCCCCTGCAAGAGGATCACGACAGGGTTCTGAACGAACGCGGCCGCGAGACGGCGCCTGCCATCGGCCGCTGGCTGCAAAAACGGAACTACCTGCCGGACGAGGTGCTGTGTTCAACCGCCGCACGGACGCGGGAAACACTGGACAGGCTTGGTCTGCCAGAGGTCGAGACCGACTATATCCGGCGGCTTTATCATGCCTCTAGCGACACAATGATGGATGTCCTCAAAGGCGCGACGGGGCAAACCCTCCTTATGATCGGGCACAATCCCGGCATCGCGGATTTCGCGGAACGACTAATGATGACTGCGCCAGCCCACCCCCAGTTCCGCCGCTATCCGACATGTGCGACTCTGGTCGCAGAGTTCCCCGAAAACGAATGGCGGGCAGTGCGTTTCCACACTGCCCGCGCCGTTGATTTCATTGTCCCGAGAGACCTGATCGACTGAACGATCAGTGACCCAGGATCTGGCTGAGGAACAGCTTGGTCCGTTCGCTCTGCGGGTTGTTAAAGAACTCTTCGGGCTCGTTCTGTTCGACAATCTGGCCCTGATCCATAAAGATCACGCGGTTCGCCACCTGACGGGCGAAGCCCATCTCGTGGGTCACGCAGAGCATGGTCATGCCCTCTTCGGCCAATTCGACCATGGTATCCAGAACCTCTTTGATCATCTCGGGGTCGAGAGCCGAAGTCGGTTCGTCGAACAGCATGATGCGCGGCTTCATGCAGAGCGAACGGGCAATCGCCACACGCTGCTGCTGGCCGCCCGACAGCTGGCCGGGATACTTGTGGGCCTGATCGGGAATCTTCACCTTCTCGAGGAAGTGCATCGCGGTCTCTTCGGCCTGCTTCTTGGGGATCTTGCGGACCCAGATCGGGGCCAGCGTGCAGTTCTCCAGAATGGTCAGGTGCGGGAAGAGGTTGAAGTGCTGGAAGCACATGCCAACCTCGGACCGGATCGCGTCGATGTTCTTCAGGTCAGAGGTCAGGTGAACGCCGTCCACCACGATCTTGCCGGCCTGATGCTCTTCGAGCGCGTTGATGCAGCGGATCAGCGTCGATTTACCCGACCCCGAAGGGCCTGCGATAACGATGCGTTCACCGCGATAGACGGTCAGGTCGATGTCCCGCAGAACGTGGAACTGGCCATACCATTTGTTCATCTTGTCGATCGAGATCGCGACCTCGTCGGAGACAGTCATTTGAGTGGTGTCAACCATAGTGAGGCACCTTTCTTAACGATGATCCGTGCGGAGCTGACGCTCCAGCCACTGGGAATATTGGGAAATGCTGTAGCAGGTGACAAAGAACAGAAGCGCGGCGAAGCCATACAGCTCCCAATACACGCCGTTCCATTCGGTCGAGGCCAGGATCGGGCCGCGGATCATACCTACCAGGTCGAACATCGAGATCACCGACACCAGAGTGGTGTCCTTGAACAGGCCAACGGCCACGTTCACGATACCGGGGATCGAGATCTTCAGCGCTTGGGGCAGGATGATCAGGCGCATGGCCTGCGCATAGTCCAGACCAAGGCTGTCAGCTGCTTCGTACTGGCCCTTGGGCAGCGCGGCCAGACCACCACGGATCACCTCGGCGATATAGGCCGACGAGAACATGGTGATCATGATGATCACGCGCAGGATCAGGTCCATGTTGGTTTCCGGCGGGAAGAAGTAGGCCAGAACCACGCTTGCCACGAAAAGCAGGGTAATCAGGGGCACACCGCGAATGAACTCGATGAAGACCACGCTGATGCCCTTGATGATCGGCATGTGCGACTGACGACCCAGCGCCAGCATGATGCCAATCGGCAGCGACAGCGAGATACAGACGACACCCAGCATCATGTTCAGCATGAAGCCACCCATGTCACGGCTGGCAACGGGTTCCAGCGCCAGAATGCCATCAACCGAAGGCGTAATCGCTCCGCCGATCTTCCAGATGATCACCGCAGAGATCAGGCCAGCCGCCAGACCAAGGACAAAGCCGAAACGCTCTGCTTTGGTGAAGACGAGGTAGCCGACAATCACACCGATCAGCACGAAGACCGAAGTCATGATCGTACCGCCCCACAGCAGCCAGTAGGCCACAAAGGGGAACAGCCCCGTGACAATCAGCAGCGCGCGCGGCAGCGCCATGAACAGCACAGGAGCCGCAGCGACCAGCATCAGTACGAACGCCAGAGTCGGGCGCCAGTATTGATCCGACGGGTAAGCGATCCCGAACAGCAGCTGTTGCCAACGCTCGGTCAGGACCGAGAAACAGGCCCCGCGGACGCCATCCAGCACTTCACGACACTGCGCCAGAGAGCTGGTGCTCCAGAGACCATTGGCGAACCAGGGACCGGCCGACACGACCAGTTTGACGATCAGATAGAGCGCCACAATGGTCAGCACGCTGTTCACCCAGTTCGAGAACAGGTTGGAGCGCGCCCATTTGACGATGCCCTTTTCATTGATGGGCGGTTCTTTTTGCGCAAGCATTTCGGTGCGCACGAAGGCGAGGTGGGAATGCATATCGCTCATCTCAACGCTCCTTCAGCTTAACGCGGTTGTTATAGGCGTTCATGATGGCCGAGATGCTCAGGCTGATCAGCAGGTAGAAGAGCATCAGCATCAGAACACATTCGATCGCACGGCCGGTCTGGTTCAGGGTGATCCCCCCCAGAGTGCCGGTCAGATCCATGTAACCCACAGCAATCGCAAGCGAGCTGTTCTTGGTCAGGTTCAGGTACTGCGAAATCACCGGCGGGATGATCACGCGCAGGGCTTGGGGCAGAATAACCAGGCTCATGATACGGCCCGGACGCAGACCCAACGAGGCAGCGGCCTCGGTCTGACCACGGTTGATCGCCTGAATGCCCGCACGCACGTTTTCCGCAATGAAAGCACCGGTGTAGACCGATAGAGCCAGCCAAAGCGCGATCAGCGGACGCTGCAGCGCCACACCACCCTGAAAGTTGAAACCACCGAGTTCGGGGACTTCGACGCCAATGGGACGGCCCATGATGAAGTACACCAGCACCGACGGCACAAACAGAATGACGAGCGACGGCCAACCCATGGGCAGCAGTTTGCCCGTGTTGAACAGCAGCTTCTTCGCGTAGGCGCGATAGGCAAAGACGCCGATCACGGACAGGATGAAGACAGCAACAACCAGCCACGAACCCTCAAGCCAGACGGGCTTGGGGATGTAGATGCCGCGGTTGGTAAAGGCCACGATCCCGAACAGCATCTCTGCATCCGGTGTCTCGCCGCGGAAGTCGCGAGGCGACGGCATCACGGTCACAATGGTCGAGATGATCAGGATCCAGATCAGAACGGGGACGTTCCGGAATGCTTCGACATAGACCGACATGAGCTTGGCGATCAGCCAGTTTTTCGACAGGCGGCCAACGCCCGCGAAAACGCCCAAGATGGTTGCCGTGATACAGCCCAGAAACGCGACCAGCAGGGTGTTCAGAACCCCGACGATCGAGGCCCGCAGATGCGAGTCCTGGTTGTTGTATTCGATCAGGGATTGGTTGATGTCATAACCAGCGGGCTGTCCCAGAAAACCATAAGAAATACTCAGACCAGCAACCCGAAGGTTGGTGATCAGGTTCATCGTCAAGTAGCCGAGACCGAACAGCAATAGCACCAGAGCTATGAACTGAAAGGTATACGACCGGTAACGCGTGTCATGGATCAGCTGGGACAGCTGGAACGACTCTTTCGGAGGGTCGGTATATGCCGTCATTTTTGCTTCCCGGAAGGTAACAGAAGGTGGTTGCGAGGGCCGCAGCCTTCACATGTCCTGTCATGTTTTGATTATCGTTATGGGGGTATAGAGAAAGGGGCGCGGATCAACCGCGCCCCATAACCGTCTAGTCGGTCTTAGCGGAAGGGCGGTGCGTAGAGCAGGCCA
>CAXQKF010000132.1:0-3975 GCA_964224285.1 Donghicola sp. | reverse complement strand
GCCTGCGCTCGCCGTGTTCTTCGCTGCCCAGAAATACTTCATCGAAGGGATCTCCGCCGGGGGGATCAAAGGATAAAATGGCACGTCTTCAACTGCATAACCTTGAGAAAACCTACGGCAACGGGTTCCGCGCCGTGCATGGCATCAACCTTGATATTGAAGAAGGGGAGTTCATGGTCTTCGTCGGCCCCTCGGGCTGTGCGAAATCCACCACCCTGCGGATGATTGCCGGACTGGAAGAGATCACCGGCGGCGAGGTGCGCATCGGCGACCGGATCGTCAACGATCTGCAACCGGGCAAGCGCCACATCGCGATGGTGTTCCAGAACTATGCCCTTTACCCCCACATGAAGGTGCGCTCGAACCTGTCGTTCGGCTTGCGTCTGGCGGGTGTGCCAAAGGCCGAACGCGCCAAGGCCGTGGATGAGGTCGCCCGCATCCTTGAGATCGAGCCCCTGCTGGACCGTCTGCCCAAGCAGCTGTCGGGCGGTCAGGCGCAGCGCGTGGCCTTGGGCCGTGCGCTGATCAAGAAACCCGAGGTTTTCCTGTTCGACGAGCCGCTCTCGAACCTTGATGCGAAACTGCGTGCATCCATGCGGGTGCGCATCACCGATCTGCACCGCCGCCTGAAGGCGGAAGGCAAAGCCTCGACCGTGGTTTATGTGACCCACGATCAGACCGAGGCAATGACGATGGGCGACCGGATCTGCGTGATGCAGTCGGGCCATATCATGCAGGTGGCGACCCCCAAGGTTCTGTACGACCAGCCCGCAAACCTGTTCGTGGCCAGCTTTATCGGCAGCCCCGAGATGAACCTGATCGACGGCAGTCTGAACGGCACCGCCTTCACCACCGCCACCCAACAGGTCGAACTGCCCCCGCATCTGCTGGCACGCCTGTCCAGCTATCCCAAAGAGGCGGTGCTTGGCATCCGGCCCCAGCACCTGCGGCTGGCGACCACCGGCCTGACCGCCACCCTCAAGAACGTCGAGTTCATGGGCCATGAGGTCTACCTCTACGCCAATCTGGATGGAACGGACGTGGTCTGCGTGGCCTCGACCGCGGAATTTGACGCGATGGACCGCAGCGCGGACCGCCTGACGCTGCAACCAGACCCTGCCCACATGCACATTTTCGACCGCGAAAGCGGAGCGAATGTTTCGCTGCCCCAAGGGGCCGCGTGATTTCGGAAGATAGAGGAGGAGCTCCGAAATGAAGACCCTGATGACGACCGCCGCCCTTGCGGCCATGATGACCACCAGTGCCGCGTCTGCCGCCGATCTGCGCATGTCGTGGTGGGGCGGTGAAAGCCGCCACGTCGCCACCCAAGAGGCGCTGAAGATCTGTGGCGAAAAGCACGGCCACACCATCGCGCCCGAATTCACCGGATTTGACGGCTACCTTGAAAAGCTGACCACCCAAATGGCGGGCGGCACCGAGGCCGACATCGTGCAGGTCAACTGGCCGTGGCTGCCGCTGTTCTCCAAGGACGGTAACGGCTTTGCCGATCTGAACGGCCTGTCCGACGTGATCGACCTGAACCAGCTGACCGAAGAACAGCGCGCCGCCCTGACCGTGGATGGCAAGCTGAACGGTTTGCCCCTGTCCACCTCGGGCCGCGTGTTCTTTTTCAACCTGACCACGCTGGAAGAGGCAGGCGTTGCCGTTCCCACCACGTGGGACGAATTCTTCGCTGCCGCCGAGGCGCTGCGTGCCGCCAAGGGTGACGAATACACCCTCTTCAACGCAGTGAAAGAAACCGCTCAGCTGCTGGTGACGCTGGCCGTCGTGCAGAAGACCGGCAAGGATCTGGTGGACCCGGCGACCAACCGCGTGGCATGGACTGCCGAAGAGCTGGCCGCGGGGATCGAGCATTATGGCAAGATGGTTGAAACCAAAGCCATCCGCTCGATGCAGGAAGACGCGGCTGCGGGCAACGTGAACCTCTACGAGAAACCCGAATGGTCGGCAGGCAAGATTGCCGGTTCCTACGAGTGGGACTCGACCTACAGCAAATACGCTGACCCCCTGAACGAAGGTCAGACCCTGCAGGCTGTCACCCACATCCGCTTTGACGATGCGGTGGTGTATGGGGTCTACGCCAAGCCCTCGATGTTCTTTGCGGTTTCGGCCAATTCCCAGAACCCCGAAGCGGCCGCGCAGATCGTCAACTGCATGTTGAACGAAGCCGAAGGGATCGACGCGTTGGGCGACACCCGCGGACTGCCCGCATCGGCCATCGCGGCCCAGCGCCTGACCGAAGCAGGGGCGATCAACCCCAATGTTGCGGCGGCGAATGCCATCGTGATGGGGGCCAGTGGCCCGACGATCTCGCCCTTTAACGAGCATCCCGAAGTGCGCGGCACCTTTATCGATACGCTCGAAGAATACGCCTACGGCATGATCAGCGCTGAAGAGGCCGCCGAGATCATCATCGACAGCACCAACAAAGTGCTGCGCGGTTTCGACGCCAGCTAACGGGCCAAAACAATTGCCCTGCCGCGACGGTTACTGCGCGGCAGGGCGCTCTGACAGAATTCATAGGTTGAAACGGATATGCTTTCGCTGACCGCGCTATCGGCGCGCACAATCGCCTTTTGTTTTGCGCCCAAGGGTGCACGCTATTTCCTGCCCCAAGAGGCGGCATGGACGCTCAGCGGGGCAGGGGGGGAACGGCAGGGCCGGACGGGCACTGCGTTGACCGTGGTCGATGATCTTCAGCCTGACACCGACTATACGCTGACCCTTGCAGATCAGGATCTGACCTTTCGCACCCCTGCATGCGCGGGGCTGGTGAATATCCTGGATCATGGCGCGGTTGCAGGTGGCCCCGACACCGCAGAACACGCCGCCGAGAATGCCCGCGCCTTGATCCGCGCCATCGGCGCGACGCCCAAGGGCGGCACGGTGCTGATCCCCGAAGGCACTTGGGTCTCCGCCCCCGTGGCCCTGCGCAGTGATCTGACCCTGTGGCTGAAGGGCACGCTGAAGGCTCCCGCAGATCGCTCGGGCTGGCCGATCCTACCCGCCCGCAACCACACAGGAAAGATGCTTGGATCGTGGGAAGGGCTGCCTGCCGACTGCTTTGCCGCGCCGCTATATGCTGTGGGCACGGACCGCCTGACCATCGCAGGCTCCGGCGCATTGGAAGGCGGCGGGGATCGCGGCGACTGGTGGACTTGGCCGAAAGAGACCCGCCAAGGCGCCCGCCGCCCCCGTGGCCTTCATCTGGTGAACTGCCAGAACACACAGCTGATCGGGTTTGCGGTGCGCAATGCGCCCTCTTGGACCGTGCACCCGCAAGGGTGCCAAGGCATGACCATCGCGGGCCTGCACATCAGCGCCCCCGATGACAGCCCCAACACCGACGGCTGCAACCCCGAAATGTGCCAGAACGTGCGCCTGACCGGCGTGCGCTTTTCCGTGGGCGACGATTGCATCGCCATCAAGGCAGGCAAGCGCGGTGATGCGGGCGAAGAGGATCACCTGTCCGCCACCCGCGACATCACCATCACGCACTGTTTGATGGAGGCTGGCCACGGCGGCGTTGTGCTTGGATCAGAGATGAGTGGCGATATCACCGACATCACTGTGGCAGCCTGTGAGATGCAGGGAACCGATCGCGGCCTGCGCCTGAAGACCCGCCGCGGGCGGGGCGGCCGGATTGATGACATCACCTTCCGCGATGTGGTGATGACTGATGTGGAAACCGCCTTCAGCGCCAACGCCTTTTACTACTGCGATCACGATGGCCACGCTGACTGGGTGCAGACCCGCGACCCCGCGCCTGTCACTCACCTGACCCCGCAAATCGGCCGGATTGAGGTCTCGGACGTCTCGATCACCGGCCTCTCGCACGCGCTTGGGGCCTTTATCGGCCTGCCCGAACAGCCCATCGGCCCGATCCACCTGACTCGCATCACCGTGCAGGGTCTGAACCCCGATGCCATAGATCGGAAGAGCGTCGTGTAGGGA
>CAXQKF010000131.1:0-5231 GCA_964224285.1 Donghicola sp. | reverse complement strand
TTCCCCAAAGCAGTTCTTTTCAGGAGGGCCCCATGCCTGTTCCCTTTGCCGTGTCCACAGACACCCACCCCGTGATCCTGCCCGATGGCACCCGCCACCACGGCACCGTTTACCTTAAAAACGTGATCAACAACCCGCGCTTCATCGTGGGCGACTACACCTACGCCAGCCGCTTTGACGCGCCGCAGGACTGGGGCGCGACGCTGGCGCCCTACCTGTTCCCGTTCTCCCAAGAGACCCTGCGCATCGGCCGCTTCTGCCAGATCGCGCTGAACGTGACCTTTGTCACCGCCTCGGCCAATCACGCGATGGACGGGCTGACCACATACCCGTTTGGCACCTTTGATGCGGACAAATCCGCCATGACCCAGCCCGACACCCGCGACACCACCATCGGCCATGATGTCTGGATCGGCTACGGGGCGATCATCTGCCCCGGTGCGCGAATCGGGAACGGGGTGATCATCGGGGCAGGGGCCGTGGTGCGCGGCACCATCCCCGATTTCACCATCGTCACCGGCAACCCCGCGCAGGTGGTCCGCCATCGCTTTGATCCGGAAACCACGCAGGCCCTACAGGACTTGGCGTGGTGGGACTGGCCGCCCGAGGCCATCACCGCCGCAAGGCCCGCGCTGGAGTCCCCCGATATTCCCGCTCTTCGTGAAATTCATCGCGAATTCAGTCTTGCAAACCCGTCTGCGGCGAATTAGACAGCGTCACGGCCTGAAGGGGTATAGCTCAGCTGGTAGAGCGACGGTCTCCAAAACCGTAGGTCTCGGGTTCGAACCCTGATGCCCCTGCCAGGCCGATTTCGCCACCACATTGGAACGCGAAATGACAACAATCCCAGTTTCTCTGCATATCGGCGCGCACAAGACCGCTTCGACCCATCTGCAAAAGTCGCTCGAGGCTGCTGCGGATCAACTGGCCGATTGGGACGTCTGTTTCCTTGGTCCCAAAGACCTGCGCAAAGACGGCATTCCCCTGAACAAACGCATCGCCCGTGGTCAGACCGCCCCCGACATGGCCGGCACCTGCGACGAGCTTGTGATCTCCGAAGAGAACCTGATGGGCGCGCAGTTCCGCCCCAAATCCCGCCGCCCGCTCTATCCCCAAGGGGCCAGGAAAGTGGCCGAGATCACCGAGGCGCTCGAGGGCGCGGATGTGACCCTGTTCATGGCGGTGCGCGATCCGGCGGCGTGGCTGGCCTCGCTCTATGCCCACGAGGTCTTTAACGGCAAAGCTCACGAGGGCATCGCGGAATTCTGCGGCGCCAAGACCCCCGAGAAACTGCGCTGGTCCGATCTGGTGGCCGAACTGGCCGAGACGAATCGCGTGGTCGTCTGGCCCCAAGAGGAATACGCCGATCTCTTTCCCCGGATCATCGAGGAGATGCTCGGAGAGGGGGCAGAGATCGACCCGATCGAGAACCGCGTGAACGCCTCGATCTCTGGTGCGGCGATTGCCATTCTGGAACGCGAAGGCGCGGACCGGCCAGAGCCGCAGAAATCGGCCCGCATGGCCAAGGCGCAATTCCCCGTCCGCGGCCCCGAGGATAAATTCCAGCCGTGGTCCAAGGCCGTGCTGGCCGCCAGCCGTGCGGCCTATGAAGCGGACCTTAACCGGATCATGGATCTGGAAAACGTGACCCTTTTGCGCCGCTGAACGTCATGACGCGAGCCATACGTGAACCATACGTCTACCAGACTTGAACTCTGTGGGCTTAGGGCGTATGTGACCCGCCAGTAAAGTGAGGACCACCATGGCCAACACCAACCCGCTCCAGTTCGTCCAGCAGACCCGCGCCGAGATCGCGAAAGTCGTATGGCCGACCCGCAAGGAAGTCATGCTGACCACTGTGATGGTGTTCATCATGGCGTCGCTCTTTGCTGTGTTTTTCTTTCTGGTGGATCTGACGATCCGCTTTGGCCTGCAAGGCCTGCTTGCTGCGGTAAGCTAATCCGCTTTCGCTCCCTTAAGCCTTGAATTTCTGCGCTCGGGGGAGTAATAGGCGCTTCACTGTCCTATGTGTGGCGTGTGGCGATTCGTAGCCCGCGCCCGTTTTTATTGGACTGACTGCGACCAAGTCGCGGGAATTAAACGGAATTTTGCGTGCAGCCATCATGGTGAATCGCTGAGGAAACGAGACAGAGGCCCAAATGGCGAAGCGTTGGTATTCGGTGAGCGTTCTCTCGAACTTCGAGAAAAAGATCGCCGAACAAATCAGACAGACGGCTGCCGAGAAGGGCCTTGAAGACCTGGTCGAAGAAGTTCTGGTGCCCACCGAAGAGGTGATCGAAGTGCGCCGGGGCAAGAAGGTGACAACCGAGCGCCGCTTCATGCCCGGCTACGTGCTGGTGCGTATGGAGCTGACCGACGCGACGTTCCACCTGGTGTCCTCGATCAACCGCGTGACCGGTTTCCTGGGTCCGCAGGGGCGTCCGCTGCCCATGCGTGATTCGGAAGTCAACACGATCATGAACCGCGTTCAGGAAACCGAAGAAGCCCCCCGCACCCTGCTGCGCTTCGAGGTCGGTGAGAAGGTCAAGGTCAACGACGGCCCGTTCGAGGATTTCGACGGGATGGTCGAAGAGGTGGACGACGACAACCAGCGTCTGAAGGTCACCGTTTCGATCTTTGGTCGCGAGACCCCGGTCGAACTGGAATTCACTCAGGTCACTAAACTGGGCTGAGTGTCCCCGCGGGAGGGGAGGGGCCGCGGCCCTGATCCACACCGCGACAACAGACAGCCAGAGGGACGCGTCCCGATGGTGTTGGAAAAAGGAAGAGCCAAATGGCTAAGAAACTGATCGGCAGCCTCAAGCTGCAAGTGCCTGCGGGCAAAGCGAACCCCTCTCCGCCCGTCGGCCCCGCACTGGGTCAGCGCGGCATCAACATCATGGAATTCTGCAAGGCGTTCAACGCCAAGACGCAGGAAATGGAGCCCGGCGCGCCGTGCCCGACCGTGATCCAGTACTACCAGGACAAGTCCTTCACCATGGAAATCAAGACGCCCCCCGCGTCTTATTACCTGAAGAAGGCGGCAAAGCTTCAGGGTGGTTCCAAGACCCCCGGTCGCGCAGTAGCCGGTTCGGTCACCGCGAAGCAGGTTCGTGAAATCGCAGAAGCGAAAATGAAAGACCTGAACGCGAACACCGTTGAGCAGGCAATGAAAATCATCATGGGCTCGGCCCGTTCGATGGGCATCGAGGTAAAGTAATGGCTAAGCTTGGTAAACGTACCCGCGCCGTCCGCGAAGCCTTTGCTGGCAAAGAAGAACTCGCGATCGCAGAAGCCGTTGCACTGGTGAAGGCAAACGCCACCGCCAAGTTCGACGAAACCATCGAAATCGCGATGAACCTCGGCGTTGACCCCCGTCACGCTGACCAGATGGTTCGCGGCGTTGTCAGCCTGCCCAACGGCACCGGCAAAACCGTTCGCGTTGCTGTATTCGCTCGTGGCCCCAAAGCTGACGAAGCAAAAGCAGCTGGCGCAGACATCGTTGGCGCAGAAGACCTGATGGAAACCATCCAGGGCGGCACCATCGATTTCGACCGCTGCATCGCGACCCCCGACATGATGCCCATCGTTGGCCGTCTGGGTAAAGTTCTGGGCCCCCGTAACCTGATGCCGAACCCCAAAGTCGGCACCGTGACCATGGACGTTGCACAAGCTGTTGCAGACGCCAAAGGCGGTCAGGTTCAGTTCAAAGTTGAAAAAGCTGGCGTCATCCACGCCGGTGTTGGCAAAGCGTCGTTCGACGAAGCCAAGATCGTCGAGAACGTTAAAGCGTTCGTCGATGCTGTTGCAAAAGCGAAGCCCGCTGGCGCAAAGGGTGCTTACATCAAGAAGGTATCCATCAGCTCGACCATGGGCGGCGGTGTATCGGTTGACGTCGCAGACGTCGCAGCCAACTAAGAATTCCAGCGCAAGCTGGATGGCGGGGCCTTCATCGGCCCTGTCCTGTCCGAGACGAAGGGTGCCTTTCGGGGCTTAATAACCGCCTTTCTGAGATGGGGAACGAACTAAGAATTCCGTATGGGGCCTCGCCCCGGAGGATCTTGGCTTCGGGACCCTGAAACGGACCCGACGCTCTGGCATCAGTCAGAGCAAACATGAGCCGGGGGAAACCCCAAACTTGGAGTAAAACTGTGGATAGAGCACAAAAAGAGAAGGTGGTCGAGGAACTCGGCCAGATCTTTGAAAGCTCTGGCGTCGTAGTGGTTGCACACTACGAGGGTCTCACGGTTGCGGAGATGCAAGACCTGCGTGCGAAAGCACGTGAGGCGGATGCGTCGGTGCGTGTTGCCAAGAACAGGCTCGCCAAGATCGCTCTGGAAGGCAAGCCCTGCGCAAGCATGGCAGAATACCTTTCGGGCATGACCGTTCTGACCTTCTCGGAAGACCCCGTGGCAGCAGCCAAGGTCGCCGAGGACTTCGCCAAGGGGAACGACAAGTTCCAGATCCTTGGTGGTGCCATGGGTGAGAACGCTCTGGACCGTGCCGGTGTTGAAGCCGTGTCGAAAATGCCTTCGCGCGAGGAGCTTATTGCCTCGATCGTTGGTTGTATCGGCGCCCCCGCTTCGAACATCGCCGGTGCAATTGGCGCACCTGCTTCGAACATCGCCGGCATCCTGTCGACCATCGAAGACAAGGCAGCCGCCTGATAACGCAATCAAGAGAGCCGCGTAGGGTAGTTACCCTGACGCTGGAACACATCTTATATACATACGGAAAGAGTCTAAAATGGCTGATCTGAAGAAACTCGCAGAAGAGATCGTTGGTCTGACCCTGCTGGAAGCACAAGAACTGAAAACCATCCTGAAGGACGAGTACGGCATCGAGCCCGCAGCTGGCGGCGCAGTCATGATGGCTGGTCCCGCAGGCGACGCCGGTGGCGCAGCTGCAGAAGAGAAGTCGGAATTCGACGTCATTCTGAAGTCGGCAGGCGACAAGAAGATCAACGTGATCAAAGAAGTTCGCGGCATCACCGGTCTGGGCCTGAAAGAAGCTAAAGAACTGGTTGAAGCCGGTGGCAAAGCTGTCAAAGAAGGCGTTGACAAAGCAGAAGCTGAAGCGATCAAAAAGCAGCTTGAAGAAGCTGGCGCTGAAGTCGAGCTCAAGTAATCTTCGCCCGGAGCTTATCCGGGTAGGATTTTTAGGCAGGGTCGGGGTTTTCCCCGGCCCTGCCGAACCTGTCTCAGCAAAAGGTTTTAGATCGGAAGAGCGTC
>CAXQKF010000130.1:0-4002 GCA_964224285.1 Donghicola sp. | reverse complement strand
CTTCTCGGAAAGCTGGAACCGCAAGGCCCTGCTGGCCGAGGGGCTGGAGCTGCCCGAGTTCGTGCAGGACAACCATTCCATGTCGGCCCAGACCGGCACCATCCGGGGGTTGCACTTCCAGTCGCCGCCCCATGCCCAGGGCAAGCTGGTGCGCTGCGGCCGCGGCCGTCTGTTCGACGTGGCCGTGGACGTGCGCAGGGGCTCTCCCACCTCTGGCAAATGGATCGGAGAGGAGCTGTCCTTCGACAATGGCCGCCAGCTGTGGATTCCGGCCGGTTTCCTGCATGGCTTCCTGACCTTGGAGCCAGATACCGAGATCATCTACAAATGCACCGACCATTACGCGCCCGACTGTGACGGCGCGGTCAGATGGGACAGCTGCGGCGTGGACTGGCCCATTTCCCCTGAAACAGAGCCGCTTTTGTCGGAAAAGGACGCCGCTGCTCAGGTGTTGGCGGAGTTCGACAGCCCCTTTGTCTGGGAGGGTGCGCAATGAAACTTCTCATCACCGGCGGGGCCGGGTTCATCGGGTCCGCCGTCGTGCGGCTGGCCATGGCGCGGGGGCATGAGGTGGTGAATCTCGATGCGCTGACCTATGCCGCCTGTCTCGACAACGTGGCAAGCGTGGCGGACCAGCCGGGCTATGTCTTCGAACAGGCCGACATCCGCGACCTGCCCGCGCTGAAACGCATCTTTGCCGAACATCAGCCCGACGCGGTCATGCATCTGGCGGCGGAATCCCATGTGGACCGCTCGATCGACGGGCCGGGGGCCTTTATCGAAACCAATGTCATGGGCACCTACAACATGCTCGAGGCCGCGCGGGACTACTGGATCGCGCAGGGCCGGCCCGAGGGGTTCCGCTTCCACCATATCTCGACCGATGAGGTCTTCGGCTCCCTCCCCGCCGATCCGAGCGTGATGTTCACCGAGGACACCGCCTATGATCCGCGCTCGCCCTATTCGGCGTCCAAGGCGTCCTCGGATCACCTGGTCCGCGCCTGGCACGAGACTTATGGCCTGCCGGTGGTCCTGACCAATTGTTCCAACAATTACGGGCCCTTCCACTTCCCCGAAAAGCTGATCCCCGTGGTCATCCTGAACGCGCTGGCGGGCAAACCCCTGCCGATCTATGGCAAGGGTGAGAACATCCGCGACTGGCTTTACGTCGAGGATCACGCCGATGCGCTCCTGCTGGTCGTGGAAAAGGGCGCCGTGGGCCGCAGCTACAATATCGGCGGCGAGAACGAGCGCACGAACCTCGACCTGGTCAAGACACTCTGCGGCATTCTGGATGCGAAACGCCCGCGCGCGGATGGTGTGTCTTACGCCGAGCAGATCACCTTCGTCACCGACCGCCCCGGCCACGACGCGCGCTACGCGATCGACCCGTCGCGCATCCGCGATGAACTGGGCTGGCGGCCTTCGGTGACGGTCGAGGAAGGGCTGGACCGGACGGTCCAGTGGTATCTTGAGAACGAAGACTGGTGGCGCGCCCTTCAGGCCCGCGACGGGGTCGGTGAACGGTTGGGGAAAGCTTGAATGTCTGCGAAGAACCATACGCCTGGTGTGTTGCTGCTAACTGCAGCGATCGATACGGATCCCGGAATGCGCAACAACCAGCGCAGCAATTCCGATCTTCGACGCGGTGATTACAAAGACGGTCTGAAGCATTATTTTTCCGCCTTGCCGCCCGAAATAGAGGACATCCTCTTTTGCGAGAATACGGGCGCAGATTTGACCGATTTTGAAAGCATGAAAGAGGAGGCCGCACGCGCTGGCCGCCGCTTGCATATACATGGCTTCAAAGGTCAGACACCGGCAAGCCTGGGCAAGGGCGTCTGCGAGTTCGAAATCTTGGACGTTTCCAATCGCTGGCTGGCAGAAAGGTTTCCGGAGGAGACGCCCGTTTGGAAAATTACGGGACGCCTAATCCTACGCAATGTTTCAGCTTTGATTAGATCACGCCCCAAAAACGCTGAGGTCTATGTGGACATGCGGTCCGTGCCCTTGATCGGAGAGAAGCTTGGTGGAAATGACTGGGCAGAAATGCGCATGATTTGCTACACGATTGGGGCTTATCAGCGCTACTTGCAGGGCAAGGGGCCGAGCTGCGGCTATGTCACAGAAAAGGGGCTCTTTCGCCTCCTGCAGGAGGTGCGTGCAGTTGGTGCGAATGTGCAGCCACGATTCCGTGTGCAGCCTCGGTTTTCTGGGATCTGCGGTGGTTCGAACAAGGACTATCAGAGCTTGGAGTATCAATTAAAAGATGGTGTGCGCGCCGTATCGCGAGTCGTTGTTCCGGGGCTTTGGCTATGACCCTCCTGATCTTCGGCAAAACCGGCCAGGTCGCCACCGAACTCGCCCGCCTTGCGCCTGACGCGATCTTCCTGGGCCGTGACCAGGCGGATCTGTCGGACCCGCAGGCCTGCGTGCAGGCGATCCGCACCCATGCGCCGAGCGCGGTGATCAATGCCGCCGCCTGGACCGCCGTCGACAAGGCCGAGGATCAAGAGGCCGAGGCGCTGGTGATCAATGGCGACACGCCGACGGCGCTGGCCGTCGAATGCGCCGCGCGGGACATTCCTTTCGTGCATATCTCGACCGATTACGTCTTTGACGGCAGCGGCACGACCCCCTGGACCCCCGAGGATGCGGTGAACCCGGCCAATGCCTATGGCCGCACGAAACTGGCCGGAGAGGATGGCATCCGTACCGCCGGCGGGCGCTTTGCGATCCTGCGCACGTCCTGGGTGTTTTCCGCCCACGGGGCGAACTTCGTGAAGACCATGCTGCGCCTCTCCGAGACGCGCGATGCGCTGAGCATCGTCAGTGACCAGATCGGCGGGCCGACCCCGGCGTCGGATATCGCGGCTGCCTGTCTGCGGATGGCAGAGGTGTTAAAAAACAGACCCGAAACCAGCGGAACCTACCATTTTTCCGGGGCACCCGACGTCTCCTGGGCCGATTTCGCCCGGGCGATCTTTGATCAGGCCGGGCGGTCCGTCACCGTGAGTGAAATCCCCACGGCCCAATACCCCACCCCCGCCGCGCGACCGTTGAATTCCCGCATGGACTGCGGTGCAACAATTGGTACGTTCTTGGTTTCACTACCAGACTGGAAGGCGGGTTTGACAGAGGTGATTGGCGAACTGGGGGACAGCGACTGATGCCCTTGGCGAACCTGCAGGGAAAAAAAGTCTTTTTCGCGCATGTCCCCAAAACGGGTGGTACGAGCGTGGAGAATGCATTGATGCAGAACTACGGAAAGCTCGTCGGTTTAAACCGGGAGTGGGAGACACCGTCTTCTCGCCGAGAGCGGCGACACAAGAGGCCTTCCTCTCAGACGTCCCCCCAGCATATGACATGGAACGAGTTTCAATCTGAAACAGGGCTAGATGCAGAAGTGATTTTTGCTGTGGTGCGAGATCCACTCACTCGCATTCGCAGTGCGTATCTCCACCAGCAGACTGGGCCCATCCCACTCAGACGCCTTTTCGCTCGCTCATGCAGTTTTGGGGTTTGGGTAAGAATTACGCTTCGTGCTGCGAAGCAAAATCCTCATGTTTTCGATGCGCATGTTCGACCGCAGACCGACTTCTTCCCTGAGAATACCCATATTTTTCGCCTTGAAGAGGGGCTTGAGCGGGTTTCTGTGTGGCTGCAGGAGCAGGCTCCACTTGAGCAACCACCAACTGTGCCTCACTCATTGCCAGTCAAAAAGTCCGGGCGAGTTCCGTCAGCTCTTTCTCCGAAAGAGCTGACAATGATCATCGGGTACTATGCCGAAGACTACAGACGTCTCGGCTACGACAAGCCTCTTGTTGACCCTGCTTCTCCAACCTTGCTGGACGGACTTAAAAATTGCGTTGCAGTTGTGGCGTCTAGAGTGATCTTGGGGCTGCACAATCGAGCACGCATCTGAAAATCTTCCTGATCTTGAAATTCAAAGGGTTTTGAAATGACCAAACGCAAGGGCATCATCCTGGCCGGGGGCTCGGG
>CAXQKF010000129.1:0-5988 GCA_964224285.1 Donghicola sp. | reverse complement strand
TTGAGAACATAAACGCCAACATTAAAGATGAGGAAAGCAAGAATTAGAGAGAATGTAGCGACAAATAATACGATTAGAATAAATTCAGACTTGGACGACAGGCCTGCGTGGTCGATAGTCGCACGATTTGATTTCATCGATTTTTCCTTCAAACTCTTAACCTTACAACCTATAAAATTCCAAGCCATGCCACCCTAGGGAGACAGCACGACCGCTTTCACATTGCATGCGAAACTTCGTAGTGATTATGGCAATAGCACGGAATTTGTAAGCTTAAGTGGCAAAAAAAACGGAAAACTGTGATCGCCACATTGGGGATGGCTCGTTTTTGATAATAATCAGTGGTCGCCGTTTGTGCCCGCAATATCATGTGCAGATGCTGCAAAAGGATGTGACTATGCGAGGTGCTTCTTAGTCGTTCGATTGATGCCCCTGACTCAACATGTCGCGCCTCGTCTAGTAAATATTATTATCGGGACAATCATCGGTGCTATATGGATTTGGTGATGGAGAAATACATGCCAAGGCACCTCACGTGACAGGCACAAAAGTAAGAATACTTACTTCCGCCAGTTGGCTGTCGCACTGCTTACAATTTCAGCTGTCCTCAAGAGTAGTTCAAAAAAATCTTGTTAAAACTGCGAACTTGACCTCCAGTGTTTCCTAGGTCGCATAGGAGGGCATCATGCCGAGGCGAGAAGTGATCTACAATGGTGGCGGAAGCGTTCTGAGAGAAAAACAGCACTCTGAAACGCTAAGGTTTTCCACATACGATGATGCGGAAGAGCCTCAGTGCTATCCTGCCTCAATAACTAGCAAAACCAGAAGAAATGATGCGAGTTCTTTTGCAGAAGCTCGCACGATCAGAGGTGCGTCAGAAAAGCATCTGTCTATCAAGAAAGCTTCAAAATCCCAAGAAGACCTTGAACTTAAGCAAAAAATTTCTCGGCAAAGAGCGTTTTTGCTGCAACTTTCTGATTGCGACAGCCTCACTGCAAGAGTGATCCCTGATCGGATAGTTAGGTGCTTGAGAGAGGAGATTAAAAACTGTGGCGGCTTGAAAGAGTGGGCTGACATCCAACGACTACGAAACCGGACAGTTGGCGCCAGACTTGCACAAGAAGCTAAGGACTGGATGAAAAAGCGAAACTAGCGCAGGTGCAGTAAAAGAGGTCTACCTGCCTATGCGCACGTAGACCTTTACGCCTCATCTGCGTGGGAGACCCACTCCTTCGGTGCACCTAAACTATTTTGCCCAGCCTTTAAATGCTTAATCATTGGCTCAGTTCATGCGCAAAGCAAAAGGTAGGAAAAAACGTAGATGTCAAGTTTTGACATCCCTTTTCAATCAAGTTTTCTTAACTTTGATTTGCTTGACATACCCTCGCCGAAGGCTTCGTGCGCAGCGCGAAAAGGAAAAGGGCCCAGCTGGGCCCTTTTGTTTGTTTGTTGATCGAAGGCGTCAGATCGCGAGGTATTCGGCGCGGAGCTCTTCGTTTGCGAGGACTTCTGCCGCGGAGCCATCGTAGACGATCCCGCCGGTGTCGAGGATGATGGCCCGGTCGGCAATCTGGAGGACGCGCACCGCGTTCTGTTCAACGATGATCGTGGTGATGCCCTGCTCTTTGATGTGCATCAGGGTTTTCTCGATTTCGTCGACGATCACGGGGGCGAGGCCTTCGTAAGGTTCGTCGAGGAGAAGCACCTTGATGTCACGGGCGAGGGCGCGGGCGATGGCCAACATCTGCTGTTCGCCGCCCGACAGGGTCACGCCCTCTTGTTTGCGGCGTTCGCCGAGGCGGGGGAAGAGGTCGTAGAGACGTTCGATCGACCAGCCGATGGGCGGGGCGATCTGGGCCAGTTGCAGGTTTTCCTCGACCGTGAGGCCGGGGATGATCCGGCGGTCTTCGGGGACGAGGCCGAGGCCTGCGGCGGCCGCCTCGTAGCTGGTCATGTTGTGCAGGGGCTGGTGGTCCAGCCAGATTTCGCCGTGGGTGACCTGCGGGCTGCCCGTGCGGGCGATGGCCCGCAGGGTCGAGGTCTTGCCAGCGCCGTTACGGCCCAGAAGCGCGAGGATCTCGCCTTCGTGGACGTTGAAGTTCACGCCCTGCACGATGTAGCTCTCGCCGTAGTATGCGTGCATGTCCCACACCGACAGGAAGGCCGGTGCAGTTTCTGCCTGGTTCGAGTTCTTGGAGAAATCGGGTCTTACGTTCATAGGGAAATCTCCTGATTAGACCTGCGCTTCGCCAAGGTAGGCTTCGCGGACCTTGGGGTGGCCTTTGATGTTCTGGGGGGTGTCCTCGACCAGCGGGGTGCCCTGCGCCAGCACGGTGATCCGTTCGGCAAGGCTGAAGACCACGTGCATGTCGTGCTCAATGATGCACATGGTGATATCGCGCTTGCTCTTGATCTCCTTGAGCAGGTCGATGTTGTTGTTGGTATCGGCACGGGCCATACCTGGTGTGGGTTCGTCCAGTAGCAGCAGGCGCGGTTCTTGAACCAGACACATGGCCATTTCCAGACGGCGTTTGTCGCCGCGGGACAGGCTGCCTGCGTGTAGATGGGACTTGGACAGCATGTTCACGTCGTCCAGCATCTTTTCCGCTTTTTCCAGCATGTCAGATTCGTTCACCACAGAGCCAAAGGCATGCATCCGGAACGACCCGTCACGGCGGGCAAAGCAGGGGATCATCACGTTTTCCAGAACCGTCAGATCCCCAAAGATTTCAGGTGTCTGGAAGACGCGGCTGATGCCCATCTGGTTGATCTCGTGGGGGCTGCGTCCCAGAACCGACTGGCCGTCGAACATGACGGAACCGGTGTCGGGGATCAGCTTGCCCACAAGGCAGTTGAGCAGGGTGGATTTACCGGCCCCGTTCGGGCCGATAATTGCGTGAACGGTGTTTTCCTGAACGCTGAGGTTCACATCACCGAGGGCTTGCAGACCGCCGAAGCGTTTCCCAACCCCTTTGACTTCGAGAATACCCATTGGTTGCTCTCCTTATTCTGCGGGGTGCTTGCTGGGGGCGTGGCTGCCGTCGTCGTCCGACTTGTTCTTCTTGAGCATGCTGGACAGACGCTGGCCCCCTTCGACAAGACCGCCGGGCAGGTAGATCACCACCAGCATGAACAGGATGCCGAGGGTCAGGTGCCAGCCTTTGCCGATGAAGGGATGGATGACAAAGACAACGAAGTCTTCCATTCCGTCGGGCAGCCAGGCGAACCACTGGTGCAGAACGTTGTCGTTGATCTTCGAGAAGATGTTCTCGAAGTACTTGATGAAGCCTGCGCCCAGAACGGGGCCGATCAGGGTGCCTGCGCCGCCAAGGATGGTCATCAGAACAACTTCGCCCGATGCGGTCCACTGCATACGCTCTGCGCCTGCCAGCGGGTCCATCGAAGCCATCAGGCCGCCAGCCAGACCAGCATACATGCCAGAGATCACGAACGCCGCCAGAGTGTAGGGACGGGTGTTCAGACCGGTGTAGCGCATACGGTTCTGGTTCGACTTTACTGCGCGCAGCATCAGGCCGAAGGGCGAGCGGAAGATGCGCACAGCGATGTAGAACGACACCAGCATGATGATGGCACAGAGGTAGTAACCGACCGAGAACTGGAAGTCCCATGCGCCGATTTCCAGGTTGAAGGCCGAGCGCATTTCCAGACCAAAGAGGCTGGTCACGGGGATCGAGCCGTCAGCGGTGGCGGACTGGCCCAGAATGCGCGGGTCGTCCAGCGACAGCTGCAGGCCGGTTTCACCGTTGGTGATGGGCGTCAGAACCGAGTAGGCGAGGTTGAACGACATCTGCGCGAACGCCAGTGTCAGGATCGAGAAGTAGATCCCCGAGCGGCGCAGCGACACAAAGCCGATGAGCAGCGCGAACAGGCCCGCAACGATGACCGACAAGATGATCGCGGGGATGACGTTCATGCTCAGCAGTTTGAACATCCACACTGCCGAATACGACCCCACACCCAGAAACGCCGCGTGACCAAAGGACAGGTAGCCGGTCAGACCGAACAGGATGTTGAAGCCCACAGCAAAGATGCCAAAGATCACAAAGCGCTGCATCAGGTCGGGATAGCCCGCGTTGAACTGCGCCAGACCGCTGTCAGTGGGGAAGGGGTTCAGGATGAACGGTGCGAACAGGGTCAGCACCGCGACAACCAGCAACAAAGAGGTGTCTTTTTTGTTCAGACCAAACATGGATTAGTCCTCCATCACGCCCTTGCGGCCCATGAGGCCTCGAGGACGGGTCAGCAGAATGATGATGGCGACGACGTAGATGATGATCTGGTCGATGCCGGGAATGATGGACTTGATCTCGTTCATCGAGGCAAAGCTCTCGAGGACACCAAGCAGGAAGCCCGCAGCAACAGCGCCCGGAAGCGAACCCATGCCGCCCACAACCACAACCACGAAGGACAGCACCAGGAAGTCCATGCCCATGTGGTAGTTCGGGCTGTTGATCGGCGCGTACATGACTCCTGCCAGACCGGCGACTGCCGCGGCGAGGCCGAACATGAAGGTAAAGCGCTTGTCGATGTTGATGCCGAGCAGGCCCACGGTCTCGCGGTCGGCCATGCCGGCGCGGACAACCATGCCAAAGGTGGTGAACTGCAAGAAGCTGAACACGCCGCCGATGATCACAGCCGCAAAGCTGAAGTAGATCAGGCGCCAGTAGGGGTAGATGATCGCATTCGGATCAAAGCCCAGCAGCACGCCGAAGTCGAAGCTGCCACGGAATGCCTCGGGGGCACCGGTGGGGATGGGGTTTGCGCCGTAGAAATACTTGACGATCTCTTGCATCACGATGGCGAGGCCAAAGGTCACAAGGATCTGGTCCGCATGGGGACGCTTGTAGAAGTGCTTGATCAGGCCGCGCTCCATCGCGAAACCGACAAAGATCATGATCGGAATAGCGAAGAGGATGGCAATCGGGACAGCCCAGTCAATGATGGCACCGCCCGCACCGGGACCGAACCATTCGACCACATAGGGCGACTGTACCTTCAGGGGGTTGCCCAGAAAGTCCGTCTTGGTGGGGTCCACGGTTTCGAAGCTGAGGTTGAGAATGCGTTGTACGGTGACCGCGCAGAAAGCGCCGATCATGAACAGCGCCCCGTGGGCAAAGTTCACAACGCCAAGTGTGCCGAAGATCAGCGTGAGCCCAAGCGCAATCAGCGCATAGGCCGAGCCCTTGTCGAGCCCGTTCAGGATTTGCAGTAGGATCGCGTCCATGGTTCCGACCGTCTTTTCAATAGGATGCTAGGCCGGTCCGAGAGACTCGGACCGGCTGATCAACCGGCCAGCGCAAGGGCTGGCCGGACCGATTGTAGGGGGCGATTAAGCGCCGGGGTTACAGGTACCCAGGGCGCCACCCGCGAACATCGGGTGCTCGGGGTCGTAGGAAACCTGCTCGGTCGGGGTGACCTCGACGATTTCGACCAGTTCGTATTCGTTTGCAGGGTTCTCAGCACCGCGCACAACCAGAACGTCTTTGAAGCACTGGTGGTCGTCTTTGCGGTAGCTGGTGGGACCGTTGCCCAGACCGTCGAATTCGAAGCCTTCCAAAGCTTCTGCAACGGCGCAGGGGTTGAACGAACCGGCACGTGCAACTGCGTCTGCGTACAGGATGGTCTGTGCGTAGCAGGTCTGAGCAGCCTGGCTCGGCGGGAAGCCGTATTTCTCACCGAACGACTTAACGAACGCGTTGGTGCCGCTGTAGCGAGCGCCCATCTGGTTCTCAAGTTTCCAGTCCCAGTTCTGCGAACCGACGATGCCCTTGATGTTGGCACCGGCACCCTTCGCCATCAGCTCCGAGTACAGCGGAACAACGATTTCGAAGTTGGTACCGTTCACCTGCTTTTCACGCAGGCCGAACTGAACAGCAGCAGTCAGCGAGTTGATCATGTTGCCGCCGTAGTGGTTCAGAACCAGAACGTCTGCACCCGAGTTCAGAACCGGCGCGATATACGACGAGA
>CAXQKF010000128.1:0-3642 GCA_964224285.1 Donghicola sp. | reverse complement strand
GTTCATCAACGACTCGTTTCAATTTCGCGTCCTCATAGAAGAGCAGGCTGCGCGCCACATGGCGCGTGCACCCCAGAGGGAAATCCTTAAGGCCATTCTGCAACGCACAGTGGATATTAAAGATCGTGCCGTCGGTGCGCCAAAAGATATCGAAGTCCTTCTTTCAGAAGGTCTGCAGGTCGATCTGGATCTACACGTCGCTTTAATCGCAAACTTTGAAAATGCCCTGATCACGGATACCTATCAGAACCTGGAAGACCGGGTGCGACTGATACGTCTGAACAGTCAGTACAGCCTCAACCGCCTGTCAGTGGCTATGGAAGAACATATCAAAATCATCTCTTCGCTCTTGGATGGAGACCAGACTGCCAGCGCTGAGGCGCTGAAGGCGCATTTAAAAACGTCTTGGCGTCGCGCGCTAGGCGACAGAGAAGTTGGGTTATGAAGCAACCCAATATCCTCTTCATTTTTTCAGATCAGCATGCCCAGAAAGTATCTGGCGCATATGGTGATACAATTGTTCAAACGCCAAATATTGATCGGTTGGCGCGTGAAGGGGTGAGGTTCGACAACGCTTACTGCCCTTCGCCGATCTGTGTGCCGAGTCGCATGGCGACATTGACCGCGCGCTGGCCGCACCGTCAGGAATGCTGGACGAACGATGACATCCTGCGGTCAGACCTGCCAAGCTGGCTGCACAAGGCAGGTGCTGCGGGGTACGACCCAGTACTGATCGGGCGTCTGCATGCGATCGGTCCAGATCAGCTTCACGGCTATAGGTCGCGCGAGGTTGGCGATCACTCCCCAAACAATATCGGCGCGCCGCATCAATCGATGGGCGTGCTGTCTGGGGCTAACGACCCAACCCGAGAATCTCTTAAAAACTCAGGTCCGGGCATGAGCGCCTACCAGGTCAAGGACGAAGAGGTTACGGCCACCGCTGTTCAGTGGCTGCGCGAACATGGATCATCCCGGAAAGCTGACGGCCGTCCATTCTGCCTAACAATCGGCTACATGCTTCCCCACCCTCCCTATGTAGTTGATCCGGCGGTGTATGAAACTTACTGTGATAAGGTACCGGACCCAAAACTCGGCCCTGAAGAGTTGGTCGGCGAATGGCATACATGGTGGCGCGATGCGCGCTCTATCGATGATGTTCCTGACGAATATAGGCAGCGCGCTCGCGCAGCATATTGGGGGCTGGTGCACCGGCTTGACCAGATGATCGGAGAAGTCCTCACCGCGCTCACGGAAATTGGCGCGATGGACGATACCCTGATTGTCTATGCTTCCGATCATGGCGATCATCTGGGCGAGCGCGGCCTGTGGTGGAAGCACACATTCTTTGAAGAGAGCGTCAAGGTTCCCCTCATAATGCGGCTGCCAGGAATTCTTCCGGCCAATGAGGCGCGCGATCATGTTGTGAACCTGATCGATCTGAGCCAGACGATGATCGAGGCGATGGGCGCATCGGAATTGCCAAACGCGGATGGCAGGAGCTTCTGGGGCGTTGCCCAGGATGCCGCAACGCCCTGGAAGAACGAGACTTTCAGCGAATACTGCACGGACCCGGTGCCGCACTGGACGAGTGGTCGTGCTGTTCAACAAAGGATGCTACGTTCTGGTAACTGGAAACTCAGCATCTATGACACCGAACCGCCCCTGCTGTTCGATCTGGACACCGATCCAGACGAAAAGATCAACCGGGCAGAGGATCCGTCTTGCGCGGTTCTTCTCGACCAGCTTCAGAGCCGGCTGACGGAAGACTGGACACCCCAATCCATCGCCAAGCGCATGCGCGAACGGCGGATTGAAAAGGATGTTCTCGCTGCTTGGGCACGCGAGATTCAACCCGAGGAAAATCATGTCTGGCGCTTTGTTCCAGACATCAACCGCCTCGATAATAGACCCCTCGAAACTGAGGGGCAAACCATAAATAGGAGGAAGAAAATATGAAGAAATTAATTGTAGGTGCCATTGCGTTGGCGCTCACTTCAGGAATCGCCACAGCGGAGGACCTGTTACCCCTTAAAATCGGAGCCGCTGGCGCCGTGGACCATTCTCCAGTGTTCGTGGGTGTGGAACGTGGCATCTTTGCCGAGCACGGGTTGGATGCCGAAGTCGTTATGTACCAGTCGGGTGTCGACATGGTGAACGGGCTTCTCAATGGTGCGCAGGAGGTCAATGTCATGGGGTCCGTGCCCTATCTTTCTGGCCTTGCGCGGGGCTTCCCACTGGTGTTGATCGGGCACCTGCATGGGGATCCCAACCGCGACGCCTATTCTGACAACCAGTCCATCATCGCATCCGCCGGATCGGGGATCGGTGAAGGCGATATCGATGCACTCAAGGGCAAGCGGATCGGACTGCCAAGGGGAACGGGTGCCGAAGGGTTCCTGCTTGGCGTGCTCGGCGCGGCTGGGGTGGGTGAAGGCGACGTTGAACTTATCAACGTGCCGCCCGCAGAGCTTGTGACCGCGCTCAATCAGGGTGATGTAGATGCCGTCGCGATCTGGCAGCCTTGGGGTGCCACAGCGGTGACACAGGTTGAAGGCGCGGTTCTGGTACAGGCAGGCGGTTGCCCCGGGTGCTATGACCCCGGAACGATCCTGACCACCCAATCGGTCGTCGCCAACAATCCTGAGACACTCGAACGTTTCATGGCAGCCTTTGCGGAATCTCAGTCATGGGTGCGCGCCAACAACGATGCGGCAGCAGAGATCAACATGCGCTGGATACAGGGCGTTGAACTTGAGACTATGGCACTGGCGCTTGGCAGCGTGTCCCTTGATCCACGCATTTCGACCTATACCTCCGAGATGTACCAAGCCAAGACGCTGCCGTTCCTGATGGGCCTGGGCAGGATTGACGAAGTCTTCGATCCTTCGGACGCCATCAATACGCAGTTTCTTGCAGCAGCGGAGGCAAGCAACCCGGAGGCCTTCTCCGACCTAGAGCCAATCCCAGAAGAGCGCAAGGCATACTGAGGGCCATGAAAATGACCGCAATCCGAGATCCCAAGATTTCCATCGACGGCGTGACTCTGGTTCACGTCAACGAGGAAAGACGTCAGGAACATCTCGCCCTGGAAGACGTAAGTCTCGATATTTCGGACGGAGAGTTCCTCTGTGTCGTCGGACCTTCGGGTTGCGGTAAATCCACGCTTCTATCTGCTATCGCTGGGTTCATGAAGCCCCGAGCCGGTCAGATCATTATGAACGGTGCAAAGATTGGAAAGCCGGGTGCTGATCGGGGTGTGGTGTTTCAGGAATATGCGCTGCTTCCGTGGAAAACGGTACTGGGCAACGTTGAAATCGGGCTTAAATACACCGGCATGCCAAAAGCTGACCGCAAAGCCACCGCTCTCAAATATCTTGCGATGGCGCGGCTCACAGAGGCAGCAGACAAGTTTCCGCACGAATTGTCTGGCGGCATGCGGCAGCGTGTGGCCGTTGCGCGGACATTGGCAAACACACCCGAAATCATGATGATGGACGAACCGTTCGCAGCCGTCGATGCCCAAACTCGCCTGACGCTGCAGGAGGAGTTGCTCCGCGTCTGGGATGAACATCCAATCACAGTACTGTTCATCACCCATTCGGTCGAAGAGGCCGTGTTTCTTGCAGATCGCGTTGCAGTTCT
>CAXQKF010000127.1:0-22620 GCA_964224285.1 Donghicola sp. | reverse complement strand
ACCTGACAGGCGGACCTCGTGCGATCCTCGTCAAAGGTTTCAAAGATGTCGTCGCAAAAGAACGGCAGCGTCTGCCCTTGGCCAGCGAGCTGGTCGTAGGCGGCGGCCCGTAGCGCCAGATACAGCTGGAAACGCGTGCCCTTGGACATGTCTTTGGCCTGCTTGGCCTG
Organism: Donghicola sp.; assembly: GCA_964224285.1. Lineage (GTDB taxonomy): Bacteria > Pseudomonadota > Alphaproteobacteria > Rhodobacterales > Rhodobacteraceae > Donghicola. The sequence continues at coordinate 22,450 of CAXQKF010000127.1, read as the reverse complement.
ACCTGCCGCATCATATGCGATCAAGGCTTCGGTCTGTCCCGTCGGCACCGTGTCGAGACGCACATAGGCACCATTCGTCAAGGCAGCAAACGTGGTTTCGGCGGACTGCATCATCCCGCTGCGATGGGTATCGCGATAACGCCGGATCGCTTCTTCGGCGAGGCGATGCCCGAGGCGGAGCGCGAGGTGCCGTTTGGCAACCTCTTGCAACTCCAGCTCAATCGTTGATTTCCGCTCTGTCAGTGCGGCGATGTCACTGTCTCCGGTGACGCCGCGCAACGCATGTTCTGCCCTGCCGCGCTCTGCGCTTGCGGTGCTCAGGCTGGTTTCGAGGGCATCGATTTCGCGATCAAGCTGGTCGATCTGCTCCGCCAGGCCTTCTGTGGTGTGCGCCTCCAGTTGATGGCGGGCCTCGGACACTGCGGCGACGCGAAGCTTGGATTTCAACGCGTGCTCGGCGCGGGCCAGCGCCTCTCGGTTGACGAGCACTTTTTCGGGGGTGGCGACCGCGCTGCGCAGCGCGGCCAAGGAGTTGGTGTCGATTGTCGGGGGATAGATTTCGGCCAGATCCGCCACCCGTCGCGCAATCCGCGCGATCTGGGTGTCTGCGTCGTCCCGCTCTGCCTGATGCTCGCGCATTCGCTTGCCGAGCTGCGCAAACTCTTCTTCGGTCTTGGTCGCTTTGGTCGCCAAAGCGGTCAGGGTTTGAAACAAGCTGTCTGCATCTGGACCGGTTGGCTGATGATGTTCGGCGGCCAACTCTTGTAGGCGGGCCAGATAGCGTGCCTGATCCTGCGTCATGCCGGAAATCTGGCGAGAGACCTGTTGCCGCTTGATATCCAGTTTCTGCAATTCCTGCAGCGGTGCCAGCGATGCCTCCAACCTGTCCGGCTCAATCAAAGCGCCCAAGGACTGCGATACCGCGTTGCGCCAATCGGCATCTGCCGCAGCAAGGGTATCCTTGGATACACTGGCGACTTTCTCCCGATGCTCTAGCTCGTTCTGAACCGAGCGGACCTGCGCCCTGTGGGTCTGGAGGGCGTCGCGCTCTTTGCCCTGTTCAGTCGATTTTTTCCGAGCGAAATCAAGCGCACCTTCGAAATCGACACCGATCAGTGACCCCTTCTCCGCGATGATTGCAGTCAGGCGTTCGGCTTTGGCGATGGTATCGGAATGGTCAGAGTTTGCGCGTTCCATGGCGCGCTGTGCATGGCGGGCCAGTTCTGCGGCTTTGATCCATTTAGGCAAGGCGGCGGGCGCGAGCGGCGCGGTCAAACCAGCCGTTTCGCAGACACGAGCCAGTTCTCCCATCGCGACATCCAGCTCTTGCCGAAGGGTTTCGGCAGTGGCGTTCAGAGACGTCAGTCGCGCCTCTGCCTCGGCAAGGTCGGCCTCGATCTGGCGCATTTCACCTAGGTCGCGCGCATGGCCAAGCCGTTTATCCGCGGCGTCGTCCAGAGCCCGCATCGCAGTTTCGAAGGCTTCAGCCGTGCCAGCGTTCATGTTCCCAAGGTGTGCTTGCCAGAGGGCATCCCGCTTTGCCTTGAGGTCGGCGGCGGCTGCGTCGCTGATCACGCCAGCCCCCGACTTCAGATGTGCGATCCGGGCGGATTTTCCCGCAATCTCGGACTGTTGTTCAGAGATTGCGTCTTTGATGCTCTGTGATTTTGTGCGCAGATCGCGGATGGTCTCCGCCAGAACATCGGCCTGATCGGATGACAGCGTCACTTCGGGGGCTTTGTCAAAGTTTTGCGGGCCTACTGTCAGACCACCCAGCGCCTCAAGATACCCGCGCTCTGCCTGCTGCATCACGTGGCGGGCGGTCGCGTAAGCGGTGGCCAGTCGTTCGGCTCCGTGTTGCTCCAGAAGTGCGCCCCAGTCGGTGCCATCCGCCGAGGTTTCGGGGGCATTCAATTGAAGGAGCCGCAGGCGCTCTTTGAGCGCCAGGAGTTCCTCTGTATCTGCCTCGGCTTTACGCGTGGCATCGCGCAGGGTAGTGCGGGCGATCTCCAGCGTGTGCAGCTTGCCGTCATCGACCAGAATGGTATCAACGGATGCGCTATTGACGCCCAATCCGGCAGCAATGGCAGCCATATCCGATTGAAATTCACCGCGTTCTTTCTGGCGTTTGTCCAGATCCCGCACTGCGCCCAAATGCCGGTTTCGCAGATCTTCGATATCCCCAAGCGCGGTACAAAGCGGGAGGTGCTGCGGCGAACGCTCTACCTCGTTCAGGGCGTGTTGGGTTTTGGCGATCGCCTGTTCCGCGGTGGATTTTCGGGCGGTGTGGCTGCTCTGTTCCTCGATCAGGGACACGAGCTCTTCGGGATTGATGTCCAGTTGGGCCGGATGGTCCGAGGTGCCTTCGAGCTCGGTGCCGAGGCGATCAATTTCCGCGAGGATCGGGATCGCTGCGGACAACATCTCGGCTTTGGCCCGATCCTGGCGCAGCGTGCTGCGGGTTTCCGACAGCTGTATTTCCTGGGCGCGGGCGGAGTCATAGGCCTGTTTCAGCTTGCGATAGGCGCTGGCCGGAACGTCCAGTTCCTTGATCTGGCTGACCAGCGCGTCCCGTTCTTTCTTGAGCAGGGCAAAACGGGTCGATTTGGCGCGAGCGCGATGCAATTCGTCCGCTTCGGACTGGACCTGATCCAGCACCGCGGTCAGATCGCTGATCCCCGCCGCCGCAGAGAAAAGCAGCCGGCCGATGTCGCCTTTGCTGCTTGCGATCTCTTCGCCGCCTTTCTCGATGGTCTCGTCATCAAGGCATAGCAGTTTGCGATATTCTGCCTCGTCCAACCCGCCGAGTATTCCGGTCATCGCGTTTTCAGGCAGGGCGACGCCGTTTTCATCGGTCAACGAGCCCTTTTGCGGAAGGCGTGTGAAATGGCGCGTAGCCCCGTCAATTTCCAGCGTGCCAGAGATGCTCAGGTTCTTGCGCTGGTGTTGAAACGCATAGCCGTCCTGAAGCGGGAACCCGTAGAGCAGGCGCAGGAACCCTTCCATGGTTGTGGTTTTGCCGGCCTCGTTCGGGCCGTAAATCACATGGAAGTCGCCCGTATCCAGCGCAGGTCCGAAATCGTAGGATTTGCCAGTAAACCGGCCGAACCGGTCCAGAGTCAATTTGCGAAGGCGCATCAGTCGGAGGCCCCTTTCATCCGCGCGATAATGTCTGCACTGCCGGAGTTCGTCAGCTCTTGGGCCAAGGTTTTGGCGGCCTCTGCATCGGGGGCGAAGGCAGGGCGCAGGGCCGCTGGAAGGTCATTGAGCATCGAGTCGACCTCGGCTTGCAAGGTCGCGGCGAACCCGTCTTCTTGGGCGATTTGTGCCATCAGGGTCGCGAGCTCGCCGGTGGCCGAGGTGTCTGGTGCCTGATTTTCGGGTGTGATGGCCATCGTGACCTTCTCGACCCACAGCGTTCCGGTTTCGAGGGCGATGTCCTGAATGGTTTGCGTCCATGCGTCCGCGTCCCGTCTGAACTGCCAGTGGCGCGGGGTCGCGCCCGTCAACGCGACACGCAGGATCGCGGTATCCGAAGACAAAGAGCCAGCAACGTGGACCAGTGCTTGCCGTAGTGTGCTGCGCAGGTCGTCGTCGCTGTGGCATGAACTGCAATCGACGGTCACTGCGTTGAATTCCACGACCGAGGTTGGAACGGTTTCCAGAGTCAGGGTTTGATCCTCTATGTGGATCAGGGTCGCGGACTGAGGACCGGCCTCGCCAATATCGCGACCTTGGGGGATGCCGGGCATCACGACCCACGGGCGTTCGCTATGGACCTGTCGTTTGTGTACGTGGCCGAGGGCCCAGTAGTCGAAACCCATCTGGCCAAGCTCTGGCAAGGAGCAGGGCGCGTAGGGATCGTGTCCCGCCGCTCCGGCCAAAGAGGTGTGTAGCATCGCGATGTTCACGGCATCGGGGACCGGCGCTGCGAACTTGGGCAGCAGGCTTTCGGGGGCGTGTTTTCCGCTAAAGCTGACGCCGTGAACCCAGACAGGATGATCCCCGATTTGCACCTTGCCAGCACGGGCGCCAAAGATGTGGACGTTGGAGGGCAAGGCAACTTCGCCCGTGATGGGGTTTTCGGCGTCGTGGTTGCCTTTGATGTAGAAAACCGGAATGCCTGCTTCTTGCAAACGGGCCATCTGACCGGACAGAAATGCAGCCGTTTTGGCGCTGCGCTCTGCGCCATCATAGAGGTCGCCGCTGATGAGCAAGGCTGCAACCTCGTGCTCGAGCGCGGAATCAACAATGCGGATGAGCGCGGTGCGGGTCGCTGCCTGAACCCGCGCTTGCAGGGCTTCATCCCGCAGTGCGAGCGATTTTAGGGGCGAGTCGAGGTGAATGTCGGCTGTGTGCAGGATCTTCATTTAATACTCACTGTCTAGACCGAGAGTGGCCCGCATTTTGCGGCGCTGCAACCGGATTTCCTGATCGCCTTTTGCGTGTTTCCAGTCGGGTGGGGAATTTTGGGGGGGGTCAGGGGAAATCAGCGGGTGGCGGAAAAAGATTTGTAAAATCAGTCATAAACCTCAGGGGGATGCCTCTCCAACCTTTGTCGTAAGCTGCCCGAATGCAACTTTGCGGCAATGGATCAGCGTGGCAAGCAGCGGCCAATGTCTGGGGGCTGGCACGGAACGCCGACAGGCCGAAGCCGTGCAGATGAAACCACTTTGCTGTCTGAAAGGACTACCCCAATGATCAAGAAAACCCTGACCGCTATCGCCCTTGTTTCGACCGTTGCCACTGCTGCCTTTGCATCGGACGTTGTGTTGAATGACGAGAACACCGCGAAAATCCGCACAATGCTGACCGAGCAAGGCTACGAGGTCGGCAAGATCAAACTCGAGGATGGCATGTACGAAGCCTATGCACGCAAGGACGGCATGAAGTACGAAGTCTTTTTGAACGGCGCATTCGAAGTCGTGACGATCAAAGAAGACTGATCCGGCATCGCGGGGGCCGCGTGCCCCCGCCACCATTTATCAGGAGAACACCCATGCAGAACATCAAGGTCTGGGACCCCGCGGTCCGTCTCTTCCATTGGAGCCTTGTGGCGGCTTTTGCGGGCAATGCGCTGTTCATCGACGATGATAGCAAGCTGCACCAGTATGTCGGTTATGTCGTCGTGGGTCTAATCGCGTTTCGGGTGCTCTGGGGCATTGTCGGAACACGATATGCGCGGTTCTCGAGCTTTCCGCCGAGTGTTTCGGGATCGATCGAGCAGCTGTCGGACATGGCGACGGGGCGGACGAAAATCCATGTGGGGCACACGCCGCTAGGGGCGTTGATGATCTATAACCTTCTGGCCACACTGGCCGTTATCGGCGCCTCAGGCTATCTTATGACCACCGATATGTTCTGGGGCGTCGAGTGGCCCGAAGAAATTCACGAGTTGTCCGTTGCCTGGGCCGAATTCTCGGTCATTCTACACATCGCAGCAGTCGTCTTGGAATCCCGCCGTACCAAAGTGAACCTGCCGCGTGCAATGATGACAGGCGTCAAAACCATTCCCGACGTCAAAGGAGGCTGAACGTGCCCAATTCCATGCGGATGTCACAACGCAAAGCTGCAGCTCTGTTCGGTCTGATGATCGCTCAGGTGTTTTGCGCAGTGTTCTTCGTTCTGGATGTGATCGCCGACTACCGCGAGGCAGGGGGCGAAGCTGCGTCTCATCTGCATTTGTATGTCGAAACGCTGGCGACGTTCAGTCTGGTGTTCGCGATTGTCTTCGAAGGGAAATTCTTGCTCGCGATGTTGCGCCGGCAAGCCCATCTGGAAGAGAGCCTGAACAACGCGCGTTCTGCGGTGCAAGACATTATGGAGGATCGTTTTGCCGAATGGGGGCTCACCCCGTCAGAGCAGGACATCGCGACCTTTCTGATCAAAGGTTTCAGCACCGCAGAAATCGCCGAACTGCGCGGGAGCGCGGAGGGGACGATCAAAACCCACCTCAATGCCATCTACCGCAAGGCCGGAGTGCGCAACAGGACCGAAGTTCTGAGCCTCTTGCTAGATAGTATCATGGTCACAGAGCGCCCCGCGACCTGACGGGGCGCCCTGTGATTGTTTGGATCAGCGGTAGGCTATCGGATGCCTAGAGCGACCCGTCATCTCCAGCAGAGCCGTACATCCAAGTGAGGCTCTCTAGATCCGTGTTCAGAATTGTGAGGCTGCTTTCCGTATCGCCCTCAATGCTGATATAGACGTCGGCGCCTTGTTGAACGGCACTGAAGTTGATCGACCCGTCGCCGTAGATCAGGACATCTTCGCCCGCGGTATAGTCGGTGATCACGTCGTGGCCGCTGCTGAACAGAAAGGTATCGGCCCCACGCCCGCCGGTCAGTGTGTCGTTGCCAAGGCCACCATCCAGCGTATCCGCCTGCGCGCCGCCATATAGCATGTCTGCCCCGCGGCCGCCGTTCAGGACGTCTTCGCCAGCCCCGCCATACAACGTGTCCGCACCGAGCGCGCCATTCAGGGTGTCATGTCCCTTGCCGCCGTGCAGGTCGTCGTTTCCCGAGCCCGCTTGCAACAGGTCGTCACCACGGTTGCCGAACAATGAGTCATCGCCAGACAGCCCTTTGATCGTGTCGTCCCCGCCGCGGCCATACATGTGGTCCGACGCGTGGTAATCAAAGAAGTCATCGGTCGACTCAGTGCCGATCAGCAGGTCACCCTGCTGGAGCCCTTCGAACAAATAGACCGCAGGTGCGGGGGCGACGATCCCGTCGTCTACGGTGGCCAGAACTTCGGGCGTAATCAGGCCCGTGTCATCGTAGATTTGGTAATAGGCCTCGCTCGGGTAGACGTAATTCATGGCTTCCGAGTCGTCGATGACCTCCCCTTCGACATCGACCAGAATGTCGGTCGTGACGAACAGTGTTTCCTCTTCGAGAGGGGGGAGGGACTCAACCTCAGGATCAATGAAGATCTCTTCGGTGAGGCCCGTGTCCAAGGCCTCTTCGTTTTGCAAAAATATAAGTTCTGCGGTCATGGCAGAGTCCTAAGTATCCATGATGTGGAAATAACATTGCATAAATGTTGCTTTGCCGTGAGTCTGTCAAGAGGCCGCTCACCTTGGTAAATGAGAATTTACTTTCAACTCTTGAGTGAACAGATTTGCCCTGAAAGGCGGCGCATTCCTGGCGATTTTCAGGGCGGATCAAACTGGAGATTGATTTATAGACGGAACGGTCTAATTAATGTTTCATGACCGCGAGCACATCCGATTCCCGACCTGATCAGGTCCAGCGCCGCAGGGGGCGTCCCCGCCGCGATCCGGCCCTTGCCGAGGCGCGGAACCGGCTACTGCGCAGTGGGCTCGAGCATCTGACCGAACGCGGGTACTCGGCGATCGGGATCGACCAGATCCTGCGTCATGCGGGTGTGCCCAAGGGCAGTTTCTATCATTACTTTCGCGACAAAGAGGCGTTCGGCCTGGCGCTGATCGAGGCGTATCAAGCCTACTTCGTCGATCTCCTGGAGGGCGCGCTCGGGGACGAGAGCCTTGGCCATGTGGACCGCCTGCGCGCCTTTGTGCGCCGTGCGACCGAAGGGATGGCGCGCCATCAGTTCCGCCGTGGGTGCCTCGTTGGCAATCTGGGCCAGGAGATGGCCGCACTACCCGAGAGTTTTCGCGCGGAGCTGGTCGCTGTGTTCGCGGATTGGCAAAGCCGGACTGCGCGGTGCCTGGAGGCCGCTCGGGCTGCCGGGGAAATCCCTGATGGGGTGGACCCGAATGCCTTGGCCCAGTTTTTCTGGATCGGATGGGAGGGCGCGATCCTGCGCACCAAGCTGGAACAGGGGCCGGAGCCGATCCACCTGTTCGCCGATCTGTTCTTTTCCATGCTCAAAGAGGGGGAGCCCAACCGATGACCAAAGCTGTTGTCATTGACAAGACCGAGGACCAACAAACCGTCACACTGCGCGATGTCAGCGCGGCTGACCTGCCCGAAGGGGACGTGCTGGTCGACGTGGCCTATTCCACGCTGAACTACAAAGATGCCTTGGCGATCACGGGCGCTTCGCCTGTTGTGCGCAGTTTTCCGATGGTGCCCGGCATCGACTTTGCCGGCGTGGTCCGAGAGAGTAGCCATGCGGACTTCAAGGCCGGTGACAAGGTGATCCTGAACGGCTGGGGCGTTGGGGAGAAACACTGGGGCGGTTTGTCCGGTCAGGCCCGTGTGTCTGGGGACTGGCTGATCCCGCAACCCGTTGGCATGACCGCGCGGCAGGCGATGGTCATCGGAACGGCAGGCTACACGGCGATGCTGTGTGTCTTGGCTCTGGAAGATCACGGGGTCACACCGGAAAGCGGCGAGATCGTGGTAACCGGTGCTGCGGGCGGTGTCGGCAGTGTCGCGACGATGCTCTTGGCGGCCAAAGGCTATCAGGTCGCTGCCGTCACGGGTCGCGCGTCCGAGGCGGACTATCTGAAGGGCCTTGGGGCCAGTTCGATCATCGACCGCGAAGAACTGTCGGGCAAACCGCGTCCCTTGGCCAAAGAGCGTTGGGCCGGCGCTGTGGATGTGGCGGGTAGCGTTGTGCTTGCCAATGTGATCGCCTCGATGAAATACGGGGGCTGTGTGGCCGCCTGCGGTTTGGCGGCGGGCATGGACCTGCCGACCAGCGTTGCGCCCTTCATCCTGCGCGGGGTGACTTTGGCGGGGGTGGACAGCGTTATGGCGTCCAAGGCCAAACGGATTGCGGCCTATGATCGGCTGGTCAGTGATCTGGACTTGTCCAAGCTGGACGGGATCGCGACGGAACTTGCCTTGGATGATGTGATCGAGACTGCGCCCAAGTTCCTGTCCGGCGAGGTTCGCGGGCGGATCATTGTGCCTGTCGATCCTTCGCTCGACGCCTGAGCCATCGGGTGCGGGCTATAGAATGCCCGCGCTCTTGATATCTTCGACGGCGAAATCAATCAGGGCGCGTACCTTGCGGGGCAGGGTGCGCCCTTCGAGGTAGACCGCGCTGATCGGGCCGCTCTCCACGTCGTAATCGGTCAAGAGCGGAACGAGCGCGCCGGTTTCAATCGCAGTCCCCAAGGCAAATCGCGGCGGGTAGGCGATCCCGACACCCTGTCTGGCAAGTTCGATCCCGGCGTGCGCCGAGTTGATCTGGAACCTGCCCTGAATGGATGCCTCGAAAGGCTCGCCGTCTTTGGTAAAGGTCCACCGTTTTGGCGCCATCCGGTTGGTGTCGATAATGCAGGGCATCTGGCTGAGATCATGGGGATGCTGCGGGGTGCCGTAGCGTTCCAGATAGTCGGGGCTGGCCACGAGGGTTGACCGAAAGGTGCCGAGCCGGCGCGTTTTCATCGACTGCATGGCGCTGCGGCCAAGGCGAAAGGCCAGATCAATGCCTTCGCTGGCGAGGTCCGAGAATTGGTCCGTCAGGCGCAGGTCGAAAACCAGATCGGGATTCTGCCTGCCAAACCTTTCCAACATGCCAACCATGTACTGTTCGCCGAACGTGACGGGGGCGGACAGGCGGATCACACCGGAAAACCCCTTGGACCCTTCGGAGACTTCGGACAGCAGGCTGTCCAGATCGTCCAGCAGGGCAGGGGCGCGGGCCAACAGGTCTTCGCCCGCAGGGGTCAGGCCGACTTTGCGGGTGGTGCGCTGGAACAGCCGGATGCCAAGCCGCGCCTCGAGTTCCGCCACGTATTTCGAGGTCAGCCGGTTCGAGACGCCCAATTGTTCGGCCGCGCCGGTGAAAGACCCTGTCTGGGCCGTCGCCACAAAGGCGCGGAGTTCGTCAACGATATCCATGATCTATTTGGAATGAAATGTGGAAAGTCATTCCATAAAATCTCCATTTTGTTGAAGACGGTCAATCTCTAAGTTCGGTGACAGACAACAGCACATGCCACGACACAGTGGCCCCGAACTTTGGAGACAGACTATGACACCCCAAGCACAAAACGACATTTCCGCCCTGATCCTGCGCCTCGCCAGCGGCGCCCTGTTTCTGGCCCACGGCTGGATGAAAGTTCGCGTATTCACTATCCCCGGCACCGTTGGTTACTTCGAGAGCCTCGGCCTGCCCGGCGTCTTTGCCTACCTGACCATTCTGGCCGAACTCGGCGGCGGTCTGGCACTGATCCTGGGCGTCGGGACGCGCCTTGTCTCGCTGGCCCTGATCCCCGTGCTGCTCGGGGCCGCATGGGCCCACGGCGGCAACGGCTGGACCTTCTCGAATGAAGGCGGCGGTTGGGAATTCCCCGTGTTCTGGGCAGCCGTCCAACTGGCGATCCTGATCAAAGGCGCGGGCGCATATGCCCTGCGCATCCCCGCACTGAACCGGACCTTAGGCCAGTTCGCCTAATCCTCTAAACTGATGTGAAACGGGTCGCCCACGGGCGATCCGCCCCGCCACAGGAGACTGAACATGAGTACCGTCCAAACACTGAGCGCCCTGCGCGACCGACTGAGCCCTTCGGATCGGATGCCTCTGGTCTTTCTGGGGCACGGCAGCCCGATGAACGCGATCGAGGACACGGCGTACAGCCGCGCTTGGTCCGCACTGGGCCAGAACCTGCCGCGACCCAAAGCGATCCTCGTGGTTTCGGCCCACTGGATGACCAAGGGCACGACGCTGGTCGATGTCTCGGCGATGCCACGCACAATCCACGATTTCTATGGCTTCCCGCAGGAGCTGTTCAACCAGCAGTACAACGCCCCAGGTGATCCGGCCCTGGCCCGCGAAGTGACCGCTCTGCTCGGTAGTCACCACGCCCAAGAAGACGACACATGGGGTCTGGACCACGGCGCATGGAGCGTGCTGAAGTTCCTGTACCCCGATGCGGATGTGCCGGTGTTTCAGGTCTCGATCGATATGACGCAAGACTTGGCCTACCAGCTGGAGATTGGGCAGATCCTGTCCGAACTGCGGGATCGCGGTGTGCTGATCCTTGGGTCCGGCAACGTGGTGCACAACCTGCGTGCCCTCGATTGGGGCGGCAAGCCGCAGGACTTTGCCATCGCGTTCGACAAGCTCTTTGCCGAAAAGCTGGAGGATCGGGATTTCAATGCACTGGCCGACCGCAAGGGTCTGGGCTCTCTGCTGCGAATGGCGCACCCGACCGTCGACCACTACCTGCCCGCGCTGACCATTGCGGGGGCGTCCGACACCCGTGACCAACTGACATGGATGACGGACTCGATCGATCTGGGGTCCGTTTCGATGCGGTCCTTTGTCTTTCACGCATAATTTCGGAGGCTGACATGCTTGTAGATGGAAAATGGAGCGCGGACTGGCAGCCAGTCCAGAAAGCGGACGAAAAGGGCCGTTTTGTGCGGCAGGTCTCGGGGTTTCGCAACTGGATCACGGCGGATGGCAGCGCAGGGCCGACTGGCGAAGGCGGGTTCCCCGCCGAAGCGGGCCGCTACCGGCTGTATGTGGCCTTCATCTGCCCTTGGGCGTCGCGGACCCTGATGGCCCGCAAGCTCAAGGGGCTAGAGGACATCATCCCCGTGACGGTCGTGAACCCGACGTTGACAGATCAAGGCTGGTCCTTTGGCGGGTACGAGGGTGCTGACGCAGACCCGCTGTTCGGGTCCGAATACATCCACCAGATCTACACCCGCGCCGATCCGCACTACACTGGCCGCGCCACGGTGCCGGTCTTGTGGGACACCCAGCGCAATGTGATCGTGAACAACGAAAGCGCCGATATCGTCCGCATGTTCGACACCGCGTTCGAGCATATGATCCCGTCAGACCTGCGCCTCTACCCCGAGGATCTGGCGACCGAGATCGACGCGCTGAACGCCCGCATCTATGACAAACTGAACAACGGCGTCTACAAGGCCGGTTTTGCCAGCAGCCAAGAGGCCTATGCCGAAGCCGATGACGGTGTGTTCGAGATGCTGGACGAACTGGAGGAGCGTCTGACCGGCGACTACCTGTTTGGCGATCGCCTGACCGAGACGGACCTGCGGACGTTCGTGACGCTGATCCGGTTTGATGCGGCCTATCATGGGCTCTTCAAAACCAACCGCCGTCAGATTGCGGCATACCCGCGTCTGTCAGCCTACATGGAGCGGATTTTGCGCCTGCCCGGTGTGATCGACACGGTGAATATGGATCACATCACCCGCGGGTATTACTCGATCAAAGCGCTGAACCCCAAGCGCATCCGGCCCACCGGACCGGCCCATATTACCAAGCTGCTGGACGACGTTCGCGCAGTCTAAGCTATTTCACTGAAGCGTCGCGCCCTCGATCCTGTCGGGGGCGCTTTTTCCTGCCTAGACCCCGCGGCGACGTTCGGCGTGCAGGACGACCTCGGCGGCTGCGCGGGCGTCCTCCTCGGCATCGTGGTGTTCGAATTTGAGCCCCAGATAGGTCTTCAGACTGCCAAGCCCGTGCCCGCCATTGCCCCGCAATTCCGGCCACGCGCGGCGGGCGACTGTCAGGCTGTCCATCCATTGCCAGTCAGGCGGTGCGATCCCCGCGAGGCCGCAAGCCGAGTTCACCGCGCCTTTGTCAAAGTGGCTGTGTTGATAAACGGTCAGGCCAGCCAGCATCTGGTCGATCAGTGGAATGATCTGAGGGAACAGCGGTGCGCCGTTGACGGTGCGGGCCGTGATGCCGTGGATGCGTGTGCAGGACCAGTCATCGGTGATCGGATTGACATAGGTTGACCATGTCTCGATGCTGTTGTCCGGCCGCACTCCGGCGATCCCGATCTGGCAGATGCTGCTGCGATGACGGTTCGCGGTTTCTACGTCCAAGGCAAAGAACCGGAAATCTCCGCTCAAAGGGAGCTCTTGGGCGGGCATGGCGGTCAGTGTCATCGGTCGGCGTACCTCTGGCGTCTGCGGTTCTGGCAGACATCTCAGAATATGGCCTGTCCGAAAAGGCAAATCCTTGCCGGAGCTTGCATGGACCATGTTCCCTCTCTGGCGATAAGCGCGTAAATTCCAAACAGGACGTCGTCTAGGCTAGATGCGAAATCGCCCCAGTTTAACGACCGCGTGTCCATTCAAGAATGGAGAGATGGCATGTTGCGAACTGGTTTTGTGCGGGTCACCGCTGTGATTGTCCTGACAGCGGGTATGGCCCAAGCGGCACCGCGTCAGGTGACTTGGGATGATCTGATCGCCCCCGGTGCGCCCTACTCCGAGATCGTCGGAGACGGCGAGATCGACTTCGAGAATGATCGCTGGAAGCCCGAATATGACGAGAACGCCACCCAGATGAACCCCGAACTGGACGACCGCGACATTCGCATTCCGGGGTATATGTTGCCGGTTGATGTGGATGCCGAAGGTGTCCACGGGTTCATTCTGGTTCCCTATGCGGGCGCATGTGTGCACACCCCGCCTCCGCCGCCCAATCAGGTTGTGTATGTCACGACGCAGACGCCTTGGCGGTCGGACAGTATGTGGGATGTGGTCTGGGTCGAGGGGCGGATGGCGATCAAGCAGCAATCCACCGATCTGGCAGAGATCGGGTACGAATTGACGGCTGACCAGATCGAGATTTTCGAAGAGTACTGAGTCGTTTTGCGGCAGGTTCTTGTGGCTGCACCTGTGATCCCGCGCATGGGGCGAAATTAATTGCCAAAGTCCTCGGGGATCGCTGCGCGGATGGGTCCACTCTTGATAGTACTGCGGCGTTTCCATCCCGAGCCACAAATCGGGCGTGTCAGTCGGTTTGTGCGCCGAGAAGTCTATGAAATACAGGGAATTGAATTCTACGGATTGCCTGTGGGGAGCTATGCGCCAAAAGCCATTGGAATTAATAAGAAAAGTTGACGAAATACCAAAAGATGCGCGACCTGCTTGATCGTGTGTCCGAACGGCCCAAAGATACGTTTGCCTCACTAAGAGCGCCGATTAACTGTATGTCACGTATTTCCGTAGGAGGTGGCAAATGCCGGTAAACAAGCTTTTGACATCCGACGAGCAGTGGAAAAAATTCTGTGACACGCTCGCGGACAACCTGAAAACAGTCAGTGGCAAGGAAAGGCGCATGCATCTGCTGCTCGCGCTCGGCAAGATCGGCGAGAAAGAGCGGGCTTTGTTCCAGTCTTCCGGACCCGGTGGACGCGTGGATGGCGGACCTTTTCACGCACACTGAACGCTAAGACGTAGATTGCGACCCAACTGATTTTTCATACGGCCGCGCATTGGTCACTGCGTCCGGTAATAGAACCAGTCTGAGCCTCGCTCATATTAAGTTGATTTCTTTTGTCAGGTTAAATCTTGACAAAAACAGTCGCCTTGGAATACGGCTGCCCTCGCAGTGATCAGTAGGGTGTCCGTGATGGAACAATCGACCTCTCTTTTATCCGAGCGTTTGGGCGAAATGGCCGAGTTTATCCGGCTTGGCGGCCCGTCGATCTGGGCCTTGGCGTTCCTTTCGGTACTGACCTTGGCGCTGATCTTGTGGAAAGTCTGGCGCTTGGTTCTGAGCGGCGCATGGAGCGGGTCCAAGGTAACAGAGCGGGCACTGACCCTGTGGCAGAACGGTGCCGCACCCGAAGCGATCGCGCTGCTGGCGGGCCGCAAGGGCGTGCGGGCACGTCTGGTCCGTACCGCGATGCTGTCGATGCGCGATGCACCCTCCGCCGAGGCCGAAGCCCGCGAGGAAACCGAACGGGTGGCGCGGCTCTTGCTGTCTGATCTGCGGTCGGGACTGCGCCCGTTGGAACTGGTTGCGACCATTGCTCCGTTGCTGGGCCTCTTGGGAACGGTGCTCGGGATGATCTCGGCGTTTCAGGCCCTGCAAGAAGCTGGCAGCCGCGCGGACCCCTCCATGCTTGCCGGCGGGATTTGGGAGGCTCTGTTGACGACGGCAGCGGGGATGGCAGTTGCGATCCCGGCTTCGGTCGCGCTGACCTGGTTCGAGGCAATCGCAGACCGCTTGCGCTTACAGTTGGAAGACGGGGCAACCCGCGTCTTCCTGAGCTCGCACTAGGATGTTCGATTTCGCCACGCAATCGCGCCGGCGCACGCCTAGCCTGACACCGATGATCGACGTGGTTTTCCTGTTGTTGGTGTTCTTCATGCTGGCGTCGCGTTTCGGCGTCGATATGGAGATCCCCCTGAACCTCGCGGGGCAGGGGGCAGAACAACCGTATTCCGGCCCGCCACGTCTAGTCGATATCACTCCGGACGATCTGATGCTGAATGGACAGGTCACGAAGGCACAGGTGCTCGTTCAGCAAATCGAGACTCTGACCGAAAATCGTAGCGATGTCATCGTTCTGCGCTCGAAAGAGGGCGCGGATGTGCAGGCCGTTGTTGCTGTGATGCAGTCCCTGTCCGAGGCAGGCTATCGCCGCCTTGTGTTGGTGGAGTAGACCGATGCAGTTCGACGTGCCCCAGCGCAAGTCACGCCCCGAGAGCGTGGTGCCGATGATCAATATCGTGTTCTTGCTGCTGATCTTCTTTCTGATGACCGCGCAGATCGCGCCGCCCGCGCCATTCGAAGTGACCCCTCCGGTGGCCGAGGTCGAAGCTCCGGCAGATGGAGCATTCACCCTGCATATCAACTCCGAAGGCACGATCGGCTACGAAGACGCGCAGGGCGATCTGGCCCTTGCTGCGCTGGCGGCGTCCAGAGAGGCGTACTGTCAGTCCGCGATCTGCAATGCCGCAGAGCCTGTTGTGCTTCTGCGGGTCGATGGCGGTACGGATGGCGCTGTTCTGGCCAATCTGATGGGGCGGTTGGGCGAGACCGGTTTTCAGAATTTCCGGCTCGTTACGCGGGTGCAATAAGCGATCAGTCGGTCAATCCGGCGCGTTTGGCATTCAAGGCCGTGGCGGCGTCATCGGGCGTCAGTTCCACCATTACGCCCCGTTGCCCGCCATTCAGGATGATCCGGTCATGGTCAAAGGCGCTGATGTCCACGGCGGTCGGGATGCGCTTTTTCTGCCCAAATGGGCTGATGCCGCCGACACGAAAGCCCGTCAGGCGTTCTGCCTTGGTCGGGTCCATCATCTGGGCTGACTTGCCGCCCAAGGCGCTCGCCGCTCGCTTCATTTTGACGCTTGCTGCGACAGGGATCACCACGCAACCGGGTTTGCCATCTACTTCGACCATCAGGGTTTTGAAAACGCGGGCAGGGTCTGCACCGATCGCTTCGGCGGCGTGTTCGCCAATCTGATGACCGCCTGAATAGTCATAGACATGCACATCATAGGCGATCTTTGCTTTGTCCAGGGCTTTGGTCGCGGGGGTTGCTGTCATCAGAGGCTCCTGTGGGTGTCCGATAGGTATGCCCCGAAAACCTTCGACGGGCAAAGGGGCAAGTACCGCCTGTGGTGCACCGCGATCACATGAAATTGTGCTGTGGCAGGGTGTCGCTCTGCGACATGCTATCCACTTATCGCGTTGAATTGGCGATGTTAATTCAACGTATGGTGTTTTGGTTCGAACGATTCCGCATTCATGCGTTAGTTACGCTACTGGCCGTCGGGCTGGTCAGCACAGCGTTTGGCCATCACTTTGTCTCGCCGCAAGAGCAAGCCGTCGTCAGCTTTTACAAAGCACTTGGGGCGGATGATGATCTGTGTGGCGATGACCTGCTTTCGGGCAAAGCAAACTGTTCGGCGTGCCGGCTGGTCTCGGCCTTTATTCTTGCGGATTCGAGCGTTTCCTCTGCTCTGGTGGGCCTCGTCTATGCTCGTCAGGATTACCAAGCCAATCCGCTTCGCGCCGCTGGGGGCGGACTGTTTACACTCCCCCAGCCCAGAGCGCCGCCTGTGGCCTGACCTCCACTGTCATGGACTGGCATTTGGGTGGCGACACCCTGCAATTGGTCTCGTGACGCTCTGATTTCAAGCTATCGGCGCCTTGTCTGGCGCTCTCTCACTCCTATTTCAGGATATTCCTATGAATGCGCTAACTCCGCTGTCCCAAGAGACAGCTGTCCCGTGCTCGGGCAATGGCTTCGTGCTGCCTGAACATCCGCTCTTTTCGTGTTTGTCGATCGCCGAACAGGCAATGGTTGCCGCGGGATTGTCGTCTTATCGGTTTGCCGATCATGCATTTGTTTGTGACCAAGGGGCGCCTTTGGTCGGGGTGCTGCGGTCCGGCGCAGTGGCCCGCACCCTGCAGCACAGGTGCACGGTCGGGTTGTTACTGGCAGGCGATATGCTGATCCTCGAGGGGCCAAGGACCGCGAACGTGCGGTCCGAAGCTGTTGGCCCGACCGAGATTCTGGGTTGCTCTGCAGAGGGGTTTCAGGCGCTGCTCGAGCAGGTCCCGCAGCTGCGGCTGAACTATCTGGAGGTCGTGGCCGCGGAATTGCAGGCAACGCGGGACTGGCACACCCTGTTGGGTCGCAAGACCGCGCCCGAACGCGTGGCGACCTTGATCCTGAAATTGTCCCGCCAAACCGAAGAGGGGACGGCGGTGATTGACCTGCGCCTGACCCGCGACCGGCTCGGTCATTTGCTGGGGATGAAGATGGAAACCGTGTCCCGACAAATCCGCAGATTTGCGAAGGCTGGTGTGATTTCTTTGTTTAGCCCCAGTAAAATACAGATCCTTGATCAGGCGGCGCTCGTCAGTGCTACCGGCGATGTCTGGAGAGAAACAGTGGCACCGTGAGAACGGTATCCGACGTGTCTTGCTGCCATCTGTGTGAGTCTGAAGCCAAGGGATACCATGGGTGGGGGAGCGGGCTGTATCTTGAAAGACTCAGTGGCAATACACCTATATCGTGTGTTTCATTCTCGGGTCAGTTACAAGGCGATTCGTCTGCAACTGCGCTGTTGGCGATTTCGACGGCCTAAAGTTGACGTAGGGGCATGTTGCGTCAGCTTTTGTGACAGTTTGCTAACGTTTTCCGCTGAAAATTTTGACCGGATGGTAATCATTTGTAACGAAATCAGAGAACTGCGGGAAATCGCCTCATAAAATGTTTATTTTAAAACAATATTTTATGCCATTTCTGCGCGACTGAGGTATGGAATACCTTACTATCCTTAAAGGTACTCAGATCTTATCAAAAGGTTAATTCAAGTTTCGGCACGCAACTTTATTAGTGTCTCTCTTTAGTCAGTCCGTTGTTATGCTGTCTCGTCCTTATGCAGTTTCGGACCATTTATTTTAGAACGTAAGTCGGCCACCAGCTTTGCTGGTGGTCGTTTTTTTTTGGTTTTGCCTCGTTCGCGGAATTCTTGATTCACTCAACCTTGAAGTGTGTATAGGCCAAAGTTTCTTGTTTGCGTCCGGCTGTGCGCTAGCCTCGGGTGAAACCTGGTTCTGGAGGACGCTATGAAGATCATTTGGTTAGGGCATTCCGGCTTTCGTTTGGACATCGCGGGGCAGTCATTGTTGGTTGACCCATGGCTGAAGGGAAACCCGAGTTTTCCCGAGGGCCGGTGGGCCGATGCGATACAGGGGGCGACGGGCATTCTGTTGTCCCATGGCCATGGGGATCACGCATCCAATGCCATCGCGATCTCCAAGGAGATCGGCGTGCCGGTCTACTGCATCCACGAACTCGCGAACTGGCTTGCGGGGCAGGGTGTAGAGGTGACGGGCTTTGGCAAAGGCGGCACCGTGGCGATTGGCGAGGTTGCTGTCACCATGGTGACCGCGGTGCATTCGTCTTCGATAGATTTCGCGGAGGGGCCTGTGTACGCGGGCGGCGAGGCGGGCTTTGTGATCCGTGGCGAAGGGCGCTCTGTTTATTTCTCGGGGGACACGGATGTCACCATGGAGATGGACATCATCGCGGATCGCTACAAACCGGAGATCGGCATTCTATGCGCGGGCGGTCATTACACGATGGATATGGAGGGCGCGGCCTACGCGGCGAAACGGTTCTTTGATTTCAAGACAGTGATCCCCTGCCATTTCGGCACCTTCCCGATCCTCGCACAGTCGGCGCAGCCGTTGATCGACGCACTGCCCGATGTGGATGTGCGCGTGATGACCGTCATGGAGCCAGAAGAGTTCTGATCTCTAGTGCGTCGCGCGAAGGACCACTTCGGCATCCAGCCAGATCATTTCGGGTGGTTTGGCTGGATTGGCGGCGCGTCGCTCTAGCAGACCGAGAACCGCAGAAACGAGGGGCTCGATCGGGTTTCGCATCGTCGTCAGTTGGATCGCGGGCCAGTGCGCCATCTCAATGTCGTCGAACCCGAGCAAAGAGATGTCTTCAGGCACCTGCCTCCCTTGATCGCGCAGCGCACTCAGCGCGCCAATCGCCATGGCGTCATTCGCGCAGACAAGGGCGTCGAGCGCGTTCAAGTCCCCGAGGCGGAGGGTGGCGTCATACCCGCTTTGGACGGTGAATGCGCCGGTTTCTTCGGCGTGGAGTGATAGACCGGCAGCGCCCAAGGCATCCAGAACGCCGGCCCGCCGATCCGCAGAGGCCGCAAAAGTGTCCGGCCCGCCGATAAAGCCGAAGGCCCGTCGGCCTTGGCCCAGTAGAACCTCTGTCCCTTTGGCCATGCCTTCGCGATTCCGGCAGCAGACGTTGTCGACGCCATCGGCCCGTAAAATACGGCCGCTGGCGATCACCGGAATCCCGAGCTTGCCGCAGGCTTCGGAGATATCGGCGGACAGGCTGCCCGATCGCAGGATCATTGCCTCTAGTGGATAGCTCAGGACGTTGCTCACGCCGTCTCTGGCCGTCTGGCCGCTGCCTCCGATCACGATGGGCCATTTTCCGGCGCTGTTCAGGCCAGAGATCAGTTTGGCGGCGACTTCTTTGTCATATTCGTTCGCCATTTCACCGACAAAAATAGCAACGAGATTGGAACGTCGCCCCTGTAGACCAGCGGCCAATGCGTTCGGTCGATACCCTAGCTCCTGCGCGGCCTTCTCTATGAGTTTCCGTTTGTCCGGCGCGAGGTAGGCGCCGTCGGTAAAGGCCCGCGACACCGCTGACCGCGAGACACCCGCTAGCTTGGCAACATCGGCGGCTGTAACCCGGCGTTTCGTATCGTGGTCCATTTTTTGGCCCTTTGGAAAAAATTCGTTGTGCCGACATCTAGCCGTTACACGTGGCGTTTATGTGAACACGTGTGCACATCGGGGGCAAGGCCGCAAAAAGGCTAGAGCACCGGGTGGGCAAAACCGTTGCGCCCGACCGGACGCAGCCCTTTTGACCGCCCTGCGGGGCATAAAACCGGATGAGTTCTATGAAGCGTCTTTCCATCGTCTCCAGCCTTGCGCTGATGCTGGCCTCGAACGCAGTCTACGCGGAAACCAATATCACTTGGTGGCACGCAATGGGCGGCGCACTGGGTGAAACCGTTAACCAGATCGCGACCGACTTCAACGCGAGCCAGGACGAGTACACCATCACCCCCGTCGTCAAAGGTTCGTACGAAGAGACCCTGACCTCGGGCATCGCTGCCTTCCGCGCGGGCGAGCAGCCCAACATCATGCAGGTGTTCGACGCTGGCGCAGCGACCGTCATCGGTGCCAAGGGTGCGACCGTTCCCGTGCAGGACCTGCTGACCGAAAACGGCGTCGCGTTCGACATCAATGACTACATCTCGGGCGTGCGTTATTTCTACGCTGATGCGGATGGTAAGATGATCGGCATGCCCTTCAACTCGTCCTCGCCCATCATGTACTTCAACGTAGATGCTCTGGCGGCGGCTGGCGTCGAAGCGCCCAAGACTTGGGAAGAGTTCGAAACCACCACCGCCCCCGCTCTGATCGAAGCAGGCTACATTCCGCTGGCGCAGTCGCACTCGCCCTGGATTTTCGTCGAGAACTTCATGTCGCGTCACAACCTGCCCTTCGCGACCAACGACAACGGCTACACCGGCACCGACACCCAGATCCTGGTCAACAGCGACGCGCTGAAGATGCACTGGACCAACGTCAAAGAGTGGCTGGATGAAGGCAAATATGCTTGGTACGGCGCATCGTGGGATGACAACCAGGCCCCCTTCGAAGAAGGCAAAGTCGCGATCTGGATGGGCTCGTCGGGCTCGTTCGGCGGCCTGATGCAGAAAGACCTGCCTTTCGAATTCTCGGCCACCTACCTGCCCTACTGGGAAGAAATCATAACCGAGCCCACCCAGACCTTCATCGGCGGCGCATCGCTGTTCGCAATGGCTGGCAAGTCGGACGAAGAGAATGCCGCAACCGCTGCGTTCTTCCAGTATCTGACCTCGCCCGAGGTTCAGTACATGTGGCACCGTGAAACCGGTTACGTTCCGATCACCACCGCTGCCTACGAGCTGGCAAAAGAAGATGGCCACTATGACCGCTTCCCCGCAGCCGAAGTTGGCATCCAGCAGCTGTCGCTGGCATCGGGCGAGAACACCAAAGGCTACCGCATGGGCTTCTACCCGCAGATCCGCGACGTCATGAACCGCGAGTTTGGCCGCATTCTGACTGACGAAACCTCGGTTGAGGCAGCGTTCGAAACCATCGAAACCGAAGCGAACGAACTGCTGTCGCGCTTCGCGATGACCCAGAACTAATCACACCAGTAGCTCCGGAGGTGGCCGCCCGCGTGCGGCCGCCTCTTTTGTTCATATGTACGGAGGGCTCATGAAACGTTCCGGATTTTCCGACCGTTGGCTGCCGGTTCTGTTCCTGCTGCCCCAGCTGACCATTATCTTCATTTTCTTCTACTGGCCCGCCGCCCACGCGTTTCGGTCCTCGTTCTTCCTGCAAGACCCGTTTGGCTTTGGCGAGACTTTCGTAGGCATGAAGAACTACACCATGCTGCTGGAGTCCGCGTCCTATATGCGGGCGGCGTGGTTTACCGTGATTTTCACGTCTCTGGTGACGTTCTTGTCCCTGTCGATCGCCCTGCTGCTGGCGGTCAAGGCAGACAAAGTCATTCGCGGGGCCAAAACCTATCGCACGCTGCTGATGTGGGTCTACGCCGTCGCGCCCCCCGTCGCGGGCGTCATCGGGCTGGTGCTGTTTGACCAGTCATGGGGCCCGATCAAGGATTTCGTCGCCCTGTTCGGCTGGGATTTCCGCCTTGGGGTGAATTACTTCGACACCGCCTTCACACTGGTGGTCATGTCGGTGTGGAAGCAGCTGCCGGTGAACTTCATCTTCTTCCTGTCGGGGCTGCAGTCGATCCCGCGTTCGGTGCGCGAGGCCGCGCTGATCGACAACCGCTCTGCCGCTGGCCGGTTCTGGGATGTGACCTTCCCGCTGCTCGCGCCCACCGGCTTTTTCTTGTTGATCATCAACATCACCTATTCGCTGTTCGACACCTTTGGCATCTTTGACACCACGTTCAAAGGCGAGCCCGGCAACAACCCGATGACCCTTGTGTACAAGGTTTATCTGGATGGTTTCCGCGGGAACGACCTAGGGGGCTCGTCTGCGCAGTCAGTGATCCTGATGGTGCTGGTGCTGGCTCTGACCATCTTCCAGTTCCGCATGGTCGAACGCCGCATCCACTATACCTGAGGACCCCCAGATGTCTGTTCCCGCACGTCGTATCCGTTGGTCCGCGGTATTGGACCACTCCATCCTGATC
>CAXQKF010000126.1:0-3709 GCA_964224285.1 Donghicola sp. | reverse complement strand
ACTACGAAGGCGCTCCTGTGATCCGCGAGATCAAGCGTGTGTCGAAGCCCGGTCGTCGCGTCTACATGGGCGCGAAAGAGATCCCCGAAGTCCGTCAGGGCCTGGGTGTTTCGATCGTTTCGACTCCCAAGGGCGTTATGTCGGACGCAGCTGCACGTCACGCCAATGTTGGCGGCGAAGTGCTCTGCACCGTGTTCTAAGGAGGTCTGGTAATGTCTCGTATTGGCAAGAAACCGGTTGAACTGCCCGCAGGCGTCACCGCGTCGCTGTCGGGCCAGACCATCGAAGTTAAGGGTCCCAAGGGCACCCTCAGCTTCTCGGCTACCGATGATGTCACCATCACCATCGACGGCAACAATGTCTCTGTTGATCCCCGCGGTTCTTCGAAGCGCGCACGTCAGCAGTGGGGCATGAGCCGCACCATGATCGCGAACCTCGTCAACGGCGTGACCAACGGCTTCAAAAAAGAGTTGGACATCGTCGGTGTTGGTTACCGTGCTCAGGTGCAGGGCAACTCGATCAAACTCAACCTCGGCTACTCTCACGATGTTGACTTTGCGATCCCTGCCGGTGTGACCGCAACCACGCCCAAGCCCACCGAGATCGTCCTGGAAGGGATCGACGCTCAATTGGTAGGTGAAACCGCTGCGAAGATTCGCGACTGGCGCCGCCCCGAGCCTTACAAAGGCAAGGGTATCCGGTACCGTGGCGAGTACATCTTCCAGAAGGAAGGCAAGAAGAAGTAAGGACGCGAAAGATGGCAAACAGCAAACGTACCCTGTTTCTGAAGCGTCGCCAGCGCGTTCGGAACAAACTGCGGAAAATGGCCAACGGCCGTGCCCGCCTCTCGGTGTATCGCTCGAACAAGAACATCAGCGTTCAGCTGATCGACGACCTTCAGGGCATCACCATCGCCGCCGCTTCGAGCCAGGAAAAAGACCTGGGTCTCGCAGGCAAGAACAACCAGGAAGCCGCCGCCAAGGTTGGTGCCCTCATCGCCGAGCGCGCGAAAGCCGCCGGTGTGGAAGACTGCTACTTCGATCGTGGTGGCTACCTCTTCCATGGCACCATCAAGGCGCTGGCCGATGCCGCCCGTGAGGGCGGACTGAAGTTCTAAGGAGAAGACGATATGGCAGAACGTGAAAACCGCCGGGATCGCCGCAACGAGCGCGAAGAAACCCCGGAATTCGCCGATCGTCTGGTGGCGATCAACCGTGTGTCGAAAACCGTTAAGGGTGGTAAGCGCTTTGGCTTCGCTGCTCTGGTGGTTGTCGGCGATCAGAAAGGCCGCGTAGGCTTCGGCAAGGGTAAAGCGAAAGAAGTACCCGAGGCGATCCGCAAGGCCACTGAGCAAGCAAAGCGCAAGATGATCCGCGTGCCGCTGCGTGAAGGTCGTACCCTTCACCACGACATCGAGGGCCGTCACGGTGCAGGCCGCGTAGTGATGCGTACCGCCCCCCAGGGTACCGGTATCATCGCAGGTGGTCCGATGCGCGCTGTGTTCGAGATGCTGGGTGTTCAGGACGTTGTTGCGAAGTCGATCGGCTCGCAGAACCCCTACAACATGATCCGTGCAACTCTCGACGCTCTGAGCCTCGAAGCTTCGCCCCGTCAGGTTGCACAGCGCCGTGGCAAGAAGGTTGCAGACATCCTGCACAAGTATGACGACGCTCCTGCGGAAGCAGAAGCATCGGCAGAAGCGTAAGGAGACGGACACATGGCAAAGACCATCGTTGTTAAGCAGATCGGCAGCCCGATCCGCCGCCCTGCAGTTCAGCGTCAGATCCTCATCGGTCTGGGCCTGAACAAAATGCACAAGACCCGTGAGCTCGAGGACACCCCCTCGATCCGCGGCATGGTTCGGAAGATCCCGCACCTGGTCGAGATCATCGAAGAGCGCGGCTAATCGCACCCTTCACATGACAGCAAGCGCCCCGCAGGAAACTGCGGGGCGTTTTGCGTTTTGCACCTGCAGCATAGATTCGCGCAGGCACCCCAATCCCTCCGTCCAAAGTGTTAGCGAGAATCGCACCGATTTGGCCTGCGCTGCCTTCGGTTGCATGCAGTCGCACACGAAACACCCATAAAATACGGGATTTGGGCGCGCTTTGCATGGCTGCCTTGATCCATGCGCATCAGACTCACCTTTCAAGACGCAAGTCATGCTGCAACTGCATAACGGGCAGACCAAACCGGAATTTGTTAGCGCCATCACCATGGCGTATCTATTGAGTGTCCAAAGACGAAAGACACAACACAGATCTCCGGGGAATACGCCCCGCTCCGATACGAAGGAAAATCGAAAATGGCATTTGTACACGCACCCTCCCGCACTGGCTTCCACGTCGCAGAGCGTTTCAATGTCGCCGTCGAAGCGATCAAATCGTTCCGCGCACGCCGCGCAGCCTACAACCGCTGCTTCAACGAACTGGCGATGCTGTCGGATCGCGACCTGAACGACATCGGCATCAGCCGCATGGACATTCCCACCATCGCCGCTCAGGAAGCTGCGAAGGTATAAAGAATACCCAGTTAGGCCCCGCGCAACTCCTCCTCCCTTCTGTCACGCTTCTCCTCCTCCCTGAGCGTGACAGGCGCAGGGCCGAACCTTTCCCTAGTGCTCGTGACTTGTTTAATGAGTGCAACCCAAACGCCTCCTGGATCCGCTCCGGGGGGCGTTTCTGCGTCACGGCTTCGTGATTGGCCGGTTTCCCCTCAGGCCATACTTTTGGTCACCAGGAGGATTGTACCATGACGATTTCTAGACGTGCCTTTATGGCGAGCACCGGCGCGGCCGGGATGATTGCTGTGCTGCCCTTCAGTGCGCAGGCAGCCGCCCACGGAATGAACACCTTCGAGACGGGGCAGGGGGCCATGACCATCCACCCGATCGAACATGCTTCGATCGTGATGGAGACCCCGATGGGGGTGATCTATGTCGATCCGGTCGGGGATGCGTCGCTCTATGCTGACTTCCCCGAGCCCGACCTGATCCTGATCACCCATGAACACGGCGATCATTACAACGCCGAAACCCTGTCTGCTCTGGTGGTCGACAATACCGCCCTGATGACCAACCCCGCCGTCTACGACAAACTGGACGCGGCCATGCAGGCCAAAGCAACCGCTCTGGCGAATGGCGACTCAGGGGACTTCAACGGTATCGGGGTTCAGGCGATTCCAGCCTACAACACCACCGCCGAGCGCGCGAACTTCCACCCCGAGGGGCGAGACAACGGCTATGTGCTGACCATGGGCGATTTCAAAACCTATATCTCGGGCGACACCGAAGTGACCCCCGCGATGGAAGCCCTGACCGGCATCAATCTGGCCTTCGTCTGCATGAACCTGCCCTTTACCATGGGAATCGATCAGGCAGCCAAGGGCGTCGCGGCCTTCAAACCCGCTGTGGTCTACCCCTATCACTTCCGCAACAAGGACAAGACCTACTCGGATCTCGAAGCCTTTGCCGCGCTGGTTGGCAGCAATGCCGAGGTCCGTATGGGGGACTGGTACGGCGGGGCGGATCACGCCTAGGCAGGCGCCCTTGCCAAAATACCAAGAGGCGTGTAAACGCCGCGGGTGGCTCTGATTCAGGGCCACCTTTATTTTTATCTACGCCGCGTTTGTCCCATCCGTCGCTGGGGGGCACATCCGGCAAAGGAGAAGCGACATGAAACTGCACGAACTCCGTGACAATCCGGGCGCA
>CAXQKF010000125.1:0-8149 GCA_964224285.1 Donghicola sp. | reverse complement strand
CGACCATGATCCCGAGGTTCCACGGCACCCATGAAAACAGCAGGATGCTGACACCTGAGACCAGCGCCGCCACGTAGTGCGGCACAGACCGGAGTAGAGGCCCCGTCAAGGCGATGAAACAGATCGGCAAGGCGAAATCGAGGGACAGGGACGCAGGGATCGCTTGGCCCACATAGGCGCCCACAAAGCTGAAACCGTACCAGAACGGACAGATCAGCATCATGCAGCCAAAGTAATAGGCGACCTTGGCCGCGGGCGGCATATCGGGGCGCTCTTCATAGGTTTTGACGCAAACGGCAAAGGCTTGGTCCACCATGAGATAGGCCATCAATGCCCTGACGCCAAACCGCGCGTGGCCGATATGGGGCACCAGAGCCGCCGAATACATGGCCATCCGCAGGTTCACAGCCAGCGCAGTCAGTAGGGCGATGAACACTGGCGCATTGTCCTGTAGCAGCGCCAGCGCAGTGAACTGCGCGGCTCCTGCGATGACCAGAACAGTCATGCTCATGGTCTGGAACAGGTCCAGCCCCGCATCCCGTGCCACCACGCCAAAGAGCATGGAGTAGGGGATCACGATCAACACAAAGGGCGCACAGTCCACATATCCGCGCCAGAACGCTTTGCGCGGTGTCAGCGCGGTCATTCCAGTGACCTTGCCCGCCAGTTCAGACGCACATAGGCCAGACCCGCAGCGGTCGACACGCAGCCCGCCTTTTGCCGTGCCACCAGTTCGGCGCTCTGGTCGGTGAGACGGTTCAGTTCCTCCATCCGGTCGCATTGGAGCAGCGCGGACAGCACGTCATATTTGGTCTCAATGCCAGCGATGGCAGACAGCTGGTCGTCGCCTCGGGCGCGGATCGCTTCCATCTGTTCGGCGATGGCGGCGTTCCAGATCTCTTGGGTCTTGGTAAAGCACAGGGCAGAGGCGGCGTGCATCTCTTCGGGCATTCCGCCGCATTCGGAGTGGGCCAGATCCACGCAGGCGCTCGGGTTGGTTTGTGCGCCTAACGCGTCGGTCAAACAGGCGTCCACAGTCTCTATGGACATCTGGGCCATCGCAGGTACGGACAGCAGCAGACACAGGGCGGCACTCGCGCCAATGTCACGTTTCATTCAATTCCTCCCTTACGGCTCTCCCCAGCCGTTTGATTCTGGTATACCAAAATAAACTTGCGTTTGGTATACCATTTGAGTTTTCTAGAACGACCGGCGGCGAGCAACAAGATTCGCGACGCCACATGAATTTTCTGGGAGGAAACCATGTCCAACACCCGCGCGAACAAGCGGTTCCGCTCGCAAGAGTGGTTCGACAATCCCAACAATCCGGGAATGACCGCGCTGTATCTAGAGCGCTATCTGAACCAAGAATACACCCGAGAGGAATTGCAGGCCGAAAAGCCGATCATCGGCATTGCGAACACCGGTTCGGACATCGCGCCGTGCAACAAAATCCACGTGTTCCTGATGGACCGGATCAAGGCAGGCATCCGTGCGGCGGGCGGCGTTCCCATGGAATTCCCCGTGCACCCCATTCAGGAAACCGGCAAGCGCCCCACGGCGGCTTTGGATCGCAACCTGTCCTATCTGGGGCTCGTCGAGGTTCTGCATGGCTACCCGCTGGATGGCGTCGTGATCACCACGGGCTGCGATAAAACCACCCCTGCGATGCTGATGGGTGCGGCGACTGCCGATCTGCCCGCCATTGCTTTGAACGGCGGTCCCATGCTGGACGGCTGGTGGAAGGGCAAGCGCGCAGGCTCGGGCACCATCGTCTGGGAAAGCCGCCGTCTGCTCTCCGAAGGCGAGATCGACTACGAAGAATTCATCAGCCGTGTGTGTTCGTCCGCGCCCTCTTTGGGGCACTGCAACACCATGGGCACCGCATCGACCCTGAACGCGATGGCCGAGGCCTTGGGCATGTCCCTGACCGGCAACTCGGCGATCCCCGCGCCGTTCCGCGAGCGGATGGAGATGGCCTACCAGACCGGCAAGCGGATTGTGGAGATGGTCTACGAGGATCTGAAGCCCTCTGACATCTTGACCCGTGAAGCCTTTGAAAACGCGATCAAAGTGAACGCTGCGATTGGTGGGTCCACTAATGCTCCGCCGCACCTGCAGGCCATTGCGCGCCATGCGGGCGTCGAGCTGGACGTCAAGGATTGGGAGACCGTCGGGTTCGAAATCCCGCTGATGGTGAACATGCAGCCTGCGGGCAAGTACCTCGGCGAAAGCTTCTTCCGTGCGGGCGGTGTCCCTGCGGTGATGGCCGAGTTGCAAAAGGCCGGTCACATCCACGAATGGTGCATGACCGCCACGGGCAAAACCATGGGCGAGAACCTGACCGGCCTTGGCACCGAAGACGACGACGTGATCACCACCTATGACGCGCCCCTGCGCAAGAACGCGGGCTTCAAGGTGCTGTCGGGGAACCTGTTTGATAGCGCGCTGATGAAGACCTCGGTGATCTCGGCGGACTTTCAGAAACGCTTCCTGTCCCGTCCGGGCGCAGAGGGCGTGCACGAAGCCCGTGCCATCGTTTTCGAAGGCCCCGAAGATTACCATGACCGGATCAACGATCCGTCCCTGAACATCGACGAAAAGTGCATCCTGTTCATTCGCGGTGTGGGCTGCGTAGGTTATCCCGGCAGCGCCGAGGTGGTGAACATGCAGCCGCCGGATGCTCTGCTGAAACAGGGGATCAACCACCTGCCCACCGTGGGCGATGGACGTCAGTCGGGTACATCTGAACGCCCGTCGATCCTGAATGCCTCGCCTGAATCGGTCGTGGGTGGTGGATTGGCCTACTTGCAGACCGGTGACATGGTGCGCTTGGACCTGAATGCCTCGACCATGGATGCCTTGGTTCCGGACGAAGAATGGGCGCAGCGCAAAGCCGACTGGACCCCGCCCGAGATCAAGCACCAGACCCCGTGGCAGGAAATCTACCGCACCCATGTTGGCCAGCTCGACAAGGGCGGCTGTCTGGAATTGGCCACCGCGTATCACAAGGTCTGCCAGGACCTGCCGCGCGACAACCACTGACCCAAAGGGAGGGGAGACCCGATGGCAAAGACAATCATTATTACCGGCGCCGCTCGCGGGTTGGGCAAGGCTTGTGCGAAGCATTTCTTGGACAACGGGTGGAAGGTCGGCATCGTCGGCCGCACCCCCGCAACCGTTCAGGAAATGGCGGACAGCCACGAAAACGCATTGGCCTTGCCCTGCGACGTCACCAACGAAGTCGAGGTCGACGCGGCCTTTGACAAGGCGATGACGGAGTGGGGGCGGATTGATGCCCTGTTCAACAATGCGGGCGTCGCAATGAAGGGCACGACCATCGACACGGTGGACGTGGACGCTTGGCGCGATCTGATCAACGTGAACGTCACAGGCAGCTTTATCTGTGCGCGGGCGGCCTTTGCGCGGATGCGGGCCCAAGACCCCCAAGGGGGCCGGATCATCAACAACGGCTCGGTCTCGGCCTATGTGCCGCGCTGGGGCTCTGCGCCCTATACGGCCTCGAAACACGCGATCACCGGCCTGACGCGCAGCATCTCGCTGGACGGGCGTCCGTTCAGCATCGCGTGCGGCCAGATCGATATCGGCAACGCCCTGACCGACATGGCACAGGCCATGACCCAAGGGGTGCCGCAGGCAGACGGATCAATGGCGGTAGAGCCGGTGATGGACGTGGCCCATGTGGCCAGCTCTGTCCGTCATATGGCCGAGCTGCCGCTGGATGCGAATGTGCAGTTCATGACCGTGATGGCAACAAATATGCCATATATTGGCAGGGGTTAACCGGACGTTAACCAATTCTATGCTTCCTGTTGGGTGCAAACCCGGACTTGCCGTCGGCCCTCGTGGTCGGCGGTTTTTTTATCCCAAGAAGGTTTAGGGCGGGTTAAACGCAGCGCACGTTAAGATTTCAGCCTGCGCTCGCGCTGCCAGATATAAAGACCAGAGCTGATGATGATCGCGCCGCCCACCAGCGTCCAGAGGGTCGGCCATGTGTCAAAGACCAGCACACCGGCCAAGGACGCCATGAACACCTGAATATAGACCACAGGCGCCAGGAGGGATGCGTCGGCCCACCGGTGCGCGATGGTCGCGATCGTGTGCCCCGTCACCCCGAAAAATCCGATCAGGCAGAAGATCACCCACGCCTGCGCCGTATCCGGCCAGACCCAGTGTTGCAGGGCAAAGGGCAAAAGCGCGGCGGTGGCAATGCCGCTGGACCAGATCTGCTGGGTGGCGTTCGCTTCGACCCCCGACAAGAGCCGCGTCATGATGAAATAGAGCGAGGCACAGAGCAGCCCCGCAAGGCTGAAGAACATCGCCGGATGAAAGGCCGTGCCCCAAGGCTGGACCACCACGAGCACCCCGCTAAAGCCGATGCACACCGCGATCAGCCGCCGCAGACCGACCCGTTCCCCGAGGATCGGGATGGCAAGGATGCTGGTCACGATGGGACCGGCAAAGAAAATGGTGGTGGTGATGGTGATCGGCAGATGCTTGAGCGCCATGAAGTTCATGACCGTTGACCCAAGCAGGAACAGGCTGCGGAGAACCTGTTTGGCTGGTGCATTGGACACCAGCGCCGCGCGGCCCTCGCGCGGGACATAGAACAGCAGGGCAAGAACGAAGTGCCCGAAATAACGGGCAAAAACCACTTGTAGGGTGGGCAGGCCGAACAGGATCAACCACTTGGCCGAGGTGTCGATGCAGGTAAAGAACCCCACCGCCGCGCACATGAGCAGAAGGCCGGCGGTGGTGCGTTCTTCGCGGGGGACCGAGGTGCCCAACGGGCCGCCCTTAGCCCGCCGCCCAACCGCCGTCGATGATGTGCGCCTGGCCGGTGGTAACGCTGCTCTCGTCAGAGCCAAGGTAAACGGCCAGATGGGCGATCTCTTCGGCGGTGCCGATGCGGCCCATGGGCTGGCGGGCCTCGAAGGCGGCGCGGGCCTCTTCGTAGTTGCCCATGGCGCGCAGGCGATCATGCAACGAGGGGCTGTCCACCGTACCCGGGCAGATGCAGTTCACACGGATGCCCTGTTTCACAAAGTCCACGGCGACCGATTTCGTCAGGCCGATCACGGCGGCTTTGGACGCGCCATAGATGCAGCGGTTCGGGGCGGCGATGATGCTGCTGGCGACCGAAGCGATGTTGACGATAGATCCGCCGCCGCGCTCCAGCATCCCCGGAATGGCGGCCTGCATCGCGTGGAACTGGGATTTGACGTTCAGGGTAAAGGCAAAGTCGAACTCGTCATCCTGCGCCTCGAGAATGGTGCCGCCGTGCACGAAACCGGCGCAGTTTACCAAAATGTCGGGCTGCGCGTCCTGAATGGCGGCGGTGAGGGCGGCTTTGTCCGTGACGTCCAGCGCCATGGTCTTGGCGACGTCCAGATCAGCCAGCAGGTCGCCCTTGAGGTCGGTCGCGATGACGGTGGCACCCTCGCGGGTGTAGTGTTCGGCGATGGCGCGGCCGATGCCTTGGCCTGCGGCGGTCACAAAGGCGGTTTTCCCTTGTAATCTCATGGGCTTCTCCTGTTTGCGCCGGTCAGGCGCCTGTGTAATCCAACGGGGTTTCCCCCTGTCTGATAATCCGCTGGTGTGCGGCTGAATACTTGGCCGCCAACGTCCACTCGAGCGCCGCCAGACCGTCCGCGGCAGTGCACAGAACGTCGTCCTCTTTGCCCGCGATCAGGTCCGCGAACCGGTCGATCTGGGCCAGCAGCGGGTCGATTTTCTGGAACTGGACGGGGGTGTGACGGTTCAGGGGTTTGGACCACTCGATCTCGCCGTTGTCGCTGCGGCCCCACAGGGTCAGCGAGGGGAAGGCCAGAGCGCCTTCGGTGCCGATGATGCGCAGATAATCCTCGCCCGAGGGGGCGATGGCGGGGTTCTCGGCGGTGGCAGTTTCGAACGACCAGGGCGAGGCGCCCGCGTCCGACATCAGGAATTGCCCCATCGCGCCGTTCTGGAAAACGAGGTTAATGGTGGCGGTGTCCTCGACCTGAAGTCCGCGCTGGCGGTTCGAGGTCATGGCCTGCACGGCGTCGATCTCTCCTACCAGATAGCGGATCAGGTCCAGCTCGTGACTGAGGTTGGTCATCAACACGCCCGCGCCCGGTTGGGTGCGCCACGGGGTGTCGTAATAGCTGGCGTGTTTGCGCAGGGACCACAGACCCTGAATGGCGACTATCTCACCGATTTCATTCAGTAATTTCCGTGCGGTGATGCTGAAGGGATGGCAACGGCGATGGTGGCCCGTGATCAGCGGAAGGCCCGATTTTTCAGCCGCTTGGAGCATGGCGTGGGCGTCGGAAAGGGTGCCTGCGAACGGCTTTTCGATCAGGGTGGGCCAGCCGCGGGACAGGGTGTCCGTCGCGCTGGCGCAGTGCACCTGCGTGGGCGTGGCAGAGATCGCGGCGGCGGTCTCTGCGGGGGCCTCGTCCAAGGTGGCGACGGCGGTCAGGCCCATGGCCGTTAACTCTGTTCGGCGCGCTTCGACGGGTTCGACCACGCAGGTCCGGTTCACCTTTTCGGAGTTTTGCGCCACTTCGACGTGACGCATACCGATCGAGCCTCCACCAATGACGCAAAGTGGTAAACGGGCCATTACATTACCGCTCCAACTTGCCATGGGACGAACTCGTAGTCGCCAAGTCCCAGTTTTTCCGATTTCGTCTGCTCGCCCGAGGCCATACGGAGCCACATTTGGTAAATTTCGCGGCCGACTTCCTCGACGGTTTTGCCGTCGGTGATGATGGTTCCGGCGTTAATATCCATGTCCTCGTGGAGGCGATTGTACATCTCGGTATTCGTCGCGACCTTCATCGACGGGGACGGTTTCGCGCCAAAGGCCGATCCGCGGCCGGTGGTGAAACACACAAGATTACAACCACTTGCGATCTGTCCGGTGACAGAGGCGGGGTCATATCCGGGGCTGTCCATAAAGGTGAAACCCTTGGCGGTGACGGGCTCGGCGTACTTGTAGACACCGGTTAACGGGGTGGTGCCTCCTTTGGCTGCGGCGCCGAGGGATTTCTCGAGGATCGTGGTTAACCCGCCCTTTTTGTTGCCCGGGCTGGGGTTGTTGTCCATGGAGCCGCCGTTACGCTCTGTGTAGCCTTCCCACCACTTGATCAGATCGATCAGTTTGTCGCCGGTTTTGCGATCAACGCAGCGGGCGGTCAGAAGGTGCTCGGCGCCGTAGATTTCGGGGGTTTCGGCCAGAACGCCGGTGCCCCCTTGGGCGACCAGAAGGTCACAGGCGTAACCGACGGCGGGGTTGGCGGTGATGCCCGACCAAGCGTCCGAGCCGCCACATTGTAGGGCGACCATCAGTTCCGAGGCGGGGCATTCCTCGCGCTGCGCTTTGTTCACTTCGGGCAGCATTGCGGTGATTTGTTCGATGCCGATCTCAACCGTTTTGCGCAGGCCGCCGTGGTCCTGGATGTTCATGGTCTGAAAGAGGGGGCCGGGGGTGAGGCCGTAGGCTTCGATCAGCCAGTCGATCTGCATCATCTCGCAGCCCAGACCCGCCATCAGCACGCCGCCGACGTTCGGGTTTTTCGCGTAACCCCAAAGGGTTCTCTGCAATAGCTCAAATCCGGTGCCATCCCCACCCATGGCGCAGCCGGTGCCGTGAACAAAGGCCACAACGCCATCGACATTGGGGTAGTCTGCCATCACCTCGGGGGTGAAATGGCTGGCGATCATGCGGGCAGCCGTGGCCGAGCAGTTCACCGAGGTCAGGACCGCAATATAGTTGCGGGTGCCAACGCGGCCTGTGGCGCGGCGATAGCCCATAAAGGTGTCCTGCTGGGTCGCCGGCGCGGCGGGGCGCAGGTTGGTCGAGAACTCGTATTCGGTGTCCACGTTCCGGAATTCAAGGTTGTGGGTGTGGACGTGTTCGCCGGTGTTGATGTCCGTGGCGGCGTAGCCGATCAGTTGCGCATATTTCAGAACGGGTGCGCCTGCGGGAATATCGCATGTGGCCATTTTATGCCCGCGCGGGATCATCTGGATCGCGCCGTCTTCGCCGATTTCGAGGGGGGATTTGGCGGTCACGACGTTGTCGGCTTCGGACAGGCGGACGGTTTTCATGGTTAATTCCTTGACCTTCAGAGCGCAAAAT
>CAXQKF010000124.1:0-4282 GCA_964224285.1 Donghicola sp. | reverse complement strand
AAGATCGAAGACGCGGCGCACGAATTCCGGAGAGCTCTTGGCCGCGACAACCAGAAAATCCTGATCGGTGAAGGTCGTCATGCTGGAGGGCAAGTGTCTCGGCCCGAATTGTTCATGCTCAAATCTGTCCTGGCCCTTATGTGACCGGGTTGCTGCGGCATAGCATAGCTGCCCCCGGTGCGTCACCCTGTTTGGTCTGGCGCATGGCCCCGTGTTGCGGAAGATGCTCTGAATTCCGGCGGTTGGCGGTGGGGTCAAGCCCGCGAGGGGCTACGCCGCTCCAGGGATTTCCGTTCGATAGTTCGACGCTTGCCCTGCGAAGCAATGGGTTCAGTTGCGCCCACTTGTCGTCCCAACTCATATCGCCCGGCCAGGGCACCCGCGATCAGCCAGGTAATGGGCACAAGGCTGGAGTTCGGAATGAGGTCGATAAGGTTCGCCGTCAGCACGAGCATCAAGCCGACGGTCGCGTCGTCGATGGCAAGCTGGCGGGATCGATAAGCGAGAAGGATGATGGGGAGGGCGAGAAGTCCGAAGAAGCCAATGTACCCTGCCCAGCCCCGACTGCCGATTGTGATAACCCATATCCCGTCAGTCACGCTGGTTCGACGCCCTTGTTCGTCATAGAGCCCGTTGCGGTACCACATCCCCCAGCCAAACATCGGCTTTTTATCGGCCCTGTCGAGAAGCGCCTCCTCGTTGCTTAGACGGTAAGTGAGAGATCCTGCTCGTTCCTCCGAAATACTCGCGGCGAGATCCGTGATTTTTTCCAGCGGAACCAGTCCACTGCCTCGCGCCATCGGATAGAGCAGCACAACCCCAGCAAAGACCGCTGCCGTAATAAACCCCAAGCGCGACTTCAAAAGAAGAATGATCGGAAGCAATATGATCGCAATCGCAAAAGCGCCGAGTGTCTTTGAGAGGAAAAGCGACAGTAATAACCAGATGGCAGCACACATCCAGAGCATTGGTCGTCTACTGTCTCGCACTCGATACAAGGCACAGGCAGACAGCACCGCCATGGACATGAAGATGCCAACCCTTAGCCCGTGTTCGAGAAATAGGATCGGGCGGAAACCGCCGCCACGTACATGCTGGGCAAAAGAATGGGGGAAAAATCCGTACAGCCAACGATTGAGCTGTGGGCTGAGACGCACTTCAATAAGGATAAGGAAAGAGCAAACCAGCCCAGCCCAAACAAAAGCTTTTAGAATATCGCGGTGGGCTTCCGGCGTGGCTAGCTGTCTACGAGCCAACAAAAACGGAATAAGTGTCATAAAGGTCAAGAGTACCATCGAGAAGGAGTCGTACAGCCGCATGGCCGGCAGAAATGTCGGCCCCCAGATCACCGGTTCACGGTTAAAATAGTAAGTCGCGAAAGGGGCAATGATGACCATGAACAGAAGCAACAACATCAACCGCCCGCCTTGCCGCCGCACCCGAACAGGGCGGCCCACTGTGCGACCGGGCTCCTCCGACCGTTCCTGTCGCGCCTTCAGCGGATCAGGACGCTCGCGCTTCAGCCAGACCATCACGGCCGCGGACAGCGCGGGAATGGTCGATTTGTCCAGCACTGGCAGCACCGGCAGATCAATCCCGGTTTTTTCCGGCAAAAACAGATACCCACCCAAGATCGACCAGACCAGCGCCTTGGGCAGTGACAGCTTCCGGAACAGCAGCAGCACGACCAGCGGGTAGGAGAAGACGACGATATAGGCGAGCGTATTTGGCATGCGCTTTCTTTAGCGTCACAACGCCGTCCCTGTCGCTTCAAAAAACACAAGAAGGCGAAAGTCCGAGCCTCTGTGACCGCTCGCCTTGCTCAGACGGGAAAAATGTACCATCCCTTGCGCAAATTGTTGCAAAATCGGGGACCTTTGTGCCGAACGACACGCCTCGCCCTTCTTTCGATCTGGTGATTTCCATCATCAACTATCGCACCGCAGAGATGACCCTGACATGTGTGCAGTCCGTCCTGGACGACTTTGCCCAACATGCACAGGGCCAACATGACCGCGATCTGTCAGCGCATGTCGTCGTCGTCGACAACGGCTCTGGTGACGACTCTGCGGATGTCATCGCAGACTGGATCGCCTCACAGCCCTCGGGCGTCCCCGTCACATTGGTGCGATCAGAGACGAATTCAGGCTTTTCAGGCGGACACAACCAAGGGCTCACCGCCTTTCCGGCTGAATTCTACCTAGTCCTGAACTCGGATGCGATCCTGCGCCCCGGCTTCTGCCAAAGCATTCTGGCCGCGGCGTATGCAGCGCCCCAGATCGGCTTGTTTGCACCACGCCTGGAATACGAGGACGGCACACAGCAGGTCAGTTGCTTCCGCATTCCCACGCCCGCCAGCGAGATGATCCGTGCTGCTGCGACAGGTCCTGTCACCCGCCTCCTCAAAAGCTATGACGTTCCCTTGTCGATGCCTCCTGCAGAGGAGCAGATCGGATGGGCCAGCTTTGCCTGCATCCTGCTTCGCGGAGAGATGATCCGCCGGATCGGATTGATGGACGAAGGGTATTTCCTGTACTTCGAAGACACCGAATATTGCCTGCGGGCCAAACGCGGAGGATGGGGCATCCGCTACGTGCCCGAAGCACGTGCCGTCCACTACCGAGGGGGCAGCGCACCGGTCAAATCCCTGGCGAAAGAGCGCAAGCGCCTGCCGGCCTACTACTACGCGTCGCGGACGCGCCTGTTCTATCAGGCACACGGGCGCGCAGGGCTGATCGCGGCCAACCTCCTGTGGCACGCGGGGCGTGGTATTGCCTTTATCCGCAAGCTGGTGGGCAAACCGGTTCCGACCGCGAACGCCTCGGAGGCCCGCGACATCTGGATCAACGCAAGCAAGCCTCTGGGCTCAAGTCACGCACCCGGGAGGTGAACGTCATGGCCTTGCCTGATTTTGTCATTATCGGAGCCATGAAGTGCGGGACCTCTACCCTGGCCAGCCAGCTTGGGGCTCAGGACGGGATCTTCCTGAGCACACCGAAGGAGCCGAACTTCTTTTCCGATGACGAGGTCTATGCTCAGGGA
Organism: Donghicola sp.; assembly: GCA_964224285.1. GTDB lineage: Bacteria > Pseudomonadota > Alphaproteobacteria > Rhodobacterales > Rhodobacteraceae > Donghicola. Next base: position 1,240 of record CAXQKF010000124.1, on the reverse strand, counting down.
CCCGGCTGGTATCACGGGTTGTTCGATGAGGCTCCGGCGGGGGCCCTTCTGGGGGAAGCCAGCACGCATTACACGAAGCTGCCGACCTATCCCGACACCCTGGAGAGGTTTTCAGAAACACTGGACACGCCTAAACTGATCTACGTGATCCGTGATCCGGTCGCCCGGGCCGTATCGCATTACATCCACGAGTGGACACAGGGCGTCATCAGCAGTGACTTGGAAACCGCTCTGCGGACTCATCCGGAACTTGTCTCCTATGGGCAATATGCAATGCAGCTGAAACCATGGATCGACTGCTACGGGACCGAGAACCTTCTCGTGACCAGCATGGAAGCCATGCGGCACAATCCACAGGCCCTGCTTGACCGGATCGGCCCCTTTCTTGGCCGGCCCAACCTGGTCTGGCAGGAAGATCAACCCCCTCAGAACGTTTCGGCCGAGCGTATCCGAAAGTTTCCGATGCATGATCTTCTGATCGAAAACCCGGTCGCGACCTGGTTGCGCCGTCAGCTTGTGCCGCAAAGCCTGCGGGACCGGATCAAGAAATCACGCCAGATGCGCAACCGCCCCAAGTTCTCACCCCAAGCGGAAGCGCGTTTGCGGGAAGACTTCGCCGCCGATCGCGATGCGCTCTTTGCAATGTTCCCGAGCAATACAGACATCCGCCAGTCCTATGCCGGATGGGACAAATGACTGAGCCGATGATCGCCGCCATCCTCATCGGGCGCAACGAAGGGGCGCGGCTGCTGGCCTGTCTGGCCTCGGTCAGGGATCTGGACCGGGTGGTCTATGTGGACAGCGGATCCACCGATGGCTCGGTCGAGGCGGCGCGGGCCGCGGGGGCCGAGGTCGTCGCGCTCGACATGAGCAAACCGTTTACCGCCGCGCGGGCGCGCAATGCGGGAATTGAGGCTCTGAGTCAGGGGAAATCGCCCGATCTGGTGCAATTCATCGACGGCGATTGCGAATTGCAGCCCGGCTGGATCGCCACGGCCCAGGCCTTTCTGATCGCCAACCCCCAGGCCGCCGTCGCCTGTGGCCGGCGCCGCGAACGCTTCCCCGAGGCCTCGATCTACAACCGGCTGTGCGACTTCGAATGGGACACGCCCCTGGGCAAGACGCGCTCTTGCGGCGGGGATGCTCTGATGCGGATGGAAGCCCTGGAGGAGGTCGGCGGCTATGATCCTACGCTGATCGCGGGGGAGGAGCCCGAGATGTGCGTCCGCCTGCGCGCCAA
>CAXQKF010000123.1:0-3875 GCA_964224285.1 Donghicola sp. | reverse complement strand
GCGATTGTCCGTGCGGATGGCACTCTGGTCGGCAAGGATTTCAAGGGCTCGATCCATCAGGTCGGCGCGCATTACGAAGGTGCCCCCAGCTGCAACGGCTGGACCTACTGGCACTTCAAGCGTGACGGCCAGACGATTTCGATCGATGTGCTGCGCCAGCAGATCCGCGCCGAAATGGAAGGCCGGACCAACTAACCTCTAACAAGCAACTTCAGTTGCCTGCGACCGCGTTACTTTGTCAGACGCGGTCTCAACTTCGCCCCGCTGGTAATCCCATTCGCGGCGGGGCGCTTTTTCGAGGCGATGATGCAGCTATTGACGGCCTACATCCGCCTGCTTCGGGCTATCTACGAAGCGTTTACACACCAACTGGTTCTGGCGCTGTTTTCCGTGAACCTCCTTTTGGTGTCGATTGCGTCTGTCATCTACATGCACATCGAAGGCTGGGGATTTATCCAGGCCCTGTATTTTTCGGTCATCACGATTTCCACCGTCGGCTACGGTGATCTGGTGCCGGTCACGCCTGCGGGCAAGCTTTTCACATCCGGCTACATCTTTATCGGCGCGGGGTTCTTTTTCCTCGCCGTTGGCGCGTTCGCCGAAGACGTCATCAAATATATCCGCGAGCACCGTTAACGGGGCAGAGGGTTCTGCCCTTTGTTATAAGGCTTCCAGTCCTTGATCTGGGGGTAATACTTGGCCCGCCATTCCCGCACCTTGGGGTTCATGATGCGCCGCCAGTAGCTGGGGATCATCGCGCCCAATGCCATCAAGGGCTAGCCGTGGGGCAGTTGTGGGGCCTCATCCTCGGAATAGTTCTGCAAGAGGGGGAAGCGCCGGTCGGGCTTGTAGTGGTGGTCCGAATGGCGTTGCAGGTTGATCAGCAGCCAGTTGGTGCCCTTGTGCGCGGCGTTCCAGCTGTGGTGCGGTTTGACGTGCTCGTATTTACCATCGCCAAGGTGTTCGCGGGTCAGGCCGTAGTGTTCGACATAGTTCACAAGCTCTAGCTGCCAGATCGCGACAGAGGCCTGATACAGGAACAGGCCAAGCCCCGCCCAACCACCAATCACGAACGCAATCACCATCATCACCGCTTGCAGCGCCCAATACCGCCAGAAGGGGTTGGATTTGTGGGTCCACGGCAGATCACGGCGGGCCAGCATCGCCTTTTCCGCCTTGAACGAGGACACCAGAGATTCGCGCAGCACACGGGGGAAGAACCGGTGGAACCCTTCGTTATAGCGGGCGGTCACGGGGTCTTTGGGGGTGCCGACATAGATGTGGTGAACACGCAGGTGTTCGCTGCGGAAATGCGAATACATCACCATCGCCAGCAGGATATCCCCGAGCCACCGTTCCTTGGCGTTCTTCTGGTGCATCAGCTCGTGGGAATAGGTGATCCCGATGGTCCCCGTGATCACCCCGACGCCAAAGAACATCAGGATGCTTTCCAGTGTGTTCAGGTGATCGGCGCGGGTGACGTACCAGATCATCCCGAACAGGGTCGCGAATTGCAGGGGAGGCCACATGACGGTGACGGCGCGGTACCAAAACAGGTCCGATTCGGGGGTGTCGGGGTCGGCGTTGTCCGTTTCCAACCCACCCACGGCGTCCAGAACGCTGAACATGTACCACGTCACGATCGGCATCAGCAGAATCGCCAAGCCCCCCGTGACCGCGCAGAACCACGCCAGCGGCAACAGCAGCACGGGCAGCCAGAACGGCAGGGCGCGGGAGAAACGGGATACTTGTACTGCGGGAATCATGGTCGGCTCCTCGGGTCGTTGACCGCAGCCTAAGCCCCTCGCCGTAGTAGTCAATTTCACCTTCTGCCGCTGTCCGTCAGGTCATAGGCCTTGCGCATGACCGTGGGCAGGGATTTCGGGTCGAACTCCTCGGCGGGGATGAATTCACCGCGCTCGGGCTGACGCTCCATCGGAACGAGGGCAGTTTGGACCGTCAAGCTCAGGTGAAAATGGGTAAAGGTGTGCTTTGCCTCGGCGTTCAGGGTTTTCCATTCGGCGCGGATCGGGGGCGCGGGCGTGGGGTCCGATTCCGTCCAGTCAGATCCGGGCCACCCCAACATTCCACCAAGCAGCCCGCTCTCGGGCCGTGTTTCCAGCAAATAGGCCCCGTCCACGCGGCGGGTGATATAGGCGATGCCGCGGCGTTTGGGCTTGGCTTTCTTGGGTTTTTTGCGGGGCAGGTCGGCGGGGGTGCCTTGCAGACGGGCAACGCAATTGTCCCGCCACGGGCAAAGGCCACAAGCCGGATTGCGCGGTGTGCAGATGGTCGCGCCCAAATCCATCACCGCCTGGGCATAGTCGCCGGGGCGGTCTCGGGGTGTCAGGGTGGCGGCCAACTCTGTCAGTTCCGGTTTCGCGTCGGGCAGCGGGGTCAGCACGTTGAATACGCGGGACATCACCCGCTCGACGTTCCCGTCCACCACCACAGCAGGCTCGTCATACGCGATCGAGGCCACCGCCGCCGCCGTATAGGGGCCAACGCCGGGCAGTTTCAGCAGCTCTGCATAGGTCTGGGGGAACACGCCGTCATGATCCGCGGCAACCGCGCGGGCGCATTTCAGCAGGTTCCGCGCACGGGCATAGTACCCCAGTCCCGCCCAAGCTGCCATGACATCTGCATCCGCCGCCGCGGCCAAGTCACTGACGCGCGGCCATTTATCGGTGAACTTCAGGAAATACTCGCGCACCGCTGCAACCGTGGTCTGCTGCAGCATGACCTCGGACATCCAGATGCGATAGGGGTCGGGTATGACCCCGGCCTTGCGATCCGCGGGCCCCACACGCCAAGGCATCTTGCGGGCGTGGCGGTCGTACCAGTCCAGCAATGTTTCAGGTTTCGGAACGGGGATCGCAGAAGTGTCACGCATTCTTTATCCTTTGTGCCAATAGGGCTCTGGCCCTCGGGGCGCGTGTCACTAGAATAGTGCCTGACAGAAGGATGCAAGACCCATGGCCCCACGCCAGCCCTCGACACGCGGCTTTGCCCGCACCAGCAATCTGCTGACGACGCAGATTCGCCAGGTTGGCGAAAAGCGCGGCTTTGCCGTGGCGCGTCTGCTGACCCACTGGTCCGAGGTCGTGGGCGAGGATATCGCCAGCATCGCCCGCCCGGTGAAGGTCGGTTATGGCCGTCAGGGGATGGGCGCGACCCTGACCCTGCTGACCACCGGCGCGAACGCCCCGATGCTGGAGATGCAAAAGGACACGATCCGCAGCCGCGTCAATTCTTGCTACGGCTACAACGCGATTGCGCGGGTCTACATCACGCAGACCGCGCCCACCGGCTTTGCCGAGGGGCAGGCCCAGTTCGGCCACGCCCCGAAAAAGTCCAAGCCCCAGCCGACCCCCGAAATTCGCGCCGCGGCGGCCCAAACGGCTGCTGATGTGGGCGACAATGACCTTCGCGCTGCGCTGGAACGGCTGGCGCAGAACGTATACCTGAAGAACAAGACCCAAAACGTGAGGCCTAAATGACCCCTAAGTTGTTCGCATCCGTCCTGATCGCAGGCGCCGCCATTGGTGGTGCATTCTGGCTGACCAGCACGCCTGAAACCTCTTCGTCGTTGCTGCCCTCGGCAGCCATCGCACAAGAAGCGACCGCGGACGCTGCCACCGAAGAGGCCCCCGCCGAAGTGACCGTCACCGAGATGGTGATGGGCGCGGCAGATGCGCCTGTGACCGTGGTGGAATACGCCTCGTTCACTTGCCCACACTGCAAGAACTTCCATGACGGCCCGCTGAAGCAGATCAAGGAAAACTACATCGACACCGGCAAGGTGAAGTTCGTCTTCCGCGAAGCGTATTTCGACCGCCCCGGCCTGTGGGCTTCGTTGGTTGCGCGTTGTGGTG
>CAXQKF010000122.1:0-2434 GCA_964224285.1 Donghicola sp. | reverse complement strand
GGCGCTCGAGGAAGGTGGCGGTCTTGGTCTCGGCCACCACATCAAGGGTCAGATCGCCCCCCGCAGGCACCGCGCCGCCCATGACGAAGCGGTCGTAGTGGGTGTAGATCAGGCGGATTTCGCCGTCTTTGAACATGTCCTGGGCAAGGAAATTGGAGCGCAGGGCGGCGGTGTCCATGCCCTTGGCATGGTCGGGGTGAATGGCGTGGCGGGTGGTGACGGTCAGGGTCATAGGTCTTCCTTTGGAGGGGTGGGTCACAGGCCGAGGGCCCGGGGCAGTGCCATCGAAATCGCGGGGACATAGGTCACCAGCATCAGCACGGCAAAGAGAAGCAGGTAGAAGGGGCCAAGCGCGCGGATCGCGCGTTCCACTCGGACGCCCGCGACACTGGCGCCAACGAACAGGCCGGTGCCGACGGGCGGGGTGATGGTGCCGATGGCGAGGTTGAACACCATGATGGTCCCGAAATGCACCGGATCGACGCCCACTTTCTGTGCGATGGGCAAGAGGATCGGGGTAAAGATCAGGATCGCGGGGCCGATGTCCATGAAGCAACCGACCACCAGCAGGATCATGTTGATGATCAGCATGACGATGATCGGGTTTTCGGACACCCCCAGAACCAGCGCGGTCACGGCAGCCGGAATGCCGGTGAACGCCATCGCAAAGGACAGGGTCGCCGAGGCCGCGAGCAGCAACATGATGGTGCCGGTGATCATTGAGGTTTCGATCAAGAAGCGGGGTAGGGCGCTGATCGGCATGGTCCGGTGGATCACAAAGGCCAAAGCCATAGTGTAGAGGACGGCGATGCCCGATGCCTCGACTGGTGTGACGATGCCAAAGAGGATGCCGCCGATGATCAGGACGATGAGCATGAGGCTGGGGATGGCTTGCCACGTGACCTTCAGCGCCTCGCGCATCGACGGGCTCGGGGCCAGCGGATAGCGGCGCCGTTTCGCGATCACGACGGTCAGGGCCATCATGCCGACGCCCCAGAGGGTGCCTGCCACAGCGCCCGCCATAAACAGGGCCGCAATCGACGTGCCGCCAGAGATCAGCGAGTAGATGATGAATGCGGTCGTGGGCGGGATCAGCATACCCGTGGGTGCAGAGGCAATGTTCACCGCCGCGGCAAAGTCGCGATCATAGCCTTCTTTGGCTTGGATCGGGACCATGACGCCGCCGATCGAGGTGGACGCCGCAATTGCCGAGCCTGAAATACTGCCGAACAACATGTTGCCCGCGATATTGGTTTGGGCCAGCGATCCGGGGATGCGGCCCGCGATCAGCTTGGCAAAGTTCACCAGCCGCAGGGCAATCCCGCCAGAGTTCATCATGACCCCCGACAGGATAAAGAATGGCACCGCCAAGAGGGAAAAGCTGTCCAGCGAGGCGACGATTTTTTGCGCGGCTGTAAAGACGGCCATGTCAAACGGCAGCACCAGGGCCACGGCGGCAAAGGCTGCGGCGACAATCGCGACAGCCAGCGGCAGGCCCAACAGGGCCAATACGCCAAAGACGGCAATCAGGATGATAGAGGCTTCTCCGGCCATGGGTCAGTCTCCGGCGGCCACGGCACGGTCTTCTGCGTCGGGCAGATCGCGGGTGCCGGTGATCAAATCGTAAAGGTTCAAAATGCAGTACAGGATCATCAACGCGCCGCCGACGGGCAACGCCAGATAGACCCAGCTCATGGGGATTTGCATGACAGAGCTGACTTGGCGGGCGGCGATCGCGGTCGCCTTGTATCCGCCGTAGATCAGGGTGACGCTGGCAAAGGCCATCAGTCCCAGTGGGACCAGAAATTCCAGCGTCCGTTTGCGCCAGCCACTGCTGAATTCCCGCAGCAGATCCACGCACATATGTGTGCCTTGGCCAGTGGCATAGGCCGCCCCCAGAAGGGACAGCCAGATCACACCGTAACGCAGGATTTCCTCGGAATAGGTCGAGGGCGCGTTCAGGGCATAGCGGCTCAGCACTTGCCACGTCAGAACGCCGACCAGCGCCAGCAGGAGGGCTGCGCACAGCCCCCCGACCGCCCGATCCAGAAGATCACGCAGGCGTTTCATTTATTCCGCCGATGCCACAGCGCGGATGGCTTCGAACACGGCGTATTTCTCTGGCTCGGCTTTTAGCTCGTCATACATCGGGGCGACGGCGGCCTGAAATTCCGCGACATCGGGATAGAGGAATTCGATGCCGAACTGCTCTTCGCATTCCTTTTTGGCCGCGTCGATCGAGGCACCCCAAGCCGCTTTGTGGAACTCGGTGGATTCTTTGGCGGCTTCTATCACGGCGGCGCGGTGTTCCTCCGACAGGCGGTCCAGAGTGGCAGCGCTGATCAGCATGATGTCGGGGATGCGGGTGTGCATGTCATAGGACATGTATTTGCTGACCTCGCCGTGGCGGGCGATGGTCAGGGCGAATTCGTTG
>CAXQKF010000121.1:0-12821 GCA_964224285.1 Donghicola sp. | reverse complement strand
GAGAGCTCGTCTTGAATGAGGAACTCAGGGAGCAACGCAACGCCCAAACCCGCCATAGCTGCTTGGGCGGCGGTTGCAAATTGGTCAAAGAGCATTCCCTCGAGCGAAGGTGTCAGCACCTCGTGCTGTGCGCAGAACTGCTCCCATGCATCAGGTCTGGACGTCAGGTGCAAGAGAGGAGCGCGCGCTAGATCAGCGACCCCTGACCATTCATGCTTGGCCCTGAAATCAGGTGAGCAGGCAGGAACGACAATCTCCCGTCGCAAATGCTGGAATTCGCAATTGGGCCAATCGGGTTCTCCGAAATGGATTGCTGCGTCGATTGCTTCGGATCGAAAATCAAACTGGCTCATCTTGGTGACCAGATTGATCGTGACACCCGGGTTCTTCCTCAGGAAATCTGGCAGCCGCGGGGCTAGCCAGCGCGTCCCGAAGGTTGGCAGGATCGCCAATGTCAATGTCCCTCCGCCAGGGTTCGCGCGCAGGCTCATGGAGGCAGAGGAAATCTTCTGAAGTGCGTCCCGGATATCACGGGCATAACGCTCTCCGCCGACTGTCAGCCGGATGCTCTGCTTCTCCCGATAGAAGAGTTCTGTCCCGAGTTGCTCTTCCAGCGCTCTGATCTGGCGCGACACAGCACTTTGGGTCAGCGAAAGCTCTTTGGCGGCCGCGGTGACGTTCTGCGTACGTGCGGCGACCTCGAAGGCCTGAAGCAAGGAGATCGACGGAAGAAAACGGCGGGGTATCGGCATCGGAATTGGCACTTTGTTGATCAATCAGATTTAACACTTTGCGCCCAAGAGGGAACAGCGGCTGCGCAGGAATTAGGCAATGGTGCGCAGCGGGCCGCAGTGGCGTCGTGATCTGCCTATTCCTCGGGCCGTTGAAACTGGGTGAAATGCGGGGTTATGCCGCTTTGGAATGAGGTCAATCGTATCTCTCTCTGGCGCGGTGCGCAGAGTTCGGACAGGCTTTGAGTAGAAACCACGAGTGTCGCTCATGAATTACGCGCTGTCCCATGGCCTTTGGGGTCAAACTGCACCTTCCCCTCTCGCGCAGCCTAGTCTTGCCACCGATCTTCACTGTGATGTCGCGATTATCGGCGCGGGCTACACGGGGCTGTCTGCCGCGCTGCACTTGGCAGAGCGCGGCATCTCTGTAGTCGTGCTGGAGGCCGAGGCGGTTGGTTTTGGCGGGTCTGGCCGGAATGTGGGGCTGGTGAATGCGGGTATGTGGGTCATGCCCGATACCCTCAAGCAAGTCCTCGGTGCGGATTTGGGCGGCCGGATGTTGTCCTTTCTCGGCGATGGGCCGGCAGAGGTCTTTGGCCTTGTGGATCGGTACGGGATCACGTGTGAAGCGCAGCGCGCGGGTACACTGCATTGTGCGGTGGGTGCCAAGGGGTTGGCGGAGATCACGGAACGTGCGGCCCAATGGCGGCAGCTGAATGCTCCGGTCGAAGTGTTGCCAGGCGATTCTACAGCGGAAAAGCTGGGAAGCCACGCATTCGCCGGAGCGTTGTGGGATCATCGCGCAGGGACGATCCAGCCGCTTGGCTATGCGCGCGGGTTGGCACGGGTGGCCTTGGGGTTGGGAGCCCGGATTTACGAAGGCACACCTGTGTCCAGTATTCAGGAAACTGGTGATGGCTGGCATTTGACGACCCCCCAAGGCAGCGTTCGCGCCGGTTGGGTGATTGGGGCGACCAACATTTATGCGGCCCAAGTCTATTCAGACCTGGCAACCAGCCAGACGGTCTTGCCTTATTTCAACATGGCGACAGCGCCCCTTTCCGCGGACTTGCGCGCGACTATCCTGCCAGAGGGGCAGGGCGCGTGGGATACCCGCTCTGTTCTGACGTCTTTCCGGACGGATGCTGCAGGGCGGCTCATCTTTGGCAGTGTCGGGCAGTTGGGTTTGGAGGCATCCTGCCACAAAGCTTTTGGCCGCCGCAGTTTGCTGGCGATGTACCCACAGCTGAAGAGCGTCGAATTCGAGCATTTCTGGTGGGGCAAGATCGGGATGACTTCGGATAATCTGCCACGCCTTGCGCGTCTGGGGCACCAAGCATTGGCCGTCGGCGGGTACAATGGCCGAGGGATCGCGCCAGGCACGGTGTATGGCCGTGCGTTGGCGCAGCATATTGCGGGAGAGCGGGCGCTCGAAGATATTCCTGTGCCCGTGCGCGACCTGACGCCCGCACCCTTTCGGACCATCAAAGGGCTGGGAATACGCGCGGGTGCGGCCGCCCTCCACGCCGTGGCGCAGAGGGTCTGAGGGTCAGCAGATGCGCGGCAGTTGCTCGCCCACCAGCATGTCCACGATGCGTGCCCCGCCGAACAGGGTGCGCATGGTGACATGGCCCGCGGGCCCTTTCTTGGCCTTCCCGATGATGCAGGCCCCTTGGCCTGCCTCGGTGGACTTCATCGCGGCCAGAGCAGCTTCGGCCTGCTCTGCCGGAACGAACAGCACCAAGGTGCCTTCGTTTGCCAGATACAGCGGATCAAGGCCGAGGATTTCGCAGACCCCTTTGACCTCGGTGCGCAGGGGCAGGGCGGTTTCTTCGATCTCGATCGCCAAGCCGCAGCCCTCTGCCATCTCGTTCAAGGCGCTTGCCACGCCGCCACGGGTGGCATCGCGGCAGGCTCGCACATCGGCGGCCGCGCAAACAGCCTGCATCAGATGGCCAAGGCCCTGACAATCGGACTGGATGTCGGTGGACAGCATCATATCGCCCCGCGCCGCTAAAATGGCCGCGCCGTGATCCCCAAGAACGCCGTTTACGATGGCAACGTCACCTTCTTGGATGCGGTCGGCGGACAAAGTGCGCCCCACAGGGATGACGCCTACGCCCGAGGTGGTGATGAACACCTTATCCGCGCTGCCACGGCCCACGACCTTGGTGTCGCCGGTGACGATGCGAACACCGGCCTTTTCGGCCTCAATCCGCATGGATTCGACGATCCGCCGCAGAAGGGCGATCTCGGTGCCCTCTTCGATGATGAAGGCTGCCGACAGCCACAGAGGCTTTGCGCCCCCAACGGCCAGATCGTTTACGGTTCCGCAAACGGCGATCTTGCCGATGTCACCGCCGGGGAATTCCACCGGATCAACGACAAAGCTGTCGGTGGTGAAGGCCAGACGCGCGCCGGGTTCCTGTAGCGCAGCATCCATCAGTCGGGCCTGATCCTCCATCCCGTCGGGCTGGAACACGCTGGTAAAGACGCTCTCGATCAGATCGCGCATCGCCTTGCCGCCGCCGCCATGGGCCAGCGTGACGGTGTCCTGTTTCAGTCGCATCATGTTCATTCCGCAGGCTCCACAGCGCGGGCTCCGCCATATTGGTAGTAGGCCGCGCAGGCCCCTTCGGAGCTGACCATCAGCGCGCCAAGGGGCATTTCCGGTGTACAGCCTTTGCCGAACATCGGACACTGGGTGGGCTTCATCCGGCCAGTCATGACCGCGCCGCATTCGCAGCCCTCGGGTTCTTGGACCGAGCGGGAGCCGGTGGCGTAGCCGATGCCGAACTTCTCTTCGGCGTCGAAGGCTTTGTACTGCTCGCGGATGCGCAGGCCAGAGTGGTCGATTTCCCCAAGGCCCCGCCATTCAAAGCTGGGACGCTGTTCATAGACGTCATTGATCGCCGCGATGCTGACGGGGTTGCCGTGTTCGGGCACTACGCGGGCGTATTGGTTCTGCACCGTCGCTTTGCCGTCGCGAATTTGCTCCAGCACCATCAGCACCGACTGCAGCAGGTCCAAAGGTTCGAATCCCGCCACTACGATCGGCTTGCCGTAGTCTTCAGCGATGAAATCATAGGGGTGCGTGCCGATCACCATGCTCACGTGACCGGGGCCAACAAAGCCGTCCAGCTTCATGAAGGGATCGTCCAGCAGCGCCTTGATGGGCGGCGGCACGGTGATGTGGTTGCAGAAGACGGTAAAGTTGGTCAGCCCTTCGCGCGAGGCCTGCTGGATCGACAGCGCGGTTGAGGGCGTGGTGGTCTCAAACCCGAGGCCAAAGAAGATCACCTCTTTGTCGGGGTTCCGGCGGGCCAGTTCCAGCGCGTCCAAGGGCGAGTAGACCATGCGGATATCCGCGCCGTCGGCCTTGGCTTGCAGCAAGGATTTGCGGGTGCCGGGCACGCGCATCGCATCGCCAAAGGTGGTGAAGATCACGTTGGGCTGCTCGGCCAGTTGGACGCATTCGTCCACGCGGCTCATGGGCAGAACGCAGACGGGGCAACCGGGGCCGTGGATGAACTCGATGCCCTCGTGGGTCAGTTTATCAAGGCCGTAGCGGAAGATCGCATGGGTGTGGCCGCCGCAAATCTCCATGATCCGGACAGGGTTTTCAGCGGTTGCACCGATCTGGTCGCAGACGCGGGCGATGGCGTCCAAGGCCGTGCGAGCGGCGATAGGGTCGCGGAATTCGTCAGCGTATTTCATGACTGCACCTCCAGCGCGGCGGCACTTACTGCCATCGCTTCCAGCTCTTCCTGAGCCTCGCCAAGATGGCGCAGAGCCTCCAAAGTCTTCGCAGCCTCATCTTCGTCGATTTCGGCCATGGCAAAGCCCACGTGTATCAGGGCCCATTTGCCGATGACGTCTTCCAAAGCGCCGGTGACGATGGGCGCGACGTTCACCTCGCGCCGGACGCCCGACACTTCGGCCATGGCCATCATGCGGGTGGGGTCGGTGATGGCTGTGATCTGACCGGGTATACCCAGACACATGGCTTAGTCCTCCCTCTCGTCGGCGTCGGTGTGTGTGTCGATGCCGTATCGTTCAATCTTGGCGCGCAGGCCGACGCGGGACAGGCCCAACTCGTTGGCGGCGCGGCTCTTGTTCCATTTCAGACGGGTGAGCGTTTCGCGCAGGATGCGCATCTCGATCACCTCGATCCGTTCTTTCAGGGTGCCCTCGGTGGTCAGGACCGCATCGGTGTGCATGTCCGAATGGGCCTCGCGAGGCGCCGCCTGCAGGATGTGGCGGCTGATCAGTTCCGGCCCAAGCGTGGCGTCCTGAGAGAAGATCAGCATCCGCGTCATCTCGTTTTCCAGTTCGCGCTGGTTGCCCGGCCAATCGTAGTTGCCAAGGAAGCGCAGGGCGTCGTCGGAAATCCCGTGGACGGGTTTGCCGTGCTTGGCGGCGGCGTCGAACAGCAGACGTTGGGCCAACACCGGCAGATCGCCAAGGCGGCTGCGGAGGGGCGGGATGTGCAGGGCGGTTGGGCCGAGCGCATGATAAAGGTCACCGCGGAAGCGGCCTTCGCTGACCTCTTGGCGCAGGTCCTTTTCACTGCCCGACAGGATGCGAATGTCCGAGCGGATCATCTCGTAGCCGCCAAGGGGACGGAACGCGCCTTCGGTCGCGACGCGCAGCAGGGCCAGCTGCATACGGGGGCTCAAATCGTGGATGCCGCTGATATAGAGCGTCCCGCGATCGGCCTTTTGCAAGAGGCCGGTTTTCTTGGAGGCCAGACCGGGCACAGCGCCACGGCGGGCCCCGAATAGTTCGATTTCGAGGATGTCGTCATCCACCCCAGTTACGTCAATTTCGTAAAAAGGACGATCCGAGCGTAACGACGCATAATGCATGGCCCGCGCGATCTGGCCCTTGCCCGTGCCAGCCTCGCCTTGCAGCAGCACGGGTACGTCAAAGCTGGCGAACTGGCGGGCCTGTTCAATCACCGCGTTCAGGGGCGAATTGGCGGCGCGCAGAACATTCTCGAATCCCATGCCTTCGCGCAGGGCTTTGCGCTGATCCTCGACGCTGCTTTCGACGCGGCGGGCAAGGTAGCGCATTTCCAGCGACATGCGCTCGTGATCGCGGTTCAGGCGGAAGAGATCGGTGGCGTTCTTGGCTACCATGACCAGCTGGTCGGGATGCCAGGGCTTGGTCAGGAACTGGTAGATTCCCGCGTCATTGATCGCGGAAATCATGTCGTTGGTTTCGGTGTAGCCAGTGATGATGATCCGCACGGTGTCAGGCCAGCGTTCACGGACCTCGGCCAGAAATTCGACGCCCGATTTGCCCGGCATCCGCTGATCGCAAAAGATCACCTGAATGTCCTGTTCCTGCATGATCGCTAGCGCGGTTTCGGCCCCCGTGGCGGTGTAGCAGTCAAAGTCATCCTCCAGCGCCATGCGCATCGCCGAGAGGCTGTGCTCTTCGTCGTCAACCAGCAGGAGAGAGGGCAAAGGGGCAGTCATTATTCCGCAGCCTCGGGTTTTGCTTTGTGGGCCAGACGGTCGCGCAGCCACTGCAGCCAGACGTCCATGCCTTCGCCGGTGCGGGCGCTGACGCGGATGATCTCGATGCCCGGATTCACGCGGCGCAGGTTTTCCTCGTAGAGGTCCAGATCCACGTCGCAATAGGGGGCCAGATCGACCTTGTTCAAGAGCGCCAGTCGCGAGGCGGTGAACATGTCGGGGTATTTCAGCGGCTTGTCCTCGCCTTCGGTCACGGACAGGATCGCGACTTTGGCGTCCTCTCCCAGATCGAAGCCAGCGGGGCAGACCAGATTACCGACGTTCTCGATGAACAGGATCGAGTTGTTGGCCAGTTGCAGATGCTCCATCGCGTGGCCGACCATGTGGCCGTCCAAGTGGCAGCCTTTGCCGGTGTTGACCTGCACGGCCTTGGCGCCGGTGGCACGGATGCGGTCGGCGTCATTGGCGGTCTGCTGGTCGCCCTCGATCACGGCCAAGGGCTGGTCGCCAAGTGCCTCGATGGTTTTGCACAGCAGGGTGGTTTTCCCCGACCCGGGCGAGCTGACAAGGTTCAGCGTCAGGATTTCGCGGTCTGCTAGAATGGCGCGGTTCGCGTCGGCATAGCGGTCGTTTTTGGCCAGAATGTCTGTCTCGATCTCGATCAGACGCTCTTGGGTCATGCCGGGCACTTCGACGCCCGCAGGGCCCTGCCCAAAGTGGATGTCCCCGTGGTGATGGTGGTGATGCCCGTGGTCGTGGCTGTGACCATGGTCATGATCGTGATGATGATGGCCCGAGCCGTGATCGTGGTGATGGCTGTGCCCTTCGACACTACCGGTTCCGCATCCGCAAACATTACACATCAGACTACCTCCAGATCCTTGATCCGCATTTCATCGCCCCCGACGGGCATCAGCTTGCCGCCGCCACAATCGGGGCAGGGGTCCAAGCGGTTTTCTATCTCGACCTCGTGGATGCAGTCGTAGCACATGGCCCGACCGGGCAGGTCGATCATCTCCAGTCGCGCACCTTCGGCGACCGAGCCGCGCATCACAACGTCAAAGGCAAAGCTCAGCGCGTCCTTTTCCACACCGGAAAAGCGACCGATCTCGACCCGCACGGATGTCACGCGGGTGATGGCATGGGCGCGGGCCTGATCCTCGATCACGTTGCGGATGCCTTCGCAGAGGGACATCTCATGCATAGTGCGGCCTCCTTTGCAGGGTCACGGGGACGCAGGGATCGAGCAGATCGACCACAGCTTGCGCCCTATCCTGACCGCAAGGGGGCAGGCTCTCAAGGGTGCGTTGCATCACGCCGCCGTCCGCCATCATGTGGTCCGTTGGGGTGATGCGGGTGAATTCGGTGACGCGGCCGTTTTCGGTGCGGGCACGTACAGCATATATGCCGCGCGCCGCCGGAACGGTGACGCATCCGTCCGGCAGCACGCGGGCCTCGGGTCGCCAGCCGCTCAGCACAGCCCCGAGGTCAAGAGCCCGCCCCAGAACGCGCCAGAGGGGCCCACGGCCGAAAACCCGTTCCACGTCCAGCATCAGCGGGTGGGCCCGACGGCGGGCGGAAACGGAATTCTCTTGCGGCGCGAGGGAGAGGTGGCGCGTGTCATCCGGGACGGGCAGCCCGTTCGCCACCGCCTCAGCAGGTGCAAAACGGGACATCACAGCCTCTATCAGCGGGGCCAAAGCCGCGGTGCCAGAGGCAAAGACTTTCAACTGGGTCACATCGTCCGGCAGACCGGAGCCGAAGAGATGGGTGCCCAGATCGTCCGCCTGCATCGGAATGGGAGCTATACCGAAATGCTGGGGCCAGATCAGGCAGAGACGCAACAGATGCTCGCGCCGGATTTCATCGGCAAGGGCCTCCGAGGCGTCGGGCGCAGGCAGGCCAAGGGCCAACCTGACACCGGTGCTTTGGGCCGCGCGGCACAGGTTGAAGATGCGCGGCAGGGTTTCGGCCACCTCTTCGACAGAGCGTCCGATCACCAGCCGCGTCACCGGCAGGGCCGGGGCGGGAATGGCGGTCCAACGGTCCGCGTCAAAAGAGGTGGGCGCGTTCATTCTAATCGGCCTCGGTGGATGCCATGCCGGCCGAGATGACCTGACGGCGGGTGGGCGCTTCGGGAATGTCGACCTTGGTGTCTGCGGCGGCCTGCGCTTCGGCTTCGGCGGCCTCAACTGCGGCGATTTCCTCGTTGCGAGCGGCGCGGATGTCGGCGCTGCGATCCGTCTCCGCGCGGTGTTCTTCTTGGAACAGGGCGACCATCACGGCCTCGGCGACCTCGACCGCAGAGGCCTGCGATTTGAACTCACCCATGGGCGAGAACAGCGAGCACGCTTTGTAGCCACCGGTCTGTTCGCGGGTGTTGCAGATGAACTCGTAGTTGCCCGAGGGGAAGCGGATGTTTTCCTTGGACCCTGCCATCAGGTCGTTCCAATCCTCGCCCTCGGCGGGCAGTTGGATCAGGTTCATGAACCACGGCGAAATCAGCACTCCCAAGGGACGTCCCTCGTGCATCCGCCAGCCAACGGCCTGCACGTGCAAGAGTTTGTTCACGATCGGCACATCGCGCATCTTGGCGTGCCAGACCTCGGTGAAATCAGTGACCAAAGCCGAGGTCTTCGCGGACAGCACCGCAGCCTCGGCCATCGCGTCCGAACCGGGGTCGTGGTTGACCAGAAACTGCTCTTTGGGGGCGTCGCAGTTCGGGCAGGACCAGTCGTCGGGCAGGTGCATAAAGGGCGTGCCCGGCAGAACCTGACGGGTGTCATCGCCCTCTTCGGGGTCGTAAGGGGTCCAGCAGATCTTGCACTCCATCACGGCGCGCGGGCTGATTTTGTCGTTGGCTCCCAGGTAGCTGCCTTCGAAACCGCTCATCGGATGGCCTCCAGCACTTCGACCAGACGTTCACCGCTGTCGATCAGGTCTTCGGGGGCGGCGACGGTGACTTCGGGGATCGCGGTCACTTCGAAGGTGTCGAGGATCAGCACATCCATCGAATTGAAGAACTGCACGCGCCAGACATTGGGCAGGGCAGTCGCCGTGACACGGCAGTTGCCGTAGCCACGCGACAGGATGTCGGTCGCGCCTTGGCCAAGCGCCTTGTCCAGCCATTCCAGATCCTGCTCGGTATGCGGAAGAAGGGTCAGGTTGATCACGTGCACTTCGTCGCCGATCTGATATCCGGCAGACTTGTCTTGCAACTCGACCAGCAGGGGCGGGGCGTTCAGAACACCTGGGGCTTTGGGCGCATCGGTGCCCAAAGCTGCACGGCGGGGGTTGAACGCACGCTCACGCGCCACGGTGGGCGAGGGGCCGACCTCGATCATGTCCATGCCCGCGGCCTTCATAACCCAGATGCCAGCAAAGACCGACTCTTGGGCGGCGACGGCGGGAATGCCGTGCATCTTCATCGACACTTCGCCTTGGCCCATGGTCTCGGCGATCAGACGGCGGTTTTCGGCGTCCAGCTTGCTGAGATCAAATGTCTGGTTCGCTGCGCCTTCGCCGCAGGCCTTGGCAGCACCAGCAACGGCGGCCATCAGCTCCATGGCGGGACGCAGGTTTTCGTCGATCTCCATGTCGGGATAGTGCGTGTGATAGGTGCGCATGTCCTGAGGCATGGGCATGTACTGTAGCTCTTCGCCGGTTTCATCCTGCTGCGAGCCGGGGCCGTAGCCCATGGGGGGCAGGTGGAAGTTGCTAACCATCTGTCGTCTCTCCTGTCGGCCTTAGGCCTCTGCGATTTCGCAGGTGGCGTTCTGCGCGAGAATTTGGGTGATGCGGGCCATGTATTCGTCCCAGTCCCGCACGCGGGGAATGCCGCCGATCATCTGGCCTTCGCGGTAGAAGATCAGGCTGGGGGTCTTGAGGACTTTGGTCTCCTCGCGGACCTTTTGTTCGATGTCATCACCCACGACGGCGCAGTCAAAGCGGCCCTGAAACGCTTGTTTAATTTCGGGCAGGATCACGGCCACGTCGGCGGTTTCCAGATTGCGCTTGGGGTCGCCGGGGACAAACAGGACATGCACGCCTTCACGGCTGGTGAATTCGGTCACGTCGTGCTGGTTGTCCAGTTTGGGCCAGCTGAACTCGGTCGTCAGACGGTCAATCAAAGGATGGGTCATAGCGGGTCTCTCAAGCTGTGGTTTTGCCCGCGTCCAGCGCGGCTTGCAGATGGGGCGGCAATTGCGGAGCGCGGTTGTCCAGATCGGCAAACGCCTCGCCGAGGTCACCCCCCTCCATCAGGTTGCGCAAACCGTCGAGCGCGGCGGTGATCTTGCGCGCCTCGTCTTCGGTGATGATTTCGCGGGCCGCGCCAAGGAAAGTCAGGATCCAGTCACCAACAGCCACAGGGCCGGTCAGGGACAGGTCAATCAGAGCTTCCTCGCTGCCATCGGTGGCACGGGCGGCGATGCCGTCGACGGACAGCACCTGCATCGGTACGCCGACACACATGGCTCAGGCGCTCTCGGGAAAGAAGCGGTGGTCGCCGGTACGGCAGGCGTCCTCTTCGGAGGGGCGACCATCCTCGTAGGCGCTGCGCATGATCGAAGGGTCGGCCAGATTGCTGGTGTCACCTTCGCCTTCGATGGGGTGGATGCCCATCTCGGCCAGCTTTTGCATGGCGATTTCGATTGCGGGGTCAATGCGGGCAGCGACCAGATCGCGCAGACCTCCGCCGTAATCCTCTAGCTCAACGGGCTGGCAGCCGATCAGGACCAGACGCTCGGGGCAGTAGCCCATCAGTTGCGCTGTCGCGATGACGTCCTGAAATCCGGTCTGGTGCAGGCTCATCTTCTTGGCGCCCATGAACGAGGGTACGTCCTGATCCTCGACGATCTTGAGCGTGCCTGCGGGCAGGCCATAGTCCACCGCGTCGAACACGATCAGCGCGTCTGCTTCTTCAAGGAAGGGGAGGAGGTAGAGACCCTGGGTGCCGCCGTCGAGAACTTTTACATTCGGCCCGAAAGCCGTGGTCTGCGCCAGCCGCTCGACACAACGCACACCAAAACCTTCGTCGGCCCACAACACATTACCGATACCCAGAACCAACACACTCGGCGTCATCTTTGTCTCCTCCCTAGACCGGTGGGCTGGTAGGCAGCTTTCCGGTTTCCCTTGGTTCCGGTAGTTTGGCAGGCCGTTCGAAGGGATAAAAGAAATTCATCTTTTGGGGGCGATCTGACGTTTTCATTTTAAATCAATATATTGCGCGTGTGTGGGGTGTTTGCGGTGGGGCTCGAGTGGAAAGCTTCTATCCAATTTGATTGAAAAATGGAATATAAGCGTCATGAAGAAAGGCGAGCCCGAGGGCCCGCCTTTCCGATTCCTATCCAAAGTGACAGCCCTGTGATCAATCGGGGCGGTCATCCTTGAAGGTGCGATGCCCCGAGATCATGGTCGAAACCATCGACTGGCGGCTCATGATGTCTTCGCGGATGGCCACGTAGATGTGGATGATCACGAAGATCACGATGAACCACATGCCAACATGATGCAGGCTGTGCAGGGTCTGGGTGTTGCCGACCAGAGCGATCAGCCAGCCCATGACCAGATCGGGCAGACTGCCCTGACCCGCGCCTTCGGCATACAGCGCCCAACCGGTCGCCAGCATGAAGACAGTCCCCAGAGTGATAAAGAAGAACATGGCTATCTGCGCCAGCGGGTTGTGACCCACGTACTTCTTGGGTTCGCTCTCCATGAACAGGTACCAGCGGATCTCGAACAGGATTTCTGCCCACCAGTGCTTGTTCCAGAACGGGACGTAGAACAGCTGTTTGGCGTGGTGGTTACCCGTGATCGCCACATAGATGCGGGCAAAGAAGCCCACGGTCATCAGCTGACCCGCCGCAAAGTGGGCAAAGCGGATGTAACCCATGACGAACTGGTGGGTCGCCTCGGCAAAGGTCATGGTCGGCAGCGGGCTGGCGATGAACCAGCCGGTGATGCACAGGACCATGATGCACAGGGCATTGCCCCAGTGCCACAGGCGGACGGGCCATTCGTAGACAAAGACAGAGGTCCGACGACGGATACTATCGATGTCCTCGGCCGTGGCGTCGCCGGTCAGCTGGGCTGTCGGCAACGGGTTCACGTCCATATTCGGTCGGTGAATTGTATCCTCGGGCATGGCTCACTCCTTCCGGCGTGCGGTGCGGAGGGTGTACAGGACACCCGCCACAGCAATGAGACCAAGACCGTGCATGGGCGACAGCAGCCAGTGCGATGCCCCCGAGAGGGCGGCATCGTGACCGGTATGTGCCTGAGCCGCTGTCGCGCCGAACAGAAGAGCAAGTGTGACGTATTTCATGGTTTGATCCTCTGGTTAGCGCACTTTGACAGTGGTCAGTTCGTCGCCATCGGGCGACATCACGTGGGTCGAGCAAGCAAGGCAGGGGTCGAAGCTGTGCAGGGTGCGCAGGATTTCGACGGGCTCGTCGGGACGCTCCATCGGGGTGTTCATCAACGATGCCTCGAAGGCGCCGATGTTGCCCTTGCTGTCGCGGGGCGAGCCGTTCCAGGTGGTCGGAACCACGCACTGGTAGTTCTCGATCCGGCCGTTCTCGATCTTGACCCAGTGACCCAAGGC
>CAXQKF010000120.1:0-12271 GCA_964224285.1 Donghicola sp. | reverse complement strand
GAACAGAGTGGACTTGCCCACGTTCGGCAGACCCACAATCCCCATCTTAAAGCCCATAATGCGGCGCTCCTTGTGCTTGATCGGGGGCATCTAGGGTCTGTTGGGGGGCTGGGTCAAGGGCGACCGTTCCCAAACCCCTTTCTCGATCAGAGACAGCCCGTCACCACCACCGGACCAAAGCGCAGGATACCCGCCTTACAGGCTCGTTTCCGCCAACGCGGGCCCAAGCCCCAGTATGTAAGCCATAACCGCAATGACTCGGGCCCGTACCCCTTGTAATATTGACTATATTCCTCTCGCTGCACGGCGGCATCTTTTTTACCAAATTCATATAGAGCAGTCATGGAAAGCACACTTATTCACCTGTGTAACGGGTTCATCAAAGAAGAATACTTCAGCCTTCTCGAGACCGTCTCCCGGATCGACGACCGGCTCCTGTTAGTCTCACTATGGTCTCTGAGCGGCGGTATCGCCCTGATTGCGCTCGCTTTTTATTTTCGGTCGCGATCGGTCCTGCTGGTGGCGATTGTGGCCAGTCTGGGGTTCTGGGTCATGCAGGGGTCACTGACGGTGCAACAGGCCCGCTATGAACCCCGTATGCGCCAGATCGAAGGCACCTGTTTCGAGGCCGCCCGAGGACCGGCGATCACTTGGGGTCTCGCTGCGGCTGACGAAATGAACGACGCACCAGACCGGTCGATTGCGGATATGCCTTTCTCGGGCCGCGTGGCGCAGACCACTTCGATGGTATCGCCCTACCTGCCTCTGGAAATCGGCCCCCTTGGCACCGCCATGGCGGACGAAGGGCTGGCCCTGCCCCATCTGATGCAGGTCGCGCTTGCCCTTCTGGGGCTCGTGTTCATGCGCCGCGCCCGTCAGACCGCCCCCGCGCCTGCGCCTGCGCCGGTTGTCAATGTGACCACCACATCGCCGGAACCCACAGAGAAACGTCCCGCTCCGGCCAAGGACACACCCGCCCCCAAAGGCACACCGCAGGCCGCCTAAAACGGCCCGCGTTCCGGCATCCCTACCGATCTTCGGGCGGGATGCCGGACAGCATTTTGCTAAAACTCTCAACCTCATCCGGCGTCCACTGGGACGTCACGCGCTGAGTGCTCGCTGGATGGAACCCCAGCCCCAGCTTTTTTGCAGGCCGATGGTTGGTCTTGGGCCGGATGGGGCGCGGCACCAGCCCGCCCCCGCAGGTCGCACAGACATTATGCAGCACCTCTTCGACGCATTTGGCGCAATAGGTGCACTCATAACTACAGATCCGCGCATCCAGACTGTCGGGCGGCAGATCGCACCCGCACCATTCGCAATTGGGCCGCAATTCCAGCATCATACTCTCCTGAACCGAATAGCCCCAGTTCAGCGCCCCACCTACATTGCGTCAATCCAGATCGCCCCCATTCCCGCCAATCCGCACCGGAACGCCGCCGAAAAGGGCGTAGATGCTTGACCTTGGCCCCCATCCGCGCAACACCTTCCCGAACCATTTACGGACGGGAAGAACATGACTCGGATCGACGCCAAATTTGCCGCACTCAAAGAGCAGAACAAGAAGGGCTTTGTTGCCTACATCATGGGTGGCGATCCCGACTATGACAAATCCCTCGAGGTGATGAAGGCCCTGCCCGCAGCCGGTGTTGACGTGATCGAACTGGGTGTGCCCTTTACCGATCCCATGGCCGACGGCCCGACCATCCAGTTGGCCGGTCAGCGCGCCCTTGCTGGCGGCATGACGCTGGAAAAGACCCTGCAGATGGCCCGCGACTTCCGTAAGGACGACACCACCACCCCGATCGTTCTGATGGGTTATTACAACCCCATTTACAGCCGCGGCGTGGACAAGTTCCTGGATGACGCGGTCGAGGCTGGCATCGACGGCCTGATCATCGTCGACCTGCCCCCCGAAGAGGACGAAGAGCTCTGCATCCCTGCGCAGGCCAAGGGCATCAACTTCATCCGCCTCGCGACCCCGACCACCGACAACAAGCGCCTGCCCAAGGTTCTGCAGAACACCAGCGGCTTTGTGTACTATGTCTCGATCAACGGCATCACCGGCGCGGCCGAGGCAAACGCCGCCACCGTCGCCCCCGAGGTTGCCCGCATCAAATCGCAGACCGACCTGCCGATCATCGTCGGCTTCGGCGTGAAATCCCCCGAAACGGCCAAGGCCATCGCAGGCATCGCGGACGGCACCGTTGTGGGTTCGGCCATCGTGAACCAGATCGCCGAGGGCAAATCGGTCGCGGACATCGCAGCCTTTGTCAAAAGCCTCGCCGACGGCGCCCACGCCGCCTGATCCCAGCAGACACCGCGTTATTCAAAGGGCCCCTTCGAGGGCCCTTTTTTGTTGTCCTTCACTCGGATTTTTCGAGACTTCAGAAACAGAGGCATTTAAGGGATCGGATATAAACTCAAAAGACCCTTTACATAAACGCCCTATCAATAGAAGATGATAGAATAAGTCAATTCAATAAAACCTCCCAGATGTCACCTAAGCTTTAACTATCCTAGCCACGACTCCTTAAAGCACCTGTGACCTCAAAAGTTTGACAAAGAACAACATTCAGCAACATCAGAATAATTCCGAGCAGTAATTTTAATTACACAATAGCCATAAATAGCTATTTTACTTGGAGAAGTTCAATTGACGCAAAATGACACGAATTCAAGCAGCAAGCCCCCACTCAACCCGCTTGCAGCCCTATTAGTAGCCTCCGGAGGCAGCGTTGTTGGTCATGACTACGCAAGAACATTTGACGTCAGCCCCTTAGGTGGAGCAGCGCTTGGAGGAATCGTAAGTGTAATTCTCTTAGGTATTTTCAATTATGTATATAAAGACCCTGATAAGCACATCAAAGAGTTTCTTGAAATTGCTGGTTTTTTTGCCTTCGCCTATTTCGGATATATATCGGTCTCAAATGACACTAGCTCTTCATCCCCTGCTTGGTTGGTAGCGTTAATCATGGGCGCAATCGGTGCTTTTGTGGGTAGAGCCGCTGCGAGTGCCCTATCGATCATCGCCTTAGCTTTACTCTTTTTGAGTCAAGGGCCCGCGGGTCTTCTCTTCAGGACCTATGTTCTAAACATGAACTAGTCTCCTAAACTTCGCTTCTCCGCGTAGGCAAGTGAACTCTTTCCGATGCTAGAACAGGCTTGCTCCAAACCCGCCTGATTGGTAAAACTTCCATACCAATTGGAGCGATTTGTTATGCCTGTCATCACCTGCATTCAGGATTTGAAGAAAATCCACGAACGCCGCACCCCGCGCATGTTCTTTGACTACTGCGAAAGCGGCAGCTGGACGGAACAGACCTTCCGCGAGAACGTCACCGATTACGAAAAAATCCGCCTGCGCCAGCGCGTTGCCGTGGACATGACGGGCCGCAGCCAGAAAACCAAGATCATCGGTCAGGACGCCACCATGCCCCTGGCCCTGTCCCCCGTCGGCCTGACCGGCATGCAGCACGCAGATGGCGAAATCCTCGCCGCCCGCGCCGCTGGCAAATTCGGCGTCCCCTACACCCTGTCCACTATGTCGATCTGCTCGATCGAGGATGTGGCCGAGAACACCGACAAACCCTTCTGGTTCCAGCTCTACACCATGAAGGACATGGACTACACCGCGCGCCTGATCGAACGGGCCAAGGCCGCCAAATGCTCGGCCCTCGTCATCACGCTCGACCTGCAAATCCTTGGCCAGCGGCACAAAGACCTGAAAAACGGCCTGTCCGCCCCGCCGAAACTGACCCCCAAATCCATCGCCAACCTCGCCACCAAATGGGGCTGGGGTCTGGAGATGCTGCAAACCAAACGCCGCGTCTTCGGCCACATCGTCGGCCACGCCCAGGGGGTCACCGACACCTCCTCCTTGTCCTCGTGGACAGCAGAGCAGTTCGACCCCGCCCTCGACTGGGGCAAGGTCGCCAAGCTGATGGAAATGTGGGGCGGCAAAGTCATCCTGAAGGGCATTCTGGATGTCGAGGACGCCAAGCGCGCCGCCGAACTGGAGCCCGACGCCATCGTCGTATCGAACCACGGCGGCCGCCAACTGGACGGCGCCCTCAGCTCGATCCGGATGCTGCGCCCCATCGTGGACGCGGTCGGCCACAAAACCGACGTACACATCGACAGCGGCATCCGCTCGGGTCAGGACGTACTCAAAGCCCTCGCCATGGGAGCCAAAGCCGCCCACATCGGCCGCGCCTACATCTACGGCCTCGGCGCGATGGGCGAGGCCGGAGTGACCAAAGCCCTCGAAATCATCCAAAAGGAAATGGACACATCGATGGCCCTCTGCGGCCGCCAGACCATCGACCAGCTCGACCCCTCGATCCTCCTCATCCCCGAGGATTTCGAGGGCCGCTGGCAAACCACCTAAAAGCAAAAGCGCGCCCAAATACCGGACGCGCCCCTCGCTTCTTTTTGCCCAAAATACTCACATCACGCCGCCCACCAGCGGCGTGACGCGCAAATGGCGCTCACCCGCGCCCAAACGCCCCCTGCGTCCGGTTCGCAAAGGCCACCAGCGACAGCATCACCGGCACCTCGACCAGCACGCCCACAACGGTCGCCAAGGCCGCCCCGCTGTTCAGCCCGAACAAGCTAATCGCGACAGCCACCGCCAGCTCAAAGAAATTCGACGTCCCGATCAACGCACAAGGCGCAGCAATCTTATGCGGCACCTTCAGCGCATAGGCGGCCCCATAGGCAAGGGCGAACATCCCGTAGCTCTGGATAATGATCGGCACCGCAATCAGCGCGATCACCGCCGGACGGGACAGGATCACCTCGCCCTGCAAGCCGAACAGGATCGCCACCGTAGCAATCAGCCCGACCATCGACACAGGCTTCACCCGCGCCGAAAACGCCTCGATCCCCGCATCCGACGCCAAAACCCGCCGTGTGATCATCCCCGCCACCAGCGGCAACACCACATAGAGCACAGTGGCCAGCACCAAGGTCTCCCACGGGACCACAATCTCGGTCACTCCCAGCAGGAACGCCACAATCGGCGCAAAGGCGACGACCATGATCAGATCATTCACAGAGACTTGCACCAGCGTGTAGGTCGCATCCCCCCGCGTCAGTTGCGACCAGACAAAGACCATCGCCGTGCACGGCGCCGCCCCCAGCAGGATCAACCCCGCCGTATACTGGGCCGCGTCTTCGGGCTGGAGAAACGGCGCAAAGACCACATCGAAAAACAGAACGGCCAGCAGCGCCATGGTGAACGGCTTGATCAACCAGTTCACGGCCAAAGTCACCAGCAGCCCCTTGGGTTGCCGCGCCACACCTGCCACCGCGCCGAAATCCACGTTGACCATCATCGGATAGACCATGGCCCAGATCAACACCGCGACCACCAAATTGATCGAGGCCACCTCGGCCGCCGCAATCATCTGAACCAGACCGGGCGCGAAAACCCCGATAGCCAATCCTGCGACCATCGCCATCGCCACCCAGACCGTCAGAAACCGTTCAAACACGCCCATGGCCCGCTCCTTCTATTGTTTTGGTGACACACCATCACCGAACACACCCGCAAACGGCCGCGCCCCTAACTCATGACTTCCGTCTTGTTCGCACGCCAGCGCACGATCCCGCCCACCGCAATCCGGCCGGACGCGCAACCCGCACAGCGATAGAGACTTCGCTCCGGCGCTTCAACGCCGCACGGGCATCAGCTGCGCCGCGGGCCTGCACCCAACACACCCCGATACTTCGGAATTACCCGAAGTATCAGAGGGTTGCGAATGAAGCTTTCATGACAGAGAAATCACCCCTCCCAAGCGGGGTAGAACGGTTCAGGATAGAGCAAAGGCTCCCCCTCGACCGGTAGGGACGCTATGAACGCCTTGCGGGCACTGATCCGGCCATACCACGCGGACAGGGCGTCAAAGCCCTCAAGACGCGCAAAATGGCGAGACATATACACCGCCTGCCCCACGCTGATATCCGCCGCCGAAAATCCACCGTCCAGCAGATAGGTGCGCCCTTGCAAACGCGCCTCCAGCGCGGCGTAGCACTTCTTCAGCCGTGCGGCTTCCAGCTTCATGATGATCGGGGACCGCATGGCGTCCTCGTAGAGCATAATGTGCTGTTGGGTCAGCGCCGCGGAATGCTGGCTAATGGTCTCGGAAAAATGCACCCAGACCAGCCAGTCCCGCCGCTCTGGGTGCCCTGCAGGACGCCCCATCGCACTGTCGGGATACAGTTCGCACAGATATTCCGTAATCGCGCCGGTTTCGAACATGGTCTCGCCGCCGATCTCGAGCGCAGGCACCCGCCCCGCCGGCGACATCTCCAGAAACCGGTCAGAGCGCAGGCTCTTGTCGAACCCGTGGGTTACAACCTCGAACGGCACCCCAAGCTCGTTCAGCAGCCAGAGCGTCCGCATAGAGCGGGTCTGCGGGCAATGATGTAGTCGGATCATGCAGCGTCCTCTTCGGTCTCCTCCAGCCGGATCATGGCGACACCCGCCTCGATCTGGTCGCCCTCCTGCACCAGCACTTCGGCAACGATGCCATCGCGCGGGGCGCAAAGCGCGTGCTCCATTTTCATCGCTTCCAGCAGCGCCATGCGCATCCCTGCCGATACAGGGTCTCCTGCCTTGACGAGCACCCGTGAAACGACCCCGGGCATCGGTGCAATCATAAGATGCGCATTCTCCACACCTTCTGAAGCCCGATCCAGAGGATCCATTATTGCAAAACTGTAAGTGTGGGATGCGAAGACGGTGACACTCTCCCCCAGTGCCACCGTCTCGCCAATGCGGGCCCCTCCTGCCCGCCAATGACCCTCGCTGTCGCGCCTCAGCGTGACCTGCTCCTCCCCCAGATCAACCGTAATCGCGCGAGGACCATCAATTTTCAAGCATACGGTCCACTCTTTATCCCCTTGTGTCAACAGGACAATTCTTCGAAATGCCCCCCAAAGAGCAAAGCCTTGATGTGCAGGTGCAGCATTTTCCAGCCCCAGAGCAGAAATCGTAGCCAATGCAACCACTTCCGGCATTGCTGCAGGTGCATAATCCAATTCTTCCATGATGCGAGCGATCATGCCCGTATCCACCCGTCCTTCGACAAAATCGCAATGACCAGCCAGAGATTTCAGGAAGTCGAGATTCGTTACAGTTCCCGCAACCTGTGATTGTGTCATGCCCTTGCGTAAACGTGATAGCGCTATCGCACGATTGGGACCGTGGCTGATCAATTTTGCAATCATGGGGTCGTAATGAGGACTGATCTCGTCCCCTTCACGAACACCGCTATCTGCACGCAGGTCCTTCGAAAAACGCAACCGTGTCAGACGCCCCGTCGCGGGCAGAAACCCCGCCGCCACGTCCTCGGCATAGAGCCGCACCTCGAAAGCATGACCGTTGATCGACAGATCCTCCTGCCGCGCGGGCAAGGGCTCACCCATCGCGACCCGCAGCTGCCATTCCACCAGATCGACGCCGGTGATCGCCTCGGTCACGGGGTGTTCAACCTGCAAGCGGGTGTTCATCTCCATGAACCAGAACCGGTCGGGCCGCAGCCCATCAGAGCCGTCCACGATGAACTCCACCGTCCCCGCCCCGCGATAGCCGATCGCCTCGGCGGCCCGCACCGCCGCCGCCCCCATCGCACTACGCATCTCTTCGGTCATACCGGGCGCTGGGGCCTCCTCGATCACCTTCTGGTGCCGCCGCTGCAAGGAACAGTCCCGTTCGAACAGATGCACGAACCGTTCGCCATCCCCGAACACCTGCACCTCGATATGGCGCGGGCTGCTCACAAATTTCTCGATCAGCACAGCGTCATTGCCAAAGGCCGTCCGCGCCTCGGCCCGCGCACTGGCCAAGGCCGCCGCAAACCCCTCCGCGCTCTCGACCAGGCGCATCCCCTTGCCGCCACCGCCAGCCACAGCCTTGATCAGCACCGGATACCCGATCCGCCCCGCCTCCTCGGCCAACAACCCGTCCGACTGATCCGCCCCATGATAGCCGGGCACGACAGGCACCCCCGCCTCGGCCATCAGCGCCTTGGCCGCATCCTTCAAGCCCATCGCCCGAATGGCCCCGGCGGTCGGCCCGACGAAAACCAAACCCGCCGCTTCCACAGCCTCCACGAACTCCGCATTCTCGGACAGG
Organism: Donghicola sp.; assembly: GCA_964224285.1. Classification (GTDB taxonomy): domain Bacteria; phylum Pseudomonadota; class Alphaproteobacteria; order Rhodobacterales; family Rhodobacteraceae; genus Donghicola. The sequence continues at coordinate 4,128 of CAXQKF010000120.1, read as the reverse complement.
AAGCCGTATCCCGGATGGATCGCCCCCGCCCCGGCCTCCAAGGCCGCCGCAATAATCCGATCCCCGCGCAAATAGCTGTCCGCGGGCGCATTCCCCCCGATCCATACGGCCTGATCCGCCATGGCCACATGGGCCGCATCCCGATCCGCATCGGAATAAACCGCCACCACGCGCAAGCCCATCGCCCGCGCCGTCCGCGCCACACGGCAGGCAATCTCTCCACGGTTCGCAATCAACACGCTGTCAAACATGACCTTCTCCCCTCGGCCGCTGTTTCATCTTGGCGAAAATACCCCGGGGGAGCGCCGCAAGGCGCGGGGGGCGCGCCCCCATCCCCCGCCCGCATTCACATGCGGAACACGCCGAATTTGGTCTCTTCAATAGGCGCGTTCAGCGCCGCCCGCAGGCTCAGCGACAGCACCGCCCGCGTCTTGCGCGGATCAATGATCCCGTCGTCCCACAGCCGCGCCGTCGCGTACAAAGGATGGCTCTGCCGCTCGAACATCTCCAGCGTGGGCTGCTTGAACGCCGCTTCCTCCTCGGCGCTCCACGCGCCGCCAGCCCGCTCGATGGCATCGCGTTTCACCGTCGCCAGCACACCAGCCGCCTGCGGCCCGCCCATCACCGAAATCCGGCTGTTGGGCCAGGTCCACAGGAACCGCGGCTGATAGGCACGCCCAGCCATCCCGTAGTTCCCCGCGCCAAACGATCCACCCACCAGCATGGTGATCTTGGGCACCGAGGTACTGGCAACAGCCGTCACCATCTTGGCCCCGTGCCGAGCAATCCCCTCGTTCTCGTACTTCCGCCCGACCATGAACCCGGTGATGTTCTGCAAGAAAACCAAGGGGATCTTCCGCTGCGAACACAGCTCAATGAAATGAGCCCCCTTCACAGCCGCTTCGGAAAACAGCACCCCGTTGTTGGCCACGATCCCCACAGGGCACCCTTCCACATGGGCAAAGCCGGTAACCAAAGTCTCCCCGAACCGCGCCTTGAACTCGTCAAAGCGACTGCCGTCCACCACCCGCGCAATCACCTCGCGGATGTCATAAGGGGTGCGCAAATCACCGGGCACCACACCCAGAATTTCATCCGGATCATAGGCAGGCTCCTCGGCCGACGCCCAATCCACCGCCCCCGCAGGCGGGCAGTTCAAATGCCGCACAGCTTCCCGTGCCAAAGCCAGAGCGTGCGCGTCATCCTCGGCCAGATAATCCGCCACACCGGACAGGCGCGTATGCACATCGCCGCCGCCCAGATCCTCGGCAGTCACAACCTCGCCCGTCGCGGCCTTGACCAAAGGCGGACCGGCCAGAAAAATCGTCCCCTGCTCTTTGACGATGATCGACACGTCCGACATGGCAGGCACATAGGCCCCGCCCGCCGTACACGACCCCATCACCACCGCGATCTGCGGGATACCCTTCGCGCTCATCCGCGCCTGATTATAGAAAATCCGGCCAAAGTGATCGCGGTCAGGGAACACCTCGTCCTGATTGGGCAGGTTCGCGCCGCCGCTATCCACCAGATAGACGCAAGGCAGACGGCATTCCTCGGCGATCTCCTGCGCCCGCAGGTGCTTTTTGACAGTCATCGGGTAATAGGTGCCGCCTTTCACTGTGGCGTCGTTGCAGACAACCATGACGTCGCGCCCGTGCACGCGCCCGATCCCCGCAACGACGCCCGCACAAGGAGCGGCTCCATCGTACAACCCATGCGCCGCCATAGCGCCAATCTCTAGGAAAGGAGACCCCGCATCCAGCAGAGCCCCCACCCGATCCCGCGGCAGCATCTTGCCACGGCTCAGATGCCGTTCGCGGGCCTTGTCGCCGCCGCCCGCAGCCGCCCATTCAGCGGCTTCGCGCACCTCGGCCAACATCGCCGCATGCGCGGCCAAATTGGCCTTGTAGGTTTCCGATCCGGTCTGGATCTGGCTCTTTAGCCGCGCCATCGGCGCTCCTCCCTCAAGTTAACCCTGCCTCCCCGCAGGGTGTCATTCCGCGTCAGAAGGGGCGCGGTTTGCCCCATGCCGACAGATAGACAGCGTGCTCCGCGCTCTCGTTCATCAGGCAACTGACCGCTGCCAAGGGCGACTCTGCCCCTGGCCCAGTGCCCACCATATCGACAGCACATCTGGCATCGCGATACGCCAGCCAAGCGGCCTGCAATGTCTTCAAACGCGCGACCCGACTGGTGACCGGCGTGGCCCCGCCCGCCTCGCCGTCCTGCACCAGCGCGACACCCAAGACACGCTCATACTCGGCATCAGCTTTGCGTTCCCACCAAGCCGCCACGGGCGCGACACAACCCAGCATCTGCTCCGGCCGCACCCCTTTTTGGTCATAGCCCGGAATGTCTTCCAGACAGACGCGCACTGCGTCTGACACACAAGGCAGCATCTGCCCCATCATTGACGAGGCCTCGAAACACGCGTTCTGCGATTCCTCAGGCGTGTCTGCCATCGCACCCAGCGGGGCAGCCAACAGACCACTCAAAACCACGGCCCGAAATGTCATACGCGGATCTCCTTCTGGTGGGGCGTAATGCGTTCCACATACATCAACTGCCCCCACAGTCCCGCACCATAGCGCCATTCCCGCCCATCGGGGCTGACGCACACCACCCGCAGCTTGATCCACCACGTCTGGCCGGCTTCGGCATGACAATCGGTCAGTTCGGCGCCCCCACCCGCCTCGGTGACATAGGCGCTGGCATAGCGCCCGATCACCTCGGTCTCGGTGAGGGTGGCCGCAACCCACCCCAACCGCAGGCCGGTCACCGCGACCAAAGCCACAAAGGCCCCGAGCACCGTGAAAGCGACCTGCGTCAGGCTCACTTCATCGTTCCCATCAACTCGCGCCCGATCAGCATCCGGCGGATTTCGCTGGTGCCTGCGCCGATCTCCATCAGCTTGGCGTCACGGAACAGGCGGCTGACCACACTGTCATTCAGGAACCCCGCCCCGCCCATGGCCTGCACGGCCTGATGGGCCTGCTTCATGGCCTCTTCACTGGCATAGAGCACACAAGCCGCCGCATCCTGCCGCGTCACCTGCCCGCGATCGCAGGCCTTGGCGACCTCGTAGACATAGGCGCGGGCAGAGTTCATCGCGGTGTACATGTCGGCAATCTTGGCCTGCATCAGCTGGAAATTCCCGATGGGCTGCCCGAACTGGGTGCGCTCGGCCAGATAAGGCATGATCTCATCCAGACACGCCGCCATGATCCCCGTCCCGATCCCCGCCAGAACCACACGTTCATAGTCCAGACCGGACATCAGCACCCGAACGCCCTTGCCCTCTTCGCCAAGGACATTCTCGAAGGGCACTTCCACATCCTCAAAAATCAGCTCGGCAGTGTTGGACCCGCGCATCCCCAGCTTGTCGAAATGCTTGCTGGTCGAGAACCCCTTGAACTCTTTCTCGACGATAAAGGCGGTGATCCCCTTGGACCCTGCCTCGAGATCGGTCTTGGCATACACCACCAAAGTATCCGCATCCGGCCCGTTGGTGATCCAGTACTTGTTGCCGTTCAGCAGGTAATACCCGTTCCGCTTTTCAGCCCGCAGAGTCATCGAGACCACATCGGACCCCGCCCCTGCCTCGGACATGGCCAAGGCGCCCACATGCTCGCCACTGATCAGACGAGGCAGGTACTTCTGCTTCTGCTCCTCGGTCCCGTTCAGCTTGATCTGATTCACGCAAAGGTTCGAATGCGCCCCATAACTCAAGGAAACAGACGCACTCGCCCGCGCAATCTCCTCGACTGCAATGGTATGGGCCAAATAGGACATCCCCGCCCCGCCATACTCCTCGGCGACAGTCACGCCGAGCAAGCCCAGCTCCCCCATCTCGCGCCAAAGCTCATTGGGAAACGCATTCCCCTGATCCACTTCCGCCGCGATGGGCTTCACCCGCTCCTGTGCCCAGCGATGCACCATATCGCGCAGCGCGTTGACCTCTTCCCCCAGATCGAACGTCATCGAAGACATGAACATTGGCGATTCCTCCCAGATCAACCAAATCCCTTTATTGAACACTTGTTCATAAATGAAATCATGTCAACACCCCTGATTTCATCCTGGCCCAAATACCCCGGGGGAAGGCCCAAAGGGCCGTGGGGGCAG
>CAXQKF010000119.1:0-2288 GCA_964224285.1 Donghicola sp. | reverse complement strand
TCCTCGTGCGCGTCAAAGAAGCACTCGAAGATCCCCGTCGCCTGTTGATGGACATTTAATCCAAACCCGCCCCCACCACCCGCTGGTGGGGGCACCCTCTTTCCTTGCCGCATAGGCGCTCGAAAATGACGACCGAACTCACAGTCCTCACCCTCGCCGCCTTGCTCCAGGTCGTTCAATTCGTCCTGATGTCCGTCCCTGCCAACCTGGAGTTGGGACAAGGCAAGACCCTCGGCCCCCGCGACCCTGACCGCCTCGGCAAACCGTTGATCGAACAGGTATCTGTCCGCACTGGCCGCCTCTTTCGCGCATTGAACAACCATTTCGAGGGGCTGATCCTGTTCTCGATCGCCTGCCTCGTGATCACCCTGTCAGAGCAGTCCACCGCGCTCACCGCCACCTGCGCATGGACCTACCTGATTGCCCGCATTCTCTACGTGCCCGCCTACGCATTCGGCTGGGTGCCATGGCGCTCGGTCATCTGGGCCGTGGGCTTTCTCGCCACAACCATCATGCTGGTCGCAGCCCTGCTCTGACCAGCACTCGCTCATAACGCCAAGCCTTTCTTCTTGGCACAAATACCCCGGGGGTCCGGGGGCAGCGCCCCCGCCCTGGAACACCAGAAAGGAACATCAACATGGCATCCTACGACGTGATCGTGATCGGCTCTGGCCCCGGCGGCTATGTCTCCGCAATTCGTGCCGCACAGCTCGGCCTGAAAACCGCCTGTGTCGAAGGCCGCGAAACCCTCGGCGGCACCTGCCTGAACGTGGGCTGTATCCCGTCCAAGGCACTGCTGCACGCCACCCACCAGCTGCACGAGGCAGAGCACAACTTCGCCAAGATGGGCCTCAAGGGCAAATCCCCCAGCGTCGACTGGAAACAGATGCAGGCCTACAAGGACGACGTGATCGGCCAGAACACCAAAGGCATCGAGTTCCTGTTCAAAAAGAACAAAGTCGACTGGATCAAGGGTTGGGCGACCATCCCCGAGGCTGGCAAAGTCAAAGTCGGCGACGAAGTCTACGAGACCAAGAACATCATCATCGCCTCCGGCTCCGAAGTCGCGACCCTGCCCGGCGTCGAAATCGACGAAGAGATCGTCGTGTCCTCCACCGGCGCCCTGTCCCTGCCCAAAACGCCTAAGAAAATGGTCGTCATCGGCGCAGGCGTCATCGGTCTGGAACTCGGCTCGGTCTACAAGCGCCTCGGCGCGGAAGTGACCGTAGTCGAATACATGGACGCGATCACCCCCGGTCAGGACGCCGAGGTTGCCCGCACCTTCCAGAAACTGCTGCAAAAGCAGGGCCTCGAGTTCGTACTGGGTGCCGCCGTCCAAGGCGTCGAAACCAACAAATCCAAGGCCAAAGTCACATACAAGCTCAAGAAAGACGACAGCGAGCACACGCTTGATGCGGACGTCGTTCTGGTCGCCACCGGCCGCAAACCCTTCACCGACGGCCTCGGCCTTGCTGACCTCGGCGTCGAAATGACCGACCGCGGCCAGATCAAGACCAACGCCCACTGGCAGACCAACGTCCCCGGCATCTACGCGATCGGCGACGTGATCACCGGCCCGATGCTGGCGCACAAAGCCGAAGACGAAGGCATGGCCGCCGCCGAAGTCATCGCGGGCAAGCATGGCCACGTGAACTACGGCGTCATCCCCGGCGTCATCTACACCCACCCCGAAGTGGGCAGCGTCGGCGCAACCGAAGAGCAACTGAAAGCCGAAGGCCGCGCTTACAAGGTCGGCAAGTTCAGCTTCATGGGCAACGGCCGCGCCAAGGCAAACTTCGCCGCTGACGGCTTTGTCAAACTGCTGGCGGACAAAGAAACCGACCGCATCCTCGGCTGCCACATCATCGGCCCGATGGCGGGCGACCTGATCCACGAGATCTGCGTTGCGATGGAATTCGGCGCATCGGCCGAAGACATCGCCCTGACCTGCCACGCGCACCCGACCTACTCCGAAGCGGTCCGCGAAGCAGCACTGGCCTGCGGTGACGGCGCGATCCACGCCTAAGCCGCGCCAATCAACCAAACCTGCAAAACCCCCGCCCTGTGCGGGGGTTTTTCCTTTGGGTCAGAACACCCGCTGCGACCGGCGCGACAGGAAAAACCCGTGCCCGTCCTCGTTCCGGCACTCCAGACCGGTTTTCTCCGACTGACAGACAGAGCCACCAAATTCGCCGCGCACCCCGTAGTCCGCGCGGCTAAACCCGCCCTTGTTCCGGTCCAGCGGCTTGCACTCCATGCTCACCGGTCCGCGATTTCCCATAAAGAAC
>CAXQKF010000118.1:0-2889 GCA_964224285.1 Donghicola sp. | reverse complement strand
GAAACCTCTTAAGAGTTAGAGCTTAGCGGGCCGAAACCCGCGATCCCGCGCCCCCTAGCATGGAAAAGATCGTGGGGGAAGACAGCTTTGATGGCGTTAACGCGGGTTATCCGTGAATTTCACGCAGCTTTCATGATTTCCCGCTGTTCCCGCGAATGGCCGCTTTCCGAGGGCACCGCGCTCTGCTAATCGCGGGACATGCTCAAGATTTCTGACCTCTTCTATTCGATCGAAGGCCGCCCCCTGTTTGAAGGGGCCAGCGCCACCATTCCCGACGGCCACAAGGTGGGTCTGGTCGGCCCGAACGGCACGGGCAAAACCACTCTGTTCCGCCTGATCCGCGGAGAACTGACGCTGGACAGTGGCGACATCAGCCTGCCCTCTCGCGCCCGCATCGGCGGCGTCGCACAAGAGGTTCCGGGGAACGAGGTCAGCCTGCTGAACACCGTTCTGGCCGCCGACACCGAGCGCGCCGAACTGATGGCAGAGGCCGAAACCGCCACCGATCCAAACCGCATCGCCGACATCCAGACCCGTCTGGCCGACATTGATGCCTGGAGCGCCGAGGGCCGCGCCTCAACCATCCTCAAGGGTCTGGGCTTCGACTACGAGGCGCAGCAGCGCCCCTGTTCGGCCTTTTCTGGCGGCTGGCGGATGCGTGTGGCGCTCGCGGCGGTGCTGTTTTCGGCGCCTGACCTGCTGCTATTGGACGAACCGACCAACTATCTCGACCTCGAAGGGGCGCTGTGGCTCGAGGATTACCTCGCCACCTACCCCCACACGGTCATCGTGATCAGCCACGACCGCGGCCTGTTGAACCGCGCCGTGACCGAGATCCTGCACCTCGAGGATCGCAAACTGACCCTGTACCAAGGGGGCTACGACCGCTTTGCCAAAACCCGCGCCGAACAGCGCGCCGTTCTGGCCGCCGCGGCCAAGAAGCAGTCCGCCCGCCGCGAGCATCTGCAATCCTTTGTGGACCGTTTCCGCGCCAAGGCGACCAAGGCAAAGCAGGCCCAAGCCCGCCTGAAAATGATCGAAAAGATGGAGCCCATCAGCGCCCCCGAAGAGGCGGCCAAGCGGGTCTTCACCTTCCCCGAGCCAGAAGAACTGTCGCCCCCCATCATCGCGATGGAAGGGGTCGAGGTCGGCTATGGGGACACCCCGATCCTGAAGCGCCTGAACCTGCGCATTGATCAGGACGACCGCATCGCCCTGCTGGGTAAGAACGGCGAGGGTAAATCGACCCTGTCCAAACTGATCGCGGGCCGGTTGGAGCCCATGGGCGGCAAGCTGACCAAATCGAACAAGCTGCGGATCGGCTTCTTTGCCCAGCATCAGGTGGACGAGCTTTACGTCGATGAAACCCCGCTGATGCACCTCCAGCGCCTGCGCCCCGAGGAACATCAGGCCAAACTGCGCGCCAAACTGGCGGGCTTTGGCCTTGGGGCCGATCAGGCCGAGACCGAGGTTCGCAAGCTGTCAGGCGGCCAGAAGGCCCGTCTGTCCCTGCTGCTGGCAACGCTAGACGCGCCGCATCTGTTGATCCTCGACGAACCGACCAACCACCTCGACATCGAGAGCCGTGAGGCTTTGGTCGAAGCACTGACCGCCTATTCCGGCGCGGTTGTTCTGGTCAGCCACGATATGCACCTGCTGGGGATGGTCGCGGACCGGCTGTGGCTGGTCAAAGACGGGCGCGTCTCCCCGTTCGAGGACGATCTGGAAGCCTATCGCAAATTGCTGCTGACCAGCGACACCCCTGCCCCCGCCAAGGCCAAAGCCGACGACAAGCCCAAGCGCCCCGGCCGCGACGCCATGCAGGCGCTACGCTCGGACGTGCGCAAATGCGAAGAGCGGGTCGAGAAGCTGCTGGAAATGAAGGACAAGCTCGAAGTCAAACTGGCTGATCCCGACCTCTATGACGCCTCGCGCATGGAAGAGGCTGTCCAGTGGCAAAAGAAAATGGCCGAGGTTGAAGAGGCGCTCGTGCGTGCTGAAAGCCTCTGGGAAGAGGCCCTGATGAAACTCGAAGAGGCCGAGAACCCCTAAGGGGAACGGCCCCGGAACCCTTGCGCCACGGCGGGGCTGATGTAACGTCCCGCAGACCCGACAGGAGCCCGAAATGGATGTGAATTTCCTGATCACCGCCTTTGCGACGCTGTTCGTGATCATTGACCCCATCGGCCTGACCCCGCTGTTCGTGGCCATGACGCAGGGCATGTCCCCTGCCCGCCGCCGCGCCATCGGCATCCGCGCCTGCACCATTGCGGCCTGCATCCTGTTTGCGTTCTCGATCTTTGGCGAGGCGCTGTTGGGCTTTATCGGCATCTCGATGCATGCGTTCCGGATTGCGGGGGGCATCCTGCTGTTCCTGACCGCGCTCGACATGCTGTTCCAGCGCCGCACCAAACGGCGCGAGGATCAGGCCGAAGAGGCCGAAGAGGAAAACGATCACGATCCCTCAGTCTTCCCCATCGCCATCCCCCTGATCGCAGGGCCCGGCGCGATTGCCACCATGATCCTGCTGACCGGCCAGACCCACGGCGTTCTGGGCTACCTGTCCGTGCTGGCGGTGATGCTGGCGGTGCTGGGGATCATGTTGGGCCTGTTCTTTACCGGCGGGATGATTGAACGCGCCTTGGGCCGCGTGGGCATCAACGTCGTGACCCGCCTGCTGGGGATGCTGCTAGCCGCGCTGTCGGTGCAGTTCGTGCTGGACGGGCTGCGGGGCTTTGGCTTCGCGGGGTGACAAACGGCAGGGGCGCCCCCATATCAGGCGTGTTACCGTTGCCGAAGTGAGTGCCCATGCTCGACAATCTACCCGGAGAGATCGGAAGAGCACACGTCTGAACTCCAGTCACCAGTGAGCATCGCGTCTGCCGTCTT
>CAXQKF010000117.1:0-6549 GCA_964224285.1 Donghicola sp. | reverse complement strand
GGGGTGCCGGTGCTGCGGGCGATCTCGAACCAGTATCTGGCGCTGGGTCTGATGAATGGTCTGGCCATCGTGGCATTGGCCATCATCTTTGACCGCGTGTCGCAAACCTACGGCAAGCGTCTGCAAGCCTACCGCAACGGAGGCAAGTGATGACCGACCTCAAGGTACAGATCAAAAACCTTTACAAGATCTTCGGCAAGACCCCGAAAAAGGTGCTGCCACAGGTCAAAAGCGGCCTCGGCAAACCGGAACTCTTGGACCAGACCGGCCACGTTCTGGGGATCAACAATGTCAGCCTCGACATTCCGGCCAAGCAGATTCAGGTCGTCATGGGCCTGTCCGGTTCGGGCAAGTCAACGCTGATCCGCCACATCAACCGTCTGATCGAACCTACCGACGGTCAGATCCTGATCGATGGCGAGGATGTCCTAACCATGTCCGACCGCCAACTGCGGGACGTGCGCCGCAAGAAGACCTCGATGGTGTTCCAGAAGTTCGGCCTCCTGCCCCACCGCAAGGTCATGGAGAACGTCGGCTATGGCCTAGAAGTGCAGGGCGTCAAAGATGACGAGATCGCGCAGAAGGCACAGCACTGGATCGACCGCGTTGGCCTGACCGGATACGAGAACCACTATCCGGGGCAGTTGTCCGGCGGGATGCAGCAACGTGTGGGTCTGGCCCGCGCTCTGGCGACCGACGCCGAAATCCTGCTGATGGACGAGGCGTTTAGCGCGCTTGATCCCCTGATCCGCTACGACATGCAGTCCATCCTGCTAGAGTTGCAGGACGAGCTGCACAAGACGATCATCTTCATCACCCACGATCTGGACGAGGCGTTGCGCCTTGGGGACAAGATCGCGATCCTTCGCGACGGCGCGATGATCCAAGAGGGCACCGCGCCCCAGATCGTCCTGAAACCGGCCGACGACTACATCGCGGACTTCACCAAGGACATCAACCGCGGCAAGGTCATCCGCCTGCGGGCGCTGGCCGCGAATGGCAACGGCTACGACGGGGCCACGATCCCCGCCGGAACCCTGCTGAACGATGCCCTGCAACCCCTGGCGCAGGCGCCGGACCAGACCCTTGGGGTGACGGAACCCGATGGCCGTATGGTCGGCACCGTGACCTTGACCCAAGTGATCAACGCACTGGCCGGTTAACCCCGCCAAACGCCCGTACAAAACGCGCCGCTCCTGCCTGACACGGGGGCGGCGCTTGTCGTTCAATCAGGCGGCGCGTCCCATGGTGCGGAAAAAACGTCGCGTTTTGCTTGCCATACCTATCTCGATCATGCACCAATTGGTCATGAAAACAGACCACCTGCACGAGGACGCCCCCAAAGAGGGGTGGCAGAGGGTCGTTCATAAGGGAGGAAAATCTATGAAAACTTTGCTTGGCCGCACGGCCATCGCCCTTGGTGCTGTGAGTTTCGCCGCCGAAGCCAGCGCCACCGAATGGAACGTTTCCGTCTGGGGCAAGCGTCGCGCCTTTACCGAACACATCGAAAAGCTGGCCGAACTGGTGGCCGCAAAGTCCAATGGCGACTTCACCATGAACGTCAGCTATGGCGGTCTGTCCAAGAACACCGAGAACCTTGACGGGATTTCCATCGGGGCGTTCGAAATGGCCCAGTTCTGCGCGGGCTACCACGCAGACAAGAACCGCGCGATCACCGTGCTGGAACTGCCGTTCCTTGGCGTGAATACGCTGGCCGAAGAGGTCGCCGTATCGAACGCAGTCTACGCACACCCCGCCGTGGCCGAAGAAATGGCCCAGTGGAACGCCAAGATGCTGATGACCAGCCCGATGCCCCAGTACAATCTGGTCGGCACCGGAGAGCCTCGCGACGAACTGGCTGAATTCGACGGTATGCGCGTCCGCGCCACTGGCGGCATCGGCAAGGCGTTCGAAGCTGTAGGCGCCGTCCCGACCTCGGTCACCAGCTCCGAAGCATATCAGGCAATGCAGTCCGGCGTTGTGGACACCGTGGCATTCGCGCAGCACGCGCACCTGTCGTTCGGCACCATCAACGAGGCTGACTGGTGGACCGCCAACCTGAACCCCGGCACCGTGAACTGCCCCGTGGTCGTGAACATCGACGCCTATGAATCGCTGTCGGACGAAAACCGCAAGATTCTGGATGAATCGGTTCCCGAGGCGATCGACTTCTACCTGCAGAACTACGGCGAGCTTCTGAAAAAGTGGGACAGCGTTCTGGCTGAAAAGAACGTGCAGTCCGTCGTCATTTCCGACGACCAGATTGCGGCCTTCAAGGAAAAGGCAGGCACACCCATCCAGCAGGCTTGGATCGCGGACATGAGCGCGCAGGGTCTGCCCGCGCAGGAACTGTTCGATCTGGTTCAGACCACGCTGGCTGACGCCCGCAAGTAATCGACATCACAAGATGACCACAGGCTCCGGAGTCCCCTTCGGGGCCTGTTTCGAATTTATCCAAGGGGGAAGGGTATGGCGGGGTCTTCCGCAGTACTGACCGACGACAGCCTGCTGAGCCGGATGGATCAGAAGCTGCTTCGGCTCGAACGTTTTTTTGCCCTGATCGCAGGTCTAGCCGTTTTCGGCCTGATGGTGCTGGCGGTGGTGTCCGTGACAGGGCGCAACCTGATGAACGAACCGCTGCCGGGTTATGTGGACTGGATCCAACAGTTGATGCCCCTGATCGCGTTCATGGGGATCAGTTATGTGCAGCGCGATGGAGGGCACATCCGCATGGACATTCTGGTCGCGCAGTTGCGGGGCCGCCCGCTGTGGATTTTCGAATTCGTGACCACCGCGCTGATTTTGGGCCTGATGGTCCTGCTGGTCTGGGGCAGCTGGTCCCATTTCGACCGCAGCTTCGACTTCAGCAAACCCATGTGGAGCCGCGACAGCACCATCGACATCGGCCTGCCCATCTGGCCCGCGAAACTGCTGGCGCCCGTGGCATTCTCGGTTCTGTGCCTGCGGGCGGTGATCCAGCTGGTCGGCTATGGCCGCGCGATCGTCAGCGGCACCGACAGCCCCATCGCCGTTCCCCTGATCCAGAGCGCCGCCGAACAGGCCGCCGCCGAGGCTGAACATATCGAAGGCAGGGATTGATCCATGGATAGCATTGAAATCGGCCTTTGGGTGACTGGCGGGATGCTGGTCATGGTATTGCTGGGAATGCGTGTGGCCTTTGCCGCCGCTCTGTCGGGTCTGATCGGCCTGATCTGGATCTTCTGGGCCAAAAAGGGGATGGACCCCGACCAATTCATGTGGGCCTTGGGCGTGGCCGTGAAAACCGCGGGCCAAGTCCCCCACGGCAAGGTCGCCAGCCAAGCCCTGAGCCTGATCCCCACCTTCATCCTGATCGGCTATCTGGCCTATTACGCGGGCCTGACCCGCGCCCTGTTCGAGGCCTGCAAGCGCTGGATCGCATGGGTTCCGGGCGGCCTCGCGGTATCGACCGTCTTCGCGACCGCTGGCTTTGCGGCGGTGTCGGGGGCTTCGGTGGCGACGGCGGCGGTGTTCGCCCGCGTCGCCATCCCCGAGATGCTGAAGATCGGCTATGACAAACGCTTTGCGGCGGGCGTCGTGGCGGCGGGCGGTACGTTGGCCAGCCTGATCCCGCCCTCGGCCATTCTGGTGATCTACGCCATCATCGTGGAACAGGACGTGGGCAAGCTGCTACTGGCGGGCTTTATCCCCGGTGTATTTTCTGCGGTGATCTACGGGATGCTGATCATCGGCCTTGCGCTGACGATCAAGAACTTTGGCCCCCCCGTCAGCGGGTTCACATGGCGCGAACGTTTTGCATCTCTCCCCCCTGCCCTGCCCATCGTGGCGGTGGTCGTGATCATCGTGTTCTTCGTCTACAATCCCTTTGGCGGCGACGCATGGGGCACCCCGACAGAGGGCGGCGCTGTCGGCGCGTTCGTGGTGTTCGTCATGGCACTGCTCCACGGGATGCGCTGGAACGAATTCAAGGACGCCATCATCGAAACTGCCCGCCTGTCCGCGATGATCTTTACCATCATCTGGGGCGTGCTGATCTATGTGCGGTTCCTTGGTTTTGCGGACCTGCCGCACGCGTTTGCGGACTGGATCACCTCGCTCCACTATAGCCCGATGACGATCCTGATCTGCATCCTCTTGGCCTATGCGGTGCTGGGAATGTTCATGGACGCGATCGGGATGCTGCTGCTGACCCTGCCCGTGGTCTACCCCGCCGTGATGGCGCTGAATGGCGGCGAAACCGTTAGCGCGGCTGAAGCAACCTTTGGCATGTCCGGCCCCATGTGCGCGATCTGGTTCGGCATTCTGGTGGTCAAGATGGCAGAGTTCTGCCTGATCACCCCGCCCATCGGTCTGAACTGTTTTGTGGTCGCGGGCGTCCGCGATGACCTCAGCGTTCAGGACGTGTTCAAGGGTGTCACACCGTTCTTTATCGCCGACGCTGTGACCATCGCGCTACTAGTCGCGTTCCCGCAAATCGTGCTCTGGCTGCCTTCATTGGCGTAAGTCTTCGCGACAGAATCAACCTCAGTGCAGGGCCGATCCGGACGATACCGGGTCGGCCCTTCTTGTTTTCTCTCTTTGGAAACAATCCCCCGACCTAGGGCGCAATCGACTTGAAAAAGCGACCTTCGGTGATCCGCTCGTATACCTTCGGACTATACAGCCGTGGTTTGTGCCGCCGTTTTGACAGGATGCGGACAAGTCGCGCTGCGTCCACAATTAGGTATCGCGAAATTACCGCTGACCCTGCGCGGAGGACACAATGGACAAGATTAAAATTAACCTGTCGTCGCAGATGACCAGCACTCTTTCGGACCTCGAGTCCGTTCGCTTCGGTTTCGAAGAAGCCGTCGGCACCCAAAGTGCCGAGCTGACCACTGCAATTGACGATGACAGTTCGGATCCGGTGCTTTTCGGCATCGCACAGCTGATCATGGTCGCCCTCAAAGAAAAAGCAGTCACCAAAGATCAGGTGACGGCCGCGCTTCTGACATCTCCCAAACTTGCAGAAGCGTTTATCCGGATCGGTCTGACTGACGCAGAGCTCTCTGCGCTGACCACTCAGCACTGATCTCCTTTCATAACGGAACTTTAATATGAGCAAAGAAATCCTGATCGTCGACGACTCACCGTCGGTGCGCCGGATGGTGTCAATGACACTGCAGCAAGCGGGTTATGCCGTGACCGAGGCAGTCGATGGCGCCAAGGGTCTGGAAGCTGCCAAGGCCCATCGCTACGCCATGGTGATCACCGACCAGAACATGCCCAACATGACCGGACTGGAGTTCATTCAGGCCTATCGCGCCGATCCCAGCAGCTCCGGCGTTCCGATCATCTTTCTCTCGACCGAGAGCGAAGGCGGTCTGAAAGAAGCCGCCCGTGCCGCTGGTGCACTGGGTTGGATGGTGAAGCCGTTCGAGCAAGAGCAGCTTCTCGCGGTGGTCAAGAAGGTAGCCGGATAATGATGGACGCGGAAACGCAAGAGATCTTCCGTCAGGAAGCTGAAGCTCTCATGGAGGCCCTCCAGGAAGGGCTTTTGGTGCTTAAGGATACTCCTGACGACCTTGAGGTCGTTGCAGGCGTTTTCCGCGCTCTACACACGATCAAAGGCACAGGCGCGATGTTCGGCTTTTCGCGCCTTGCCTCTTTTGTGCACAACTTCGAAGCCGCCTTCGAGGCCGTGCGCTCTGGCAACGCTGTTGTCACCCCCGAACTGATCAATGTCGCGCTGACGGCCTATGACCTGATCGCGGACCTGCTCGAGGGCGGAGACCCCGACCCATCGCGCGACGCGGAACTGACCGCGGCCCTATCTGCGGCGACCTCTGGCGAAGCCCCTGCGGCGGCCAGCGCCGCGCCTGTTGCCGCTGTTGCTGCGGCCTCTACCGAAATCGCCGAATGGCATCTGAAATTCCGCCTGCCCCAGGATTTCATGGAGATCGGCGGCAACCCCATCGCGATGCTCGACGAGTTGCGCGAAGTCGGCGGCGAGGATACGGTCGTGCGTCCGCTGACAGACCGTCTGCCCAAACTGACCGAAATGGACACCCGCGCGATCTACACCGGCTGGCAGGTGATCCTGCCCGGCGCGATCAAGGAAAACGCCATCCGCGACGTCTTCATGTTCCACGAGGACCAGATGGAACTGTCTCTCGACCCGATCCACGCCGAGGCTCCGGCTGTCGAAGAGGCCCCTGAAACCGAAGCCGCGCCCGCCGCGGCCAAGCCCGAACCGCAACCGGCCAAAGAGGCTGGCAAAGCCCCCAAGACAGCCCCCGCCGCCGTGGCGCAGCTGCGTGTCGCGGCTGACCGCGTTGACCTGATCATGGACCGCGTCGGCGAGCTGGTCATCGCCGAGGCCCGATTGGCCGCCATTGCAAGCCAGCTCCAGAACGAAGCCCTGCTTGGCGTGGTCGAGGACATCCAGCGTCTCGCGCTGGGTCTGCGCGACTCCACCATGGCGCTACGGATGACACCCCTGTCCAGCATCATGGGCCGCTTCCGCCGCCTGAGCCACGATCTGGCCGAAACGACCGGCAAGACCTTTGA
>CAXQKF010000116.1:0-7834 GCA_964224285.1 Donghicola sp. | reverse complement strand
ATGAACGGGACCATGACCGACAAGGGTCGACCGTTGGCCGCGCGGATCAGCGCCTGAAGCGGCATCCGCAGCACGCCGGGTTTGTCGAGACCCACGCGGATTGCCCGCCAGCCAAGGGCCGGGTTGGGTTCGTCGTTGGGCTTCATGTAGGGCAGAACCTTGTCCGACCCGATGTCGAGGGTGCGGAACACCACGCGCTGCCCCTCGGCGGCGTCCAGAACGCGGCCATAGAGCGCGGAGAGCTCGGCGCGCTTGGGCATCTTGTTGCGGATCAGGAACTGTAGCTCGGTGCGGAACAGACCCACCCCTTCGGCGCCAGATGTGGGCAGCGAGGGCAGGTCGGCCATCAGACCGGCGTTCATGGTCAACGAGATCTTGCGGCCACACAGGGTTTCCGCAGGCAGGTCACGGATCGAGGCATAGCGCTCCTGGGCCTTGGCGTGCATCGCCATCTGGTCGCGGAACGCCTTGACCACGTTCTCGTCGGGGCGCAGGTGCACAACGCCCTGATCGCCATCGACCAGCACGTGGTTGCCGTTAAGGGCCTCGGTGGTGATGTTGCTGGCGTGAACCACGAGCGGGATCGCCAGTGCACGGGCGACGATCGCGGCGTGGCTGCCGACAGAACCTTCCTCGAGAATCACGGCCTTGAGGCCGCGCCCGTAGTCCAGCAGTTCGGCAGGGCCGATGTTGCGAGCGACCAGAACCGGATCGGGCGGCATTTCCGCGCCGGTGTCGCTGCCCTGACCGGTCAGGATTCGCAGCAAACGGTTCGACAGGTCGTCCAGATCGTTCAGACGTTCCCGCAGATAGGCATCCGTCGCGCGGGCCATACGGGCGCGGGCAACAGACTGCTCTTTTTCGACGGCGGCCTCGGCAGAAAGGCCGCGCGAGATGTCCTCTTCCATGCGGCGGAGCCAGCCCTTGGAGTTGGCGAACATCTTGTAGGCCTCGAGAACCTGCACATGGTCCGCATCGCCGCCCTCGGTCACAGAGAGCATCTGGTCCACCGACACGCGCAGATCATCGACAGCTTTGCGCAGGCGCTCGGTCTCGGCGGCGGGATCGTCAGAGACGGGGTTGGTCACGACCACACGGGGTTCGTGCAGCCAGATGTGGCCTTCGGCAGTGCCTTCCTGACCCACGGTGCCGCGGAACAGGACGGGCTGCTGGTGCAGAGCCTTTAGCGCGGCGCCATCGCCGACAAAGGCCCCCAGTTCGGCCATCTCGGCCAGAACCATCGCCACGACTTCGAGTGCGTAGACTTCGTCGGAAGAGAACTGCCGCGCTTCTTTGGACTGAACGACCAGAACGCCAAGGGTTTCCCCAAGCCGCTGGATCGGCACGCCAAGGAACGACGAATACGCCTCTTCGCCGGTTTCCGGCATATAGCGGAAACCACGTTCGGAGGGGGCGTTGGCAGTGTTTACGATTTGGGTGGTGCGGGCGACGCGGCCGACAAGGCCCTCGCCCAAACGCAGACGCGTCTGGTGAACCGACTCGGCCTTCAGGCCTTCAGTTGCGCAGAGTTCGAGCGTTTCTTCATCGCGAAACAGATAGATAGAACACACCTCGGTCAGCATAGAGCTGGCAATAAGATGTGTAATCTTGTCCAACCGCTCCTGACCCGCGCCGCCTTCGGCGAGCGTGTCACGCAGTCGGACAAGAAGCTTTCTGCTTTCGCTTTCGGTTCCGTCGGGCATGGTGCCCCTTAGGCTGATTTCTCCAGTTCAAAGGCATCATGCAGTGCCTGAACCGCGAGTTCCATGTATTTCCGATCAATCAGGACCGAAATCTTGATTTCCGAAGTCGCGATCACCTTGATGTTGATGCCTTCGTTCGACAGCACCTTGAACATCTTGGCTGCAACGCCGGGCTGGCTGCGCATACCGATACCAACAACCGAGATTTTCGCGACGTTGGTGTCTGCGATGATCTCTTCGAAACCGATGGAGCCGGCTGCTTTGGCGTCGTTCAGAGCCTTCTCTGCGCGCTTCACCTGATCAGTGGGGCAGCTGAAGGTCATGTCGGTGGTGCCTTCGTCCGAGATGTTCTGAACGATCATATCCACGTTGATACCTGCCTCGGCCAGCGGGCCGAAGATGCCAGCTGCGATGCCCGGACGGTCTTCGACCGAAACCAGAGTCATTTTTGCTTCGTCGCGGCTGTAGGCGACACCGGAGACAACTTTGTTTTCCATGATTTCCTCCTCAGCGCAGACCAGCGTACCGGCCTCGTCCGACGGTTCTTCGAAGCTGGACAGAACGCGCAGCTTCACTTTGTAACGCATTGCCAGCTCGACCGAGCGGGTCTGCAGGACCTTGGCACCAAGGCTGGCGAGTTCGAGCATTTCCTCGAACGCGATCTTGTCCAGCTTGCGGGCCTTGTCGCTGATGCGGGGGTCAGTGGTGTAGACGCCGTCCACATCGGTGTAGATGTCGCAACGCTCGGCGTCGAATGCAGCTGCAAACGCCACAGCGGTGGTGTCCGAACCGCCACGACCCAGCGTGGTGATGCGGCCTTCGGGGCTGATGCCCTGGAAACCGGCC
The DNA here is from genome assembly GCA_964224285.1 of Donghicola sp. Taxonomy (GTDB): domain Bacteria; phylum Pseudomonadota; class Alphaproteobacteria; order Rhodobacterales; family Rhodobacteraceae; genus Donghicola. The sequence continues at coordinate 5,285 of CAXQKF010000116.1, read as the reverse complement.
ACAACGGCCACACGCATACCTTCGCCGAATTTTTCCATCAGGTTGTCGGTGGGGATCTCTTCGATCCGTGCCTGACCATGCGCCGAAGTGGTCTTCAGCGGAACCTGCCAGCCCTGCCAGCTGCGTGCGGGCACATCCATTTCCTGCAGCGTCAGAGCCATCAGGCCAGCGGTGACATTCTCGCCCGAGCTGACAACCGCGTCGTATTCGCGCGCGTCATACAGAGGCGAGGTCTCGTTGACCCAGCCGACCAGCTCGTTTGTTTTGCCCGACATGGCGCTGACGATGACAATGACATCATAGCCCTTGGCCACTTCCAGTCCCACGCGTTTCGCTGCGCGGCGGATGCGGTCAAGGTTTGCGACGGACGTACCGCCGAATTTCATCACTAGGATAGGCATAAGTACCCCCCTGTCACCTAAAGTCCGCCCGCGTTTACGCGCAGACCGTCGGCTTCGCAAGGGTCAGAACGGATGATCGCGACCGTCCCAAGTCAGAAACTTGCCGGTGGTGGCCATGCTTAGGGCCTCAAATTGCGTGAAGAGGCCCTGTGCGGACTCGGAAACGTCAATGTCGGCTTCGGGGCCACCCATATCCGTGCGCGTCCATCCCGGGTCGTAGACACTGACGGCGATTCCTTCGGGGCGCAGATCGGTGGCGAGGTTCAGTCCGACATTCAGGACGGCAGCTTTGGACGCACGATAGGAATAACTGCCTCCGGGCGCATGGGTATGGGATGCCATCTGGGACGAGATGATCGCGATCTTCGGGGCCTTGGCCAGCCGCAGATTCGGGAGCAGGGATTGAACGGTCAGAAAGACGCCGGTGACGTTCACCGCAAAAGTCTTGGCCCACATCTCGGCGGGGTAGCCGGTGTCCAGCGACTCGCCGCCGTCAAAGTAAACGCCCGCATTGCAGACCAGCAGGTCAATGGGCGTCCCTTCCAGATGCGCGGCGAGGGCGGCGTGACTGGCGGGGTCTGTGACCTCGAGCGGCATGTAACCGGACCCGCTGCGGGCTGTGCCGATCACCGTGGCGCCTTTGGATTGGTAGAGAGAGTAAAGCTCGTGGCCAATGCCGCGGTTCGCGCCGGTAATCAGGACTGTCATCAACTGGTCTTTCTTGTCGGGGTAAAGGGTAGGGGGGCGACAGGCACGTCGTCCTCGATCAATTTCTTCACGTCTTCGGGTTTGGCTTCGCCATAAATCGCCCGCTCGGGGGCATCCCCCAAATGCTGTGCACGGGCCTCGGCGGCGAAATTGCCGCCCACATAGGTCGCGTTCTTTTCGATATGCTTGCGCATTTCCGAGAGCATTTTCTCGGTGTCGCTGGCGGTGTCGGTCAGTTTGGGGGCAGGGGCCTGGGTATCCTCTGTGGCCGGATGGGCGGGCGTTTTGGGCGTGGCCTTGTCCGATGTGGATACCCGCGGGGCCATGATGGCTTTTTCGACCTTGGTACCGCCGCAAATGGCGCAGGCGACCATGCCCGCCGCAGCGAGCTTGTCATAAGCACTGCTCGACTGGAACCAGCTGTCAAAGCTGTGCCCTTCGGCGCATTTCAGGTCATAGCGGATCATGGGTTCTCCTTTGCCCCAGTCTGCTAAAAATATGGGTCTACACGATAAATGCAATATCGCTGCCAGTCTTACCGGACTGGTCGAAGGCGATCTGGCATCTATATCTTGGTCCATGGGCCTGCCCTGCCGCCTGAAGTCCGGATTTCCGACGATTAGCTGAAACGGATTTGGCGGGCTCGCGCAAAGGTGGTAGGGCGGAAGTGCTCGGTCTCGGAGGACATCGGATGTTGATCAGAAAGTGTTTTATTGGCGCGCTTATCCTATCGGCGGGTTCCGCATGGGCAGGCATGGGGCAGTTCGACTTTACCTCGATCGAGGGGGTCGAGATGGACACCGCCTCTTGGGAAGGGCACCCCGTGTTGGTGGTGAACACGGCGTCCCGTTGCGGGTTCACGCCGCAGTATGATGACCTGCAGGCGCTGCATGAGAAGTACAGCGCCCAAGGTCTGGTGGTTCTGGCTGTCCCGTCCAACGATTTCCGCCAAGAGCTGTCCTCGGCCGAGGAGGTCAAGGATTTCTGCGCGGTCAACTTTGATCTGACCTTGCCCATGACGGACATTTCCAAGGTCAAAGGCAGCGATGCGCACCCCTTCTACCGCTGGGTCCAAGAGACCACTGGTTTCGAACCGGGCTGGAACTTTAACAAGGTTCTTGTGTCCGGCGACGGCGAGGTGATTGCGACATACGGTTCGATGGTCAAACCGACCGCGCCAAAGCTCGTGCGCCAGATCGAAGAGCAACTGGCGAACTGACATCCAAGACGGCCCGAACGTGATCAAGGACCCAAATCGAGCGCCCCTGTTCATCGGGTCGGACATTTACCGCAAGTCGTCTTATGGCGCGTGGCATCCATTACGGGTGCCACGTGTTTCGACGGTGATGGACCTGTCGCGCGCGATGGGATGGCTCGGGCCGGACCAATACGTCCAGAGCCCGAGGGCCAAAGCCTCCGCGTTGGGTCTGTGGCATGATCCAGACTATCTGGCGGCGCTGGCTCTGGCCGAGCAAACCCAGAGCGTGACCGCAGAGGTCAAAGAGAGGTTCGGTCTGGGCACCACGGCCAACCCTGTGTTTCCAGAGATGTGGCGCAGGCCCGCCACTTCGGCGGGGGGCTCTTTGTTGGCGGGCGAGCTGCTGGCCCATGGCGGTGTGGTTTATTCCCCCGCAGGTGGGACGCACCACGGGATGCCTGCGCGGGCCAACGGCTTTTGTTATCTGAACGATCCGGTGTTGGCGATCTTGTCGTTGCGCCGCGCGGGTGTCCGGCGGGTTGCCTATATCGACATCGACGCGCATCACCCTGATGGGGTCGAGGTGGCCTTTGCCCATGATCCCGATGTGCTGATGGTGTCCGTCCACGAGGAAAACCGCTGGCCCCGCACAGGGCATCTGGCTGACAAAGGCGCCGGAGCATTGTTCAACCTGCCTGTGCCTGCGGGGCTGAACGACACCGAAATGGCCGAGATCAGAGAGACGCTCTTACTGCCAGCCGTGGCGGCCTTTGAGCCCGAGGCGATTGTTCTCCAGTGTGGTGCGGACGCCGTGACCGAGGATCCGCTGTCCCGCTTAACCCTGTCCAACAACAGTCACTGGCAGATCGTGGCCGCGCTGTCCGAAATGGCCCCGCGCTATCTGGTTCTCGGGGGCGGTGGGTATAACCCTTGGTCGGTGGGGCGTTTGTGGACAGGCGTCTGGGCGACACTGAACAAACAGCCTATCCCCGAGGTTCTGCCGCCTGCTGCCCAAGCTGTTTTGCGGGGTCTGGCATTCCAGAACCATAGGTTGGGGCGCAATCCGCCAGAGCACTGGTTTACCACCGTGCGGGATCGCCCGCGCAACGGAGAAGTCAGGCCAGAGATCAGGGGCCGTCTGGCGCGGCTGTGTGCCCGGATCAGACCCGAGATTTAGGTGAAGGCGAAATGGCTCTCGTCCAGATCGGCGAGCAGGATATCAATGAGCAAGATCGTGTTGCCATTGTCGTCCGCGATCTTCACGCCTCTTGCGACTTCATTCGCGTGATTACCGATCAGGTCGTCAAAGCCGTCAATCCCGACCGCGGCCCCCAGATCCAGTAGATCGCCCGAGGCAGAGGTGTCGAAGTCGTTAACCCGATCGCGGCCCTTGCTGAAATAGAAAGTGTCCGCGCCATTGCCGCCGATCAGGGTGTCATTGCCGCGTCCGCCGTCGAGCGTATCCGCGCCGTTCTGACCCTTGAGCAGGTCATTCCCGCCGTTCCCGACGAGCCAGTCGCTGCCGGCCCCTCCGGTTGCGCGGTCTTTGCCGTTCCCGCCAAAGACAGAGTCGTTTTGCGAGCCGCCCGAGAGCCTGTCGTTGCCGCCGCCGCCATATAGGCTATCGGCCCCCGCGCCGCCGAAAATGCGGTCGATGCCGGCCTTGCCGTCGATGTTGTCTGATCCGCCATTCCCGCGCAGTAGGTTTCGTCCGGCGTTGCCGGTGATGTCGTCGTCCCCTCGGCCGCCCCACGCGTTCTCCACGTAGTTGATGACTTTGCCGTTCACGGTGACGTCGGCAGCGATCGCGATGTTGTCGTCGATCTCGCCGATCGAGGAATAGCGCCCGCCCCGCAGGTCGATCACGCTGTCGGTCTTCAGATCAGAGGCGTCGATCAAATCCACCCCGCCTGCATCCCAGATGGTCAGGATGACATCGCGGTAGATGCCGTCCTCTCCCAGAACCTGCATTCCCAGATCGTTGTCGCCGTTCGTGGCGTACTGGTAGGTCTCGGTCCCGTTCCGCCCACCACCGTCGCCAAAGTAGACGTTGTTTCCCGTGCGGGTGGTCGTATTAGCGCCATACAAGTCCTGAATGGCCTGAATGTCCCAGACCATGGGCGTGAGGGACCACGCCTGATCCTCGAAGTCGTCATTCGTTTCTTCGGGGTGCTCGTTATAGGACATCACCGTGTACTGGGTGGTGATCCGCGAGTCGTTCGGGCGGTTGTTCGGGTGTTCCAGCCCGAGCGAATGTCCGATTTCGTGCAGATAGGTGTTCCAACTGGTGTGCCCGTACACGGGCGATCCGCCGACATACTGGTCCGGATTGCTTTGGTTGATCCACAAGTCACCAATCGAATCCACGTAGTCGGAGGCCGAGTCATAGGGCAGTCCCGTGACAAACCCATAGAGCCCTGTGTCCTCGAATTCGGTCCCCGCAATCAGGATGTCCCCGACAGACGAGGCGTTCGAAGGCTCTGCCGAATATGTCGATCCGCGTTCGGCGCCGCTGCTGATCAGTTCCCCGTCCACATACAGCGCGCCATCACGGAACTGGTAGGTCCATACGCCGGTTTCGCCGGTGTTTCCCGCGGTCTCGTCCAGAACGTTCAGGCTGCGGACGCGCCCTGAGTAGTCTGTTTCGAAAAAACTGCTGAGAGAGGCAAAGCCCGCCACCGCCGCCGAAGACCGGCCGGTGTTCGTTTCATAGGCCCAGTCGATTTCAGAGTAGTCGAACGTAATGTCGAAATCGCCGTTGCCCCGATCCACGAGGGTCAGGCTAAAGGTGTTCTCGGGCGCATTGTCCTCGAGGCTGCCCGAATAGCTGGTCACATGCCGCCATTCAAAGGTCACCGTCCCTGCGTCGAGGTCGATGTCTTTGGTGATGCCCTCTGGTCCGGTGACGATGTCGGTCCAGAATGCCGCGATCATCGCAGGCGTGGCTTCGTTGAGCGAGGTCGGGGTCGGGATGTCAT
>CAXQKF010000115.1:0-2992 GCA_964224285.1 Donghicola sp. | reverse complement strand
CTCAAGGTCTGGTTGTGACCACTCTGGGCACCGGCGACGACGAGCAGATCATCGACGCCCTGCACGGCAACTCGCGTTCGAACTTCCTGCTGCACTACAACTTCCCCCCCTACTCGGTTGGTGAAGTAGGCCGCGTTGGTTCGCCCGGTCGCCGCGAAATCGGCCACGGCAAACTGGCATGGCGTGCGCTGCAGGCTGTTCTGCCCGCGGCAACCGACTTCCCCTACACCATCCGCGTCGTGTCCGAGATCACCGAATCGAACGGCTCGTCCTCGATGGCGTCGGTCTGTGGTGGCTCGCTGTCGATGATGGACGCAGGCGTTCCGCTGACCGCTCCGGTTGCTGGCGTTGCAATGGGTCTGATCCTGGAAGAAGACGGCCGCTTTGCGGTTCTGACCGACATTCTGGGTGACGAAGACCACCTTGGCGACATGGACTTCAAAGTAGCAGGTACCGAAAACGGCATCACCTCGCTGCAGATGGACATCAAGGTTGCAGGCATCACCGCCGAGATCATGAAGCAGGCTCTGGCTCAGGCCAAAGACGGTCGTCTGCACATCCTCGGTGAGATGGCGAAGGCGCTGACCTCGGCTGGCGAGTTCTCGGTCCACGCACCGCGCATCGAAACCATGCAGATCCCCACCGACAAGATCCGTGAAGTGATCGGTTCGGGCGGCAAGGTCATCCGCGAAATCGTGGAAACCTCGGGTGCGAAGGTCGACATCAACGACGACGGCATCATCAAGATCGCATCGTCGAACGGTGAAGCCATCCAGAAGGCCTACGACATGATCTACTCGATCGTGGCAGAGCCCGAAGTTGGCAAGATCTACAAAGGCAAAGTCGTGAAGATCGTCGATTTCGGCGCCTTCGTGAACTTCTTCGGCAAGCGCGACGGTCTGGTACACGTGTCCCAGCTGGAAGCGCGCCGCGTGAACCATCCTTCGGACGTTGTGAAGGAAGGTCAGGAAGTTTGGGTCAAGCTGCTGGGCTTCGATGACCGCGGCAAGGTCCGTCTGGCAATGCGCGACGTGAACCAGGAAACTGGTGAAGAGATCGCCAAGGAAGAAAACGCCGAGTAATCAGGTTTCTTTCGGAAAGTTAGAAGGCTCCGCTTTGGCGGGGCCTTTTTCGTTTTCCTGCGCGGCATAGAAAAAGGGCCCCGCATTGCTGCGAGGCCCCTTCGAAAATTCCGCCAGCCTAGATCAGACTTTGGTGGTGCGGATGTAGGGCAGCTTCTGCTCGAATTCGCCGAACTTCTCTTTGGCTTGCTCGTCGTTCAGCGACAGGGCGATAATCACGTCCTGACCTTCGGTCCAGTTCGCGGGGGTCGCCAGCGGTGCGCCGTAGGTCTTTTGCAGGGCGTCAACCGCGCGCAGAACCTCGGCAAAGTTGCGGCCGACCGACATGGGATAGGTCATCGACAGCTGGAGCTTCTTGTTCGGGGCGATGATAAAGACCGAACGCACGGTCGCGCTGTCTGCGGGGGTGCGGCCATCGGGCAGGTAGGCGTCTGCGGGCAGCATGTCGAACGCTTTGGAAACCTCGAGGTCGGTGTCCGCAATGATCGGGAAGGTCGCCTTAGCGCCCGACCAAGTTTCGATGTCGCCTTTCCATGCTTTGTGCTCTTCGACGCCATCAACCGACAGGCCGATCACTTTGACGCCGCGCTTTTCCCATTCGTCGGCCAGCTGCGAAACCGCACCGAATTCGGTGGTGCAGACGGGGGTAAAATCTTTGGGGTGCGAGAACAGGATCGCCCACGAATCGCCAATCCAGTCGTGGAACGAAAACTCGCCCTGATCGGTTGTCAGCGTCAGGTTAGGCACGATATCGTTAATGCGTAGGCCCATGGAAATACCCTCCTTAGGTCATGGAAATTGCTGTTGGCCCCATACGTAGGAATTTCCCCACGCGGCGTCACCCCCTCTCTTGCCAGAACCCGTCATGAGTGACACATTGCCGCCAGCTCTATGGAGAAAAATTATGATCAAAAAACGCGAGTTCTATATCAACGGTCAGTGGGTCGCACCGGCTTTGACCAATGATTTCGACGTGATCGACCCCTCCACCGAAGAGGTCGCCGCCGTTATCTCTTTGGGAAGTCAGGCAGATACCGATGCAGCCGTTTCGGCGGCCCAAGCGGCCTTTCCGTCGTGGTCGCAGGCGCCTTTGGCTGAACGCGTAAATGTGATCAAAAAATTCCTCGAAATTTACAAGGCCCGTGCGCAGGAAATGGCGGACGCCATGACCACCGAGATGGGCGCCCCGCTGGACTGGTCCCTTGAGGAGCAGGTCGGCGCAGGCAGCTGGCACACCGAGGGGTTCCTTGAGGCGCTGGAGCATTTCGAGTTCGAGCGCCGCTTTACCGACACCGAGATGCACGTGCTGGACCCCATCGGCGTGGTCGGCCTGATCACCCCTTGGAACTGGCCGATGAACCAGATCTGCCTCAAGGTGATCCCCGCGCTGGCGGTCGGCTGCACCATGGTGCTGAAGCCTTCGGAAATCGCGCCCCTGTCGGCGCTGCTGTTTGCTGAAATGCTGCACGAAGCGGGCGTTCCCGCTGGCGTCTTCAACTTGGTTAACGGCGACGGCCCCGGTGTGGGCACCCAGCTGTCCACCCACCCCGATGTCGCGATGATCAGCTTCACAGGCTCGACCCGCGCAGGCATCGCCATCACCAAGGCCGCCGCCGATACGGTCAAGCGCGTGAGCCTCGAACTGGGTGGCAAAGGGGCGAACATCGTTTTCGCGGACGCGGACGAAAACGCCGTGACCCGTGGCGCGATGCACTGCTTCAACAACTCGGGCCAATCGTGCAACGCGCCGACCCGTATGCTGGTGGAACGCTCGCGCTATGATCAGGCGGTCGAGGACGCGGTGAAGGCTGCGGAAACCCGTGGCGTGGCGTCTGCGCACGAGCACGGCAACCACATCGGCCCCGTCGTTAGCGAGTTGCAGTACGGCAAAATTCAGGACCTGATCCAGA
>CAXQKF010000114.1:0-2395 GCA_964224285.1 Donghicola sp. | reverse complement strand
CACACCGCCGCCGGTGCCGCCAAGGGTAAAGGCGGGACGGATGATCGCGGGCAGGCCGATGTCTTCCAGCGCTTCCAGAGCGATGCCGACGCCTGCTTCCAGATCGTAGTGGCCTTTGGCATCCTTGGGCGCGGTGACGATGGTCGCGCGGGGGTTTTCCAGACCGATCTTGTCCATCGCGTCACGGAAGAGCGCGCGGTCTTCGGCCTTTTCGATGGCTTCGCGATTGGCGCCGATCAGTTCCACACCGTGCTCTTCCAGAACGCCCATGTCCGCGAGCGACAGGGCAGTGTTCAGGCCGGTCTGACCGCCCATGGTGGGCAGCAGGGCGTCGGGCTTTTCCTTGGCGATGATCTTGGCGACGACCTCGGGGGTGATGGGCTCGATGTAGGTGGCGTCGGCCAGACCGGGGTCGGTCATGATCGTCGCGGGGTTCGAGTTCACCAGAATGACGCGGTAGCCTTCTTCGCGCAGAGCCTTGCAGGCCTGTGCGCCAGAGTAGTCGAATTCGCAGGCCTGACCGATAATGATCGGTCCGGCTCCGATGATCATGATCGAGTTGATATCGGTTCTTTTCGGCATATCGGTAATCCCCAGGCTGGCAGTTCGGGCGCGGAGGGTGCGCAAATTGTCGTGCGTTATAGACATCGACGACCCATCTGCAAGGGGGGATAGGCGTTAAGTTCACATCCGGTAAAGCTGTCATTTGGGCAGGGGGCGTCATATCTGTGAAAAGGACGGAAAAAATCTGTTATGAGGCGTTTTCTTTTCTGTTCTTGCGCGTGTAATCCCCTAAGTCCCGCCAAGGATGGCACAGGAGACCGTTTTGGAGATTCGTTTCGATCATGGCCCGATGGGCGAAGGCACCTGTTTTCAGGACGCCGTTCGTGTGATCGAGGCGTGGTCTGCGGATCAGGTTTCCGGGGCTCTTGCTGCGGTGGATGCGGCTTTGGCGGGCGGCGCGTGGGTCGCGGGCTATGCCAGCTACGAGCTCGGCTATGCGCTGGAGCCGCGGCTCTTGCCCCTGATGCCCGAGGGGCGGCGCGTGCCGCTCTTGCGGTTCGGGGTGTACGGCGCGCCTGTGGTGCGCGGGTTGCGCGGCGGCGATGCGAAACTGTCCGATGTGGCCCCTGTGTGGTCGGCGGACCGCTACGCGGATGCGTTCGGGCGGCTTCATGACTACATCGGCGCGGGTGACATCTATCAGGTGAACCTGACCTTTCCGATGACGGCCCGCTGTTCGGGATCGCCCGAGGCGCTGTACGAGGGTTTGTCGCGGGTCCAGCCGGTGAAGCATGGCGCTTTGGTTCTGCAGGACGGGTTGCCCGCGATGCTGTCCCGCAGCCCCGAGCTGTTCTTTCGCACCTCCGCCGATGGCGTGATCGAGACCCGCCCGATGAAGGGCACCCAGCCCCGCAGCGATGATCCCGCCGAGGATGCCCGCCGCAAGGCGTGGCTGGCCCAAGACGAAAAGAACCGCGCCGAGAACCTGATGATCGTGGACCTGCTGCGCAATGACCTGAGCCGCGTGGCCCTGCCCGGTTCGGTCAAGGTGCCCGAACTGTTCCACGTAGAGAGCTACGCGACGGTGCACCAGATGACTTCGCTGGTACGCGCGCAGCTGGCCAATGGCGTCGGCTTTGCCAATATCATGGCGGCGCTGTTCCCGTGTGGCTCGATCACCGGCGCGCCCAAGGTCCGCGCGATGGAGATTATCCACGAACTCGAACACGGGCCGCGCGACATCTACTGCGGGTCGATTGGGTGGATGGCCCCTGACGGGCGGTCCGAGTTCAACGTGGCGATCCGGACCTTGCTGGTGGACGGTGCGGATGTGACCTTGAACGTGGGGGGCGGGGTCGTTTGGGACTCCACCGCCGACAGCGAATACGAGGAAGCCCTATGGAAAGCCCGCTACGCCCGCCTGCCGATCCGGACTTCCGCCTGATCGAAACCATGCTCTGGACGCCCGAAGGGGGCTTCCAGCGCGGGGATGTGCACCGCAAACGTCTGGCCTTTGCCGCGCGGCAGTTGGGGATTGCGCCCGTTGGCGTGGACGCGGCGCTAGAGGCGTTCACCGCAGATGGCCCGCAGCGCGTGCGCCTGACCGTGGACGCGGGCGGCAGGCCCGATATCACCCATGCGCCCTTTGCCCCGCTGCCCGAAGGCACGGTATGGCGGCTGGCGCTGGCAGACACGCGATTGCAGGCGGATGATCCATGGCTAGGGGTGAAAACCACCCAGCGCCACCTCTATGACCGCGACCGTGCGGCAATGCCCACAGGCATTGACGAGCTGATCTATCTGAACCACGCGGGCCATGTCTGCGAGGGGACAATCACCAATGTCTATGCCGATCTGGGCGCAGGCTTGGTGACACCCCCCATCTCGGACG
>CAXQKF010000113.1:0-2084 GCA_964224285.1 Donghicola sp. | reverse complement strand
GACATTGGTGATGTTGAAATCGGGGTTCGCGGCCTTGTGCGCGGCCAGTTCCGCGACCACGTCGTTCGGCTCGAAAGGCAGCATCAGCTTGGTCACGTCCTTGGCACGTTTCTGCAGAACCCTGAGCGAGGGGCCAACGCCGCAAGCAACGGCAAACTTGATCATGGTCTGCAGCTTGGCAGGGCCCGCGATGCCGATGTGGATCGGCAGGTCAACGCCAGCTGCTTTGATGCTGTCAGCCCATTCGATGATCGGCTTGGCTTCGAAGCAGAACTGGGTCGCCAGCGCCATCTTGGCGTCGGTGCGTTCCGCAAACGCGGCCTTCCAGCGCAGGGCGTCCATGACGTTCTGGTCGCCGCCCTTGGGGTCGATGTCCTTGTTGCCTTCGGGGTGGCCGGCGATGTGCAGACGGGTGAAGCCTGCGCGGTCAAAGAGGCCGGTTTCCATCAGCTGCATGGAGCTGTGGAACTCTCCGTGGGGCTCGGCCACACCGCCCGCCAGCAAGAGCGCCTGCTTGACGCCTGCTTCGGTCTGGTAACGGTTGATCCAGTCCGCGAGGGTCGCCGCGTCCTTGATGATACGGGCGGGGAAGTGGGGCATGACCTGAAAGCCATCATCCGCCAGACGGGCGGCGGTTTCGACCATGTCCTCGATCGGGGTGCCATCGATGTGTGCGATGTAGACGCGGGTGCCAGCGGGCAGCAGGTCGCGGAAGTTCTCGACCTTGGATGCGGTGCGCGGCATGACCTCGATCGAGTAGTCCTGAAGGAAGGACTCGACGTGGGGGTTCACTGTGGGCGCGGCCACGTCTTCGCGCTTGCGGAAATTCAACAAAGCCATCGCGGCCTCCCAGATCTGCCGGGGTGTGCTCATGCACGCCCACCGTTGTCGATCAGAGCCTTTACCTTGGCCTGATCATACTCCTCTACCAGCCGTGTGGCTTCCGCCTCGGCAAGGGACTGGGGGTCTCCTTCGCGCGTGTCGATCACGTCTTTGCGCCATTCGGCCAGATAATCGTCTGTCTGATCCGCGCCCGATTTCATGGCAGCGCGGTCGATGGCCTGTTCGAAACGCTCTGGCAGCTGGATTTTAGCCGCTTTGCGTCCTTTGCCGACGATGACCTGAGCCGGAATATCGCGCCAGTAAACGATGGTGATCTCGGGCATTGTGCGATTCCCTGTTCCCTATGCAGTCTGTTGTAGAACGCGCGTTTGCGTCGCCTTGTGCAAATTTCGACACTGTAAAACGTGTGTGCGACCTGAGCATAATCTTGGGGGCGGGCAGTGACCATGCTGCGGGGCGTGAAAGTTTTGCATGATGATCATGGGGCGGGGCATGCGCTGACAGAATTGGCGTCGGGGCATCCCGAGATATGCATAACCGGTCCTTGCGCAATCGGGGTGGAGTGACTACCCTAGTGGGTAACAATGAATGGAGGGCGTGGACATGACGCCCAGGCGTCCCGATTGCGCGGGCGCACTCCCGAAAACGGTCGAGAGCGCTCATCGCGCATCGCCCGATCCAAACGAGCTGTATGCCGCCTTGGATTTGGGCACGAACAGCTGCCGTATGCTGATTGCCAGACCGAATGGCGCTCAGTTCACGGTGGTCGATAGCTTTTCCAAGTCCGTCCAGTTGGGCGAGGGCCTGGAAAGCACTGGCAACCTGAGCCGCGCAGCCATGAACAGGACTGTGCAGGCCCTAAAGGTGTGCCAGCAGAAGCTTCAGCGGCATCGCGTGACGCGTATGCGTCTCGTGGCGACAGAGGCATGTCGCCGTGCAACGAACTCGCGTAAGTTCCTGCAACAGGTGCGGCGTGAAACCGGTTTGTCGCTGGAGATTATCCCGCCCGAAGAAGAAGCGCGTCTGGCCGTTGTGTCTTGTGCGCCCTGGGTCAGTCCGCGGACGCAGCAGCTTTTGGTTGTGGATATTGGCGGTGGCTCGACGGAACTGGTGTGGATTGATCTGGCACAAGTGCCGCGGCGCGAGCGCGCCAAGTCGATCATGCGTCTGCACCAAGGCTTCAAAGCGCGCGGTCCGCGCCTGAACTATCCCCCCGCAAAGGTGGTGGACTGGATCAGTGT
>CAXQKF010000112.1:0-2660 GCA_964224285.1 Donghicola sp. | reverse complement strand
TCGGGCGTGTGACCTCGACCTACTATTCGCCCACTATGGGCCGCGGCATCGCGATGGGTCTGATCAAGCACGGCCCCGAGCGTATGGGCGAACTGGTGGAATTCGGCAAAACCGACGGCACCACCGTTATGGCGAAAATCGTCGACCCTGTCTGGTACGACAAGGAAGGGGAGAAGCAGAATGTCTGAAGCAATCAGCGCACTGGCCGGTGCCAACATCGAAGGGTTCGCCCGCGTTTCCGAACTGGGCCTGCACGGGATGATCACCGTGCGCGGCAATCAGTCGGACCCCGCCTTTGCCAAGGCCGTTTGCGCCGTGGCTGGTGTGGACGCCTTGCCTGCCATCCGCAAGATGGTCGGCACGCTGGAAGGGGGCATCGCGTGGATGTCGCCGGACGAGCTGATGGTGTTCGTGCCCTATAGTCAGGTGGTGGACCGCGTGGGCCAGCTGAATGTCGCGCTAGAGGGGCAGCATTTTCTGGCGGTGAACGTGTCGGACGCCCGCGCGGTGTTCGGCATCGACGGTGCCGCTGCGCGTGAGGTTCTGGCCAAGGTCGCGCCCGTTGACCTGTCGCCCGAGGCGTTCGGCGTGGGCGATCTGCGCCGCACCCGTATCGCGCAGGTCGCGGCAGCCTTCTGGATGTCGGGCGAGGAAAGCTTCCGTCTGGTCTGCTTCCGCTCGGTCGCGGAATACGCCTTCAAGCTCTTGGGCACTTCGGCGGCCAAGGGCGGCGAGGTGGATTACTTCTAACCCCCACGGCAAACACCGCATTTGACCCGCTTTTCGCAAGGAAGGCGGGTTTTTCTATGTGTCATGGGTTCGCCTCATGGTAGAGAGGCCTCATGAACTTCTGGCGCCCCTCTCAAACCATCAAGGTCAAGGCGCTCGGTCTGCATTGGCGCGGCGACCGCTTGCTTGTCGCTGACGTCAATGATGACGACGGGGCGGTAAAAGGGGTGCGTCCCTTGGGCGGCTCGGTCGAGTTCGGCGAGGATTGGCGCAGCGCGCTGGCCCGCGAATTCCGCGAAGAACTGGACGTTGATATCACCATCGCCGAAAACCATCGCGTGATGGAGAATATCTACACCCATTACGGCCAGACCGGACACGAGGTGCTGTTCATCGCTGAGGTCCGTTTTGACGACCGCGATCTACCGGATGGCTTTCGCTTTACCGAGGATAGTGGCGCGGAGTGTTGGGCTCGGTGGGTTTCACTGGGCCAGTTGAATGCCGAAAAGACGCCGCTGTTCCCCAAAGGATTAGAGGCGTTTTTGGGCGATTAACCGCTTGGTTCGTCCCATTCAGGCAAGGGGAACAGCCGGTCGTAGCCCCAGTTGAAGGCATAGGCATAGACCACGTAGAACCCCGCTGTGGCGACATCCATCGCAGCCGCCTCGAGCCATGAGACATCAAGGTAGAACTTGATGAACGGGATCAGCACAAGCAACAGGCCACCCTCGAACAGAACGGCGTGCAGGATGCGGACCCGTTGCGTTTTGCGGGTGCTGCCTGTCCGGCGCAGCAGCGCGTGATCAAAGAGATGGTTATACGCCATGTTCCAAAGGGCAGCGATGGCCGCACTGACCGCTCCGACGATCCCCACCTGATGCACGGGCAGGTCAAAAACCCAGGCCCCCACGGGGGCAATGATCAGCAGGGCAATGATCTCGAACAGAATGGCGTGGCGTAGACGGTCCAGCGTCGTGCGCATGGGGGCCTCGTGATAGACAACGGGTCGTCCCGCCAATTCGGTTCGCAGAGAGGTCGTCCTCTGACGGGCATGGTGTCACCAACCCACCGCAGAGGCAAGGCCGTGCCAACCCGCCCGTGCCGCGCCTTGCGCAGAAATCCGACTGTTTTCGAGGGGAATTCAGGAACTTCGTTCCCAATGTTGCGTTGTCTCGGTGTATTAGTGAACAGAATCCATCTCCGGGACTTGACGTAAGCGCGGTAGCGGATCACCTAAGACGTATCTTTTTTTCACACGAATAATGGGGGCTACTATGGCTTTCGAACTTCCCGCACTTCCCTATGCCCACGACGCACTTGCCGATCTGGGCATGTCCAAGGAGACGCTGGAGTTTCACCACGACATCCACCACAAAGCCTATGTCGATAACGGCAACAAGCTGATCGAAGGCACCGAGTGGGCGGACAAGTCGCTGGAAGAGATCATCAAAGGCACCTACAACGCCGGCGCAATTGCCCAGAACGGCATCTTCAACAACGCCTCGCAGCACTGGAACCACAACCAGTTCTGGGAAATGATGGGCCCCAAAGGCGCAGCAATGCCCTCCGAACTCGAAGCACGCATCGTTGACGCGTTCGGCTCGGTCGAGCAGTTCAAGACCGACTTCGCTGCCGCAGGCGCAGGGCAGTTCGGTTCGGGCTGGTGCTGGCTGGTCGTCGACACCGACGGCACCCTGAAAGTCACCAAGACCGAAAACGGCGTGAACCCCCTGTGCTTTGGCCAGACCGCGCTGCTGGGTTGCGATGTATGGGAGCACAGCTACTACATCGACTTCCGCAACAAGCGTCCCGTGTACCTGACCAACTTCCTCGACAAGCTGGTGAACTGGGAAAACGTTGCAGAGCGTTTGTCGAACGCCTAAGTTCTTCGTGCGAAACGTAAGTTTCCGAACGCCCTGCGGATTTCCGCG
>CAXQKF010000111.1:0-2431 GCA_964224285.1 Donghicola sp. | reverse complement strand
GACCTGTCGGCCAGCGGTGCGAACTCGTTCTCGGGCAAGGGCAGCGCCAGCCAGTCGAACAGCCTGACCGGCCGCATGTCGGTGACCGTGGCCCGCATTCTGCCGGGCGGCAACCTAGAGATCATGGGCCAGAAAAAGCTGACCCTGAACAATGGCGACGAATACATCCGCCTGACGGGCATCGTGCGCCCTGCCGATATCTCGCCCGAGAACATCGTCGAATCCGACCGCATCGCCAACGCCGAGATCAAATACATCGGTGCAGGGCAGGTGGCCGATACCGGCAAACGCGGCTGGATGAGCCGCGCCATGAACACCGTTTCCCCGTTCTGATCCCTTCCCGGTTGACCTGAAAGGCCAAGCCCATGTTCCGCACAATTCTGATCACGGCCCTGATGATTGTGGCACCCTTTGCGGCGTCTGCCGACCGGATCAAGGATCTGGCCGCAGTGGCTGGTGTTAGGTCGAACCCTTTGGTGGGCTATGGTCTGGTCGTGGGTCTTGCGGGTACGGGCGATGGCAACTCTAGCCTGACGCAGCAATCGATGCAGTCGATCATCTCGCGCCTCGGGCTAGAGACGACGGCCTCGAACCTTGATGCCAAGAACGCGGCGGCGGTGATGGTCACGGCCGAGATGTCGCCTTTCCTCAAGCCCGGTCAGGTGATGGACATCACCGTCAGCACCGCCGGCAAGGCCAAGTCGCTGAAAGGCGGCACCCTGTTGATGACGCCTCTGATGGGCGCTGATGGCGAGATTTATGCCATCGCGCAAGGCAACCTTGTGGTTGGCGGTCTGGGTGTTGAAGGCGGCGATGGGTCGTCCTTGGTGGTAAACGTGCCCACTGTGGGCCGTATTCCCGGTGGTGCGACTGTCGAACGGCTGGTGGAAACGCCCTTTCTTGAATCCGAATACTTCGTGCTGAACCTGCATCGGAACGATTTCTCGACCTCGAACCGCGTGGCCGAGGCGATCAACAACATCTTTGGCGGCGGTATGGCTTTGCCTCTGGACGGCACCTCGGTGCGTGTCCGCGCCCCTGCCGATCCGGGTCAGCGCGTGTCCTTCATGGGTATGCTGGAAAGCATCGAGGTCGAACCCGCCGAGCCCAACGCCAAGATCATCGTGAATTCGCGCACCGGCACCGTGGTGATCAACGGCAACGTCCGTGTGGCCCCTGCGGCGGTGACCCATGGATCGCTGACCGTGCGGGTGAATGAAGATGTGAACGTGGATCAAGGCGCGGCTGTGGTTGCCGCTGGTGACAACGTGATCGTTGCCCCCGGTGATCCTGTGGTCACGCCCGACACCAACATTGAGGTCGATCAGCCCGCCGCGCAGGCCTTCCTGTTCGACCCCGGAATTTCTCTGTCCAATCTTGTGGATGCGATCAACGCCGTGGGCGCCAGCAGCGCCGATCTGGTGGCCATCCTTGAGGCTTTGCACCACGCAGGTGCGCTGCGGGCCGAACTGATCATCATCTGAAACAAAGCAAAAAAGAGAGCAGGCATGAACGTTTCAGGATATACCGACCTTCACCAGATGGCCCCCGCCAGTGACACGCGGGTCAAGGCCCCCACCAAAGCGGACGAGTTGCGACAAGCCACCGACGCCTTTGAGGGCCTGTTCCTTCAACAGATCATGAAGACCGCCCGAGAAGCCAGCCTTGGCGACGATCTCATGGGCGGCTCTGGCGTGGAAACCATGCAGGGCATGCTGGACGAAAAATTCTCGCAACTGGGGGCAGGCAAGGCCGGTCTTGGGATCGGCCAGGCGCTGTACCAGCAATTTGCACCGATGGTTCTGGGGATTAAGGGCTCATGAGCAACCTTCTAGCTATAGGTCGCAGTGGTCTGATGGCGGCGCAAGCCCGCCTTCAGGTCTCGGGCGAGAACATCGCGAATGCGGAAACCGAGGGCTATCACAAGCGCTCGGTTGAAACGCGTGAGATTGGTGGCGGCAAGATGAACCCGCTGTCCGAGGGGACGACCTCGCAGGGGGTCAGCGTTGAAAATATCCGTCGCGCCTTTGACGCCATCGTAGCCGAGCGCGTCCGCGCCACCGCAGGCGATGTGTCCGAGAATGAGGCGATGCTGCCCGTTCTGAACATCCTTGAGGCCCGCGTGACCCCGCAGGATGGCGGGCCACTGGATATGATGGATGCCTTCTTCGCCGGTATCTCGGCGGTGTCGGGCGATCCGGTGGACACTGGTCTGCGCAAGCTGATGCTGACCTCGGGTGAAAGCTTTGTTGACGGCGTCAAATCGCTCGCGGTCGAGATGGAGACCATGATCGAAAGCGCCATGGGCGATCAGGCGAACCACATCGATGAGGCGAACAAGATCCTGAAGGAACTGGGCCAGTTGCAGCAAAAGACTGCGCAGACCCAGGACTCGGGCGCGCTGAACCCGCTGATGGACCGTCGCGATCTG
>CAXQKF010000110.1:0-5778 GCA_964224285.1 Donghicola sp. | reverse complement strand
CGCAGAACTGGTGCAGGCCTTTGACCCCGATGTCCGGTCGCGGTTCATGATTACGCCGCGCCGCGGCTCTGGCGGCGGAACCCAGAAGATCGGCGCGAATGCGATTGCCTGCGGCCTACTCGGTGGGTTCGGTGGCTTCTTGGACGAGAGTTTCCGCAAACACGATTTCGTCCTCGGCCAACGCAACTGCCAATGGTTCCTCAAGCAGCACTTCACCCTGCATCCGGACAATCCGGTTCTGGCAACGCCGGACAGCGGGAACAGCGAGAAAAGATCGATCATTGATCCCGGCACAGACAGCGACCTGTGGCCAGAAATCCATGTCCACGACTGGCCGCAAATGGCGGGCTCAGGCTTTGGCCAGATGATCGAACAGCTGGACACCCGTTTGAAAAAGCTGGGAAAACTGGAAATATCCAAGTTGGGGTCGAAACCTGTCATGGGCTTCGTTCTCAAGACCGTTTGGTCCAATTTCTCGGGCTGGAGCATAAGGGCCATGCTAGTGGGCGCCGCGAAACGCACTGTTCTGGCGGATCTGGTCCTGCGCAACCAACACGGCGATTACACAGGTTATTCCGCAGCCGAGCGGATCATACTGGTCGGGTTGATGCGTCAGGGTGACACCCCGATCTCTGCCGCGGACCTAGACACCTATATCCTCGAGGCGCAAAAGGACGAAGAACTGGAACGCAAGCTGCCCGTCGTCGAAATACCGAAACCTGCGGAAATCGAGTTCTTTCTCAAGACCGAGGAAAAGAAGGGCCACGTCACCCGCAGCCGCCGGAGCCTGTTCGGCACGCCGAAGTTCTATTTCAAGCCATAGGTGCACGAACGCCCGCGCCGGAATTTGGCGTGGGCGCTGAGATCAATGGCGGTACCTGGAATGGCAGGCCTTGCACGTCGCACCCAGTTTCTTGAGGGCAGGCCCGAGATCGGCCTTTGCCGAGATTGTCCCTGCCAAACCCTTGGCGACATTGGTGCCGTTTTCGGCCAAAGCGGTAAACTCCGACCATTCCTCCCAGATCGCGGGCGAGGCTTCGGATTTGGGGTCATTGCCCTGCGTTTCGAACAGGGCCGGAACCTGTGCGGAATGTTTGGCGATCTGATCCAGCGCCGCATTGGCAGCCACCGCGTCAAATGCCGTTTTCCCTTTGGCCATAGACCCGATCACCTTGGTTTGCGCACCGATGGCTTCCATCGCATCCATGCGCGCCTTGACGTTTTTGTCTTTTACCCCGCTGTGCGCCAATGCTGCCGTCCCGATCGCGACCAGCATCACCGCTGTGACAACCTGTTTCATACGTCCTCCCGAACCTTCTTAACTCACTTCGATCCACGTGGTCATACCCGAGGCGGCATGCGCCAACATATGACAATGGAACAACCACTTGCCCGGATTGTGGGCGACAAACGCGATTTCCAGCGGCGTGTCAGGCATGCTCAGGATCGTGTCCCGCAAGGGGCCAAAGCTGCCATCAGCGCGGATTTCGCGGAAATGCATCCCGTGCAGATGCATGGCATGGGGAAAGGCGGTGCGGTTGTCCAACTTGACCCGCACTGTCTGGCCCAGCTTCAGCTCGGCAAAGGGCGTGTCAGACATCCCCGCCTGCCCCGCCAAGGCCCAGAACTGCCCCTTCTCGATCAATGCGCGAAAGTCCAGCCGCTCGCCCTCGAACACCGCAGAGTCCATGCCCGCCATCGCCCCGCCTTCCATCGCCATATCCAGCGTGACGGCCTCTGACAGGTCCGGCAGATCGCTGTTGGGATTGGCCGGCAAAGGCGCGGGGGCCAGTCTGGCCTGCGCCTCTGAGCTGCCGGTCACGGTGATTTCAGCGAGAGCCTGCCAGCTGTCATCATCCATGAACGCCACAAGCGCCGCGGGGTCGCCCGCGCCCGCTGTCACATCAACAATCAGATCGACGCGCTGCGCGGGAGCAAGGACGATATCACCCTCCACAGGCTCGACCGCCGCCAAGGGCATGCCATCCAGCGCCACGGTCCAGCCTTCCATGCCTTCAAGCCGCAGGACAAATATCCGCGCGTTGGCCGCATTGATCAAGCGCAGACGCAACCGTTCGCCCTGCCTGGCCTCGAAGCCGAAGTCATACCGCCCGTTCACCCCGATCAGATTGCCGGTCCGGCCACCGTGGCTCATGACCATGGGATGGCCGAACGGTTCGACAAACTGTCCGGTTTCGGGGTCCAGCAACCAATCGTCAATCATCAGGATTTCGTCGCGGTCCACGTCGGGAGGCGAGGCTTCTTCGACGATCAGCGCGCCATTCAGGCCGCGGGCGACCTGCTCCATCGAGTTCTTGTGGGCGTGATACCAGTAGGTGCCAGCGTCCGGGGTCTCGAAGTCATAGTCATAGAAATCCCCCGTGGGCACCGGATCCTGCGTCAGGCCCGACACCCCGTCCATCGCGTTGTCGATGCGGATGCCGTGCCAGTGGATCGAGGTCGCCGCGTCCAGTTCGTTCACCAGCCTGCGCGTCACCCGCCCCCCTTGGGGGACGCGGATCACAGGGCCGGGGATCGTGCCGTCATAGGACCAGACCTCGGTGGCCGGATACCCAGCGGGGGCAAGCTGCACGCTGGCCTTGCGGGCGACAATCGTTGGGGAGGTCGCCGCACCCAGCGGCCCCGCCAGAGCCAATCCCGCCGCACCCGCGACGCCCTTGCAGAATGTTCTGCGATCAAGTGTCATCGCGGCCCCCTCAGTTGATCCCGTTGGCACGCTGCAATTCGCGCACGTAAGAGATGATGTTCGTCACATCCGCTTTGGTCAGGCCCTCTTGGGGAGGCATATTGCCAAAGGGCCAATGGTGCGCCCGAACACCCTGCTGGACGGCCATATAGAACGACATATCCCCATGATGCGAGGGTTCGTAAATCTTGTGCACCAGTGGCGGGCCAAAGCCGAGTTTGCCAGCGCCGTTCGTGCCGTGGCACGCCGCACAGACCGCATCAAACCCCGTCTTCCCGAGGGTTGCAGCCTCTGACAACTGGTCTGGCACTGTGACCTCGACCAAAGGGGCCCCTTCGGGTGGGGCGGTGATCTGCGCTTCTTGGGCGCTGCTGGTAGTCTGCAGCACATAGGCGGCGACACCAATCGCGAGGGCAGCGCCCCCGGCCAGAATAAACTTGTTCATATTATAGTTTCCGTCTCTTGCGGTTTGCACCGACTGATCCTGTCGGGCAGGTCGCCCTGCCATTCCTCAAAGAAATCAGGCGCATACGCGCGGAGGCGGTAGGTCTATTCGCCCGTATCGGCCCTCGAGCCGCGCGTGGGGCGGGCGGTCATGTCGAACAGGCACAGGCAAGAGAGCGGGCAAGGCCGAGGCCCCTTCGGTCAGGACCATCGCGCCGCATCCGGTCACATGGGGACAATCCTGCGAGACATGTCCCGCGCCGTCAGCGTCAGCCCCGACCAGAGGGCATTCGGGACAATCCGCCATCACATGCGACATGGCATGACCGCCACCGGACCCATGCGCTTGAGCCGGAGCGCTCAGCCCCAGCACAGCGATAAATCCAGTCAGCAGTAGAACAGCGATTAGGCGCACGGTCTCTCCGGTCAGTGATCCCGCAAACCATCGGAAATATGACCCCGAGGGTCAAGGCCGCAAGCCGCCCTATATCTCCGCCCCCATGGCTGGGAAACGCCAACAAGGTGCCGCCCCCCGAACGCGGATCACATCAGAAAATCACCGTTTGTCAGGGTGTACGACCCATTCAGCACGATCGAGAGGTCAGAGGACTGGTCCCCGTCCAAATCGACCATGATCACGGTGTTGTCACCTTGCAGACTGTACCGGACCTGTCCTGCTTCGCCAGAAAACGCGGCCCTAGCGATGAACGCACCGCCAGCCTCTAGCAAATCCGTCAGCACGATGCGGTCCCCGTCGGACTGGCTGAAATCCTTGATCACATCGCTGCCTATGGGCCGCGCGGCACTGTCACCAGCGTTCACAAAGACAAAGTGATCTGCACCTGCCCCGCCGATCAGGATGTCCTTAGATGTGCCCCCGATCAGGGTGTCATCACCAGTCCCGCCAACCAACCGGTCTTTGCCAGAGCCGCCCTCCAGCAGATCGCGCCCTGCGCCGCCGTCCAGTTGGTCCGCCCCTGTCCCGCCGATCAGGTGGTCGTCACCCTGACTGCCGGTTAGCTTGTCTTTGCCATCCGCGCCAACCAGCGTGTCATCCCCTGCTCCGCCAGACATCTGGTCACGGAACTTAGTCCCCACAAACTGATCGTCGCCTGCCGTCCCGCGCAGGTGAACCCCCGTATCCCGTGGGTCGATGATCCGCCCATAGACCTCTTGCTGCTCGGGCTGGAAGGTCTCCCAGTAATCCGCGCCTTCGAAATACTGGTCCCACGTGACCACAATCCGGCCATCCGCAAGGGCGCTGATCGAGCCGCCCCACTGTTCACCATCTGTGGTCTCGTTCACCAGAAATTCCGCGCCGGACTTTATTCCGTCCGCCAGGAAAACCTGCCCCCGCACCGCAGATCCGTCCGTGTCATCCTTGGACCAGCTGCCGTCGCTCCAGATCACGACAAACCGGCCATCGGGCAAGCCCGTCACCAAAGGCGAGGATTGTCCGAAGCGCGTGGTGGTATTCAGGGTCAGCTCGGCACCGACTGCGGTGCCGTCCGCTTCGAAAATCTGGCCACGGACCGAAGAGGTGTCCTTGTCCGCTCCGGTCTGGCTGAAATCCGTCCAGCTGACGATAAAGCGCCCATCAGCCAGCGCGTCGATGGACGGATGTGCCTGCCCGCCGCTGATGGTCGTATTCACCACAAACTCGGTGCCGATCTTCTGTCCATTGCGGTCAAATATCTGCGCCCGAATGTCGGACTGCCCATCCCAGTCTGAGCTTCCGTCGTCATACCACGCCACGACAAAACGCCCTTTGTCCAGTGCGGCCATGACCGTTTGGCTCTGGTATCCGTAGGTCGTGCTGTTCACCGTGAATTCACCGCCCACGGCCCGACCTTCGGCGTCATAGACCTGCGCGACGATGTTCGAGGGGCGCGCTGCCATATCGCTGATAATGCTCTCGTTGTAGTCCGTCCAACTGATGACAAAACCGCCGTTGGACAGGGTGATCACATCGGGCTGGGATTTGCTCTGGGACTCTGTGCCGTTCACCACGAACTCTCTGCCCATCGCCTGACCGTCCGCGTCAAAGACCTGCGCCCGGATTTCGCGCTGATAGGCTGGCGTCTGGTTCTCCCAAGTCACAACAAACCGTCCGTCAGACAGGGCCGACACCGCCGGGGCCTCTTGGGCCCACTTGGTGTAGCTGTTCACCACGAATTCGGCACCGGCCTCGCTGCCGTTAGCATTGAAAATCTGCGCACGGACAGCATAGCCCGACGTATCGTCCCCCTGCTGGCTAAGGTCCGACCAACACACAACAAAACGCCCGTCCGACAACCCCGCCGAAGCAGAGGCGAACTGTGCCGCCTGTGACGAAGCGTTTACTTGAAATTCAGTTCCCAGTTCCAAATGCGTAGCCATCTAAAAAACCACTTTAACGAGAGCTTAGTGGACGGAGCATGAGGCTAAAAAATTGTAACCTGCAAGCCTGTTTCAGTCGTAGGCACAGCTATTTTATTGCCCCATCCCACGCGCCTCTTCGGGGTATTGGGGCGACTACAATTTGGGACAGATCGCTCGACCGATGGATGTATGCAGGCGCAAAGGGCTCGGAATTCTGGCACGGGGCGCGGAACTGGCGTCATCAGAGACAAACGAAAGAGGTCAGA
>CAXQKF010000109.1:0-10815 GCA_964224285.1 Donghicola sp. | reverse complement strand
CTGACCTCTTGGAGGTTGGGGTTGGTCAGCACGGATTTGTAGCCTGGCGCCACGCCGTTCGCGTTTGCCTCGTTCATCGACATGATCGAAGAGGTGGTCAGGAAGGCCAGCATCAGGAACGCGCCCTCGGGGTTCTTGGCGCTTGCCGACACGCAGGATGTCGAACCCGCGATGTTCGGGGGCGCAAAGCGGCCGCCGTCGATGCGGGGCTCATAGATGGTGACGAAATCGTCCACGATCTGCGACTGGTCGGGGCGCATCGCCTGTGTGCCGCTGTCCTGCCAGCTGATGTTGGTGGCCACCTGACCGCCAAGCCACGCGGCACGGTTTTCGGGCCAACCTGCGCCTGCAAACCCTTCGTTCGCGTTTTTCGACAGGGCGAGGATGATCTCCAGACCCTTCATGCCGGCATCGCCGTTGAAGATCGGCTCCCAGTTTTCGTCGAACAGCATCATTCCGGCCTGTGCCGAGATGTGTTCCCAAGTATAGGTCGACCAGAAGCCCGGCGCCGCCATCAGGCCAACACCCGATACGCCCGGTTCCACTTTGTTCAGTTCGGCAGACAGGCGGATCAGTTCGTCATAGGACGGCACTGTGTTCGCACGATCAATGGAACCGCCAAGCACCTTTTCGACGTAGCCCTTGCGCAGGTGCACCATCTGGATGTCGCAGTCAAAGGGAATGCCGTACATGGTGCCGTTAAAGAAGCCATAGTTCAGCTTGTAGGTGTCGTAGAAGTCATCCAACGGCAGCGACCATTTCTCGGCAAATTCGTCGAGCGGATACAGGAAGCCCGGCGCCGCGAAATCGCCCATCCATGGCGAGAAGAACTGGAGCGCGTCAAACGAGGCGTTGCCCGAGATGAACTCTGCCAGCACCTTGTCGTACATGCTGTCATCGGGGATGGGGACCAGTTCGACCTTGATGCCCGACAGCGCCTCGAAGGGGGCCAGCCCCTCGGCTGCGGATTCCGCGTCGGCCGCGCCAACGGCAAAGCGCACGGTGGTTCCGGCCAGTTCAGAGCGCACGGCCTCCCAATCCACTGTCCGGATCCAGTCCTTGTCGGCATCCCAGATCGGCTTGGCGTCCGACATGCCATAGAGCTTTTGATAATCCTGCCGCACGTATTTCGAGATCGAAATGTCGTTCAGAATGCTTTGCGGGTCAGGCAGCGCCGTTTCAGCCAGAAGTTTTCCACTCCAAGTTGATCCGATTGCCAGCGCGCCAGCAGCCGATCCGCGCGCCAGAAACGAGCGACGCGAAAGTTTGCCTCGGTAATCCATATTTTCCTCCCTTTGGGCCAATGGCCCATAACCGTCGAGCTTTTCGAGGTTTTTTCCCTTTTTCAACCCGCGACGCGCTCTCTCCTCAATAAAGCGCCACGGGCCGGAACATAAAGTGTTCGATAGAACCATTGTTCATAAATATCCAATCAGTCAAGCGATAATCTTCTGAATTTTGAACAACAGAGTTGACGACTGAACATAAGTTCTGAATAGTCTGACAAAGTTTTCAGCGAAACAGGTGAATAATTATGCCGTCGAATATTGCCCTAACGGGACTCGCCAAAGACCTGGCTGCGCGTGCAGACGCGGGCCGCCCTGTCCGAATCGGGCTGATTGGTTCGGGTGAAATGGGGACCGACATCGTGACCCGCGCTGCCATGATGGACGGCGTAGAGGTTGCGGCGATCTCGGAAATCAATGTGCCCAACGCCCATCGCGCCGTTTCGATCGCCCGCCAAGAGGACGGTCACAGCGCAGATGCCAAAAGCACCGATGATCTCAATAAAATAATTGAAAATGGTCAGACTGCGATCACGGACAACGCCGATCTGTTGCTTGAATCCGGTCTGATCGATGTGGTGATTGACGCTACCGGCATCCCCGCCGTTGGGGCCGAAATCGGCATCCGCGCGATGGAACGGGGCAAGCACCTGACCATGATGAATGTCGAGGCGGACGTGACCATCGGTGCCTACTTGCGGGCCGAGGCTGCGCGGCTCGGGGTGGTCTATTCGCTGGGTGCGGGGGACGAGCCGTCCTCTTGTATGGAGCTGATCGAGTTCGTGACCGCCATGGGCCACAAGGTCGTCTGCGCCGGTAAAGGTAAGAACAATCCGCTGAACATCGATGCCACGCCTGACGCTTACATGAAAGAGGCTGCCGAACGGCACATGAATCCTCGCCTTCTGGTAGAGTTTGTGGATGGATCGAAGACCGCGGTCGAGATGGCCGCTATCGGTAACGCGACCGGCCTGATCCCCGATGTGGACGGGATGCACGGTCCGGCGGCGGGGCCCAAAGAGCTGGCCAAGGTTCTGATTCCCGAGAAGGACGGCGGCCTGCTTTCGGGCATCGGCCGCGTGGATTATTCGATCGGCAAGGGCGTGTCCCCCGGCGTCTTCTGCATTGTCGAGGCAGAGCACCCGCGCATTCACGAGCGGATGAAAGATCTCAAGATGGGGGATGGGCCGTACTATGAATTCATCCGGCCCTATCACCTGACCTCGCTAGAGGTGCCGCTGACCTGCGCCCGTGCGGTGCTGTATGGCAAGGCCGATATGATCCCGCTGGATCGTCCCGTAGTCGAGGTCTGCGCCTTGGCCAAGAAGGACCTCGCGCCCGGTGATACGCTGGATCAGATCGGCGAATACAGCTACCGAGCTTGGGCGATGGAGGTGTCGCGTGCACAGGCGGCGCAGGCCTTGCCCGCAGGGATGCTGACCGGTGCCATCGTCACCGCGCCCATCCGCAAGGGCGAGCTTATCACCATGGAAAATACCCGCCTGCCGGATTCGCGACTTGGTGATCTGCGCCGCAAGCAGGACATGATGCTGTACGGGCGCGATATGCTGAAGGCAGTGCAACATGCCTGAGCTTCCCGATAACACACCCTATGCCATCCGCACCTACAGCCCCGAACGGCTGCGGGATGCGTTCCTGAAAATGCACCTGATCCGCAAATTCGAAGAGGGCGCGGAAAACAGCTACATGCGCGGGCTGATCCACGGCACCATGCACCTGTCCATCGGGCAAGAAGCCTCGGCGGTGGGGGCCTGCATGGCCCTGACCGATGACGACAAGATCACCTCGACCCATCGTGGTCACGGCCACTGCGTTGCCAAGGGGGCGGACGTCGAAAAGATGTTCGCAGAGTTCTTTGGCAAGGAAACCGGCTACTGCAAGGGCCGCGGCGGCTCGATGCATATCGCGGACCCGTCCAAGGGGAACCTTGGCGCGAACGGCATCGTGGGGGGCGGCCTGCCCATCGCGGTTGGCGCGGCGCTGTCGGCCAAACGGCTTGGCACGGGGGCGGTCACGGTCTGTTTCTTTGGCGACGGCGCGAACAATGAGGGCGCGTTTCACGAGGCCCTGAACATGGCCGCTGTCTGGAAATTGCCCGTGGTTTTCGTCTGCGAGAACAACAAGTACGGCATGTCCACCTCGATCGAACGGTCAACAGCGGTCAAGCGTATCTCGGACCGTGCGGCGGCTTATGCCATGCCGGGGGTGACTGTGGATGGCAACGATTTCTCGGCCGTGACGGAGGCTGTTGATCAGGCTGTCGCCCATGCCCGCGCTGGAGAAGGGCCCAGTCTGGTCGAAACTCTGACCTATCGCTGGCGGGGGCATTCGAAATCGGATCGCAACCGCTATCGCACCAAGGAAGAGATCGCCGATTGGCAAAGCCGCGACCCGATCCCCGCAATGGCGCGTCTGCTGGTCGATCACCGCATCCTGTCCGAAGACGACATCACCGCCATCGAGGCCCAAGCCAACACGATCATCGAAAACGCCATCGCCGCCGCCGCTGCCGCCCCCGATCCCAAGGTCGAGGAAGCCACGCGCGACGTCTACACGGCCCCGATCCCAGCCGAAGGAACCCCCGCATGAACGCGCAAACCGAGACGACCTCGCGCGAGATGTCCTACTCCGAAGCGATCCGCGAGGCGATGGACATCGCCCTTGGCAGCGACGAGCGTGTGATCCTGATGGGCGAGGATATCGGCGTCTATGGCGGTGCCTTTGGCGTCACCGGCGATCTGGTTGAAAAATACGGAACCGATCGCGTAATGGACACGCCGATTTCCGAACTTGGCGGGGCGGGGGTGGCCGTTGGGGCCGCGCTGACTGGATTGCGCCCGATCTTCGAATTCCAGTTTTCAGACTTTGCGACCTTGGGGATGGAGCAGATCGTGAACCAGGCCGCCAAGCTGCGGTTCATGTTGGGCGGTGCCGTTTCGGTGCCTGTGGTCATGCGCTTTCCTGCGGGGTCGGGCACCGGAGCGGCGGCACAGCATTCCCAAAGCCTTGAGGCCTGGACCGCCCACGTGCCCGGTCTGAAGGTGGTGCAACCCTCGACCCCCGAGGATGCCAAGGGCCTGCTGCTGGCCGCGCTCGAAGATCCCGATCCGGTCATGATTTACGAGCATAAGCTGCTCTATAAGATGAAGGGGCCGGTTCCTGCGGGTCACTACACGACCCCGATTGGCAAGGCCGCTGTTCGCCGCGAGGGGCGCGATGTCAGCATCGTGGCCACCGCGATCATGGTTCACAAGGCTTTGGAGGCTGCCGAAACCCTCGCGCAAGAGGGCATTGATGCCGAGGTCATTGACCTGCGCACCATCCGCCCGATTGATCGCGAAACGGTGCTGGCCTCGGTGCGCAAAACTGGTCGCCTGATTTGCGTGTACGAGGGGGTCAAGACGCTGGGTGTCGGGGCAGAGGTGTCCGCCATGGTGGCCGAAAGCGATGCGTTCGATTTCCTTGATGCGCCGATTGTGCGTTTGGGCGGGGCCGAATGTCCGATCCCGTATAACCCGCAGCTGGAAAAGGCTGTCGTCCCCCAAGTGCCCGACATTCTGAATGCCGCACGCGGTCTGACAAAGGGGCGCATCTGATGCCGATCGAAGTCATTATGCCGAAGGTCGATATGGATATGGCCTCGGGCAAGATCATGTCGTGGCATGTGGCCGTGGGCCAGACGGTCGCCAAGGGCGAGCCCCTGTTCGACATCGAAACCGACAAGGCCGCGATGGAGGTCGAAAGCCCCGCCGATGGCATCCTGCACCACCCCGCGCCCGAGGGCACCGAGATACAGATCGGCCAGCCCTGCGCGTGGCTCTATGCCGAGGGCGAGGCGGTTGGCGAACAGCCCGTGGCGTTTGGTGCAGCTGCTGCGGAACCAGCCCCGCCGCCCGAACCCGTCGCCGCTGTGGAGCCGGTGCGCGAATTGGCCCTTACCGCCGAACCCGCGCTCGAAAAGCCCCGCGCCACACCCAGAGCGCGCCGGTTGGCATCAGAGGCGGGGCGCGAGCTGACCAGCTTTGTCGGCACCGGCCCGCGTGGGCGGGTGCAGGCTGATGACGTTTTGCGGGCACTGGCTCCTGCGCCTGCCGTAGGCTTCACCGCAGAAACCGGCCCCCTGTCGATCACCCGTTCCAAAGGGGGCGAGGGCACGCCCATCGTGCTGATCCACGGGTTCGCCAGCGACGCAACCTCTTGGGCGCCGCTCGAAACCCATCTGCGGCACCGTCCCGTTGTCCGGATCGACCTGCCCTCCCACGGAAAATCGCCGAAACTGCGCATTCGCTGCTTTGCCGATCTGGTCAAAGAGGTCCGCACAGCCGTGGACGATCTGCATCTGGATGCTGCCCATCTGGTCGGCCATTCGTTGGGTGGCGCGGTTGCGCTGGCCTTGGCCGACACGCGCCCGCGCAAAATCGCGTCACTGACGCTGATCGCCCCCGGTGGCCTTGGCCCCGAAATAGACGGAGCCACCTTGACCGGCCTGTGCTACGCCACTCGCGCCGAGAGCCTTGCCCCGTGGCTGCGCCGACTGGCGGCGGATGAAAGCCTGATTACAGATGGATACGCCCGCCTTGCTATGGCTGCGCGCAACGATCCCGCGTTGCGCCATGCGCAGGCCGCGCTGGCGGACGTGCTATTCCCCGATGGCACCCAAGCCTTTGACCTGCGGGCGGCGCTGGATCGGGTCGATATGCCCACCCGCATCATCTGGGGCAAACGCGACGCGATCATCCCGTGGAGCCACGCACTGCGGGCCCCGGGCAAGGTTGCGCTGCATCTTTTCGACGGTGTCGGGCACATGCCCCAGATTGAGGCCCCCGATGAGGTTGGAAAGATCATTCGTTCTCTTGTATGATCGGTTGTTCAATTCACCACCATCGAGGCCCCACATGGCGGAAGACCGCGCAGCCAAGGATCGCAGCACGCATCGCAACACCGATATGGCGGAACAACTCCGCATCCGGGCCGCATGGCTTTATTATATCGAGGGCATGACCCAGTCGGATGTGGCAAAGAAGCTGGGGGTGAACCGGATCATGATCACCCGTCTGCTGTCCGAGGCCCGTCGGCGCGGCGAAGTGGTCATTCGCATTGAATCCCCCATCGCAACTCTGGTGGGGTTGCAACACGAACTTGAGCAGCGCTTTGGTCTGGCCAGCGCGCTGATCGCCCCGAACGAAGACCCGGAAATCGACCCGACCAAGCTGATCGCGGCCACCGCCGGGGCCTATGTGTCCAGCATCATGGGGCCGAATATGACGGTCGGGGTGGGTTGGGGCAGAACCCTGCACACCATGCTGCCCTACATCGAGGGACGCGCGCTGGAAAACGTGCGCGTGGTGTCCTTGCTTGGCGGGATCAGTCAGGCGCGGCGCTTTAACCCTGCGGAATTCGCATGGCAATTCGCCGAGATGTTCGATGCCGAGGGCTACCTGATCTCTGCCCCGGCCATCGTGGATTCCGCGCAGACCAAACACGCGCTGTTGGAACATTGCGGGCTGGACCAGATTCTGGAAATGGCGGGCTCTTGCGATGTGGCCTTGCTGTCTTGCGGGGGGATCAGTGCGCTGACCACATCGTACCGTCTGGGGCACGTGTCCGAGGCAGAGCGCCAGTCCATGATCGAGGGCGGCGCAATCGGCGACGTTTTGTACAACTTCCTTGATAGCAACGGGGAGCCGATTCCCCATCCGGTTAACGACCGCTCGATTTCCTTGTCGATGGAGCGGTTGAAACGGGTCCAGAAAAAGGTGCTGATCTCCGGAGGGGCCGAGAAGATCGACATCATCCTTGCGACGCTCAAGGCGCTGTCCCCGAGCGTGCTGATTACCGATGAGCTGACCGCGCGGCAGTTGTTGGACCGCAGCGCACCAGAAAACGATCAAACACCAGCAACGCGAGTAGCGAGCGCTAACGGATCAAGCTAGAGTTTTCGCGGAGGAGGACAAAAGATGCCAAGGTCAGCTGGATTCGACAGATTTCAACAGGCGCAAATGCCCCTTCGCGATGCGTTGCGCGGCGTTTCCCGCATTGCCGAGGCGACAGAAAGCGCGCTGGAACCGGCGGCGCGTCTTTTGCCCGGCCCTATTCGGGCGCCGTTCCATAATGCGCTCAAATCCATGGGCAGGGTGGGCAGCCGGTTGACTGATACCACGGTCAACGGGGCGCAGATCGAACGGGCGGGGCTTTTCCTGACGGGGGCCGACCGCACCGAGACTGCGCTGATGGACTGCGTAAGAAGCTTTGCCCACGGCTGGGACGCCTTGACCCGCGAGGGGCCGTGCCACGACGACACCATCAGCGAGACGCTCTTGGCCGACCTGCTGGCCCGCCAGCCAAAGAACCCTGTTCCCGGCCCCGAGCAAGCCGCGCAGCTACTGGTCGCTATCAACCGGTCGGGTGCCATTGCCCGTATGCCAAGCCTTGGGCCGGTCTCTGATCCCAATGACCGTGCGCTTGTGCTGGTGGCGGTTGGTGTCTGGCTGCTGACCAGCCGCGCCGACACTGCCGAAGGCGAGGGCGAATTGCTGGCGCTGGCCTATGGGCTGGTCCGCGCGATGAACAAAGAGGCCCGCGATGCGCTGAATGATCCGGCGCGTCTGGGGGCGGCTCTGACAGAGTGGGCCGCGCACCTGTGACGGGGCGCGATTGCGGAATGCACAAGGGAACCAGACGATGAGCCAAGCCCCCTCGATCAGCGATACCTCCGGCGGTCCCCTGCACAAATCCGCACAGCGTCTGCGGTGGTTCGAGGATGCGTTCCAGCAGCAGATGTCGGAAACCCAGACCCAAACGGGCAATCGTTTCGCGCTGGACACCGCCGCCATGACCGAGGCCTTTGCAGAATGGCTGCGCGCGTTCGAGGCCCAGAAACCCCATCATGACGCAGATAAACCCGCCTATGTCGGCTTTGCGGCGGGGTTGATGCTCAGCAATCTGATCCGCATCAATCCGGTGCGTGTCACCGAAATCGCGCCGGACGCTGACACGGCCCGCCCCGCCTATTTCTGGCCCGAGGGGTATCTCTATGTCAGCTTTTGCTTGAACGTGCGCGGGATGATTTTGGAAAAGGACTACCACGCCGCACAGCACCCGAACGCGGCCTTGGATGAGCTTCGGACATGGTGGAGCTTTCGCGAGAATGCCCGCGAGAATGCCTCGACCGCGATTGCCTATCTGGACCTCTTTGCCGGAGAGGAACCCGAGTGGAACATGCCCGAACTGTTCCGCAGCGCCAAAGCCGAAGGGCGTCAGCTGGCTGCGGATGGCGGTCGCGATACTTTGGGGAAGATCACAAGGGAATAAAGCAGCCTTGAGGCTGGGCGCGTTCGCGAGTGCGGCTTGAAGTAATTTTTGTGGAACTTGGTTCGCTGCTTGAACAGCCGTTCAAAGCCCATGTTTCGTATTGGCGCAGGGAAAGTGGTTCCGTGCGCCAATACCGCGTTACCCTCTAGGAGAGCAATATCAGAGAGAACCCTCTCCGCAGCTCAAGCGGCTAGAGCCGTGCCCATTAGGCCGCGTTCTGACGGCGGGGGCGGCGGCGTTTCTTGGCCGGAGCGCCTTCGGTCTTCTGCGAGGACTGCGGCTTGCCGCGGCCACGGTTGCGGGACCGCGCAGGCTTGCTGCCGGGTTTGCTGGCTCCGCTGGGACGCGTGCCGCTGGCAACCGGAAGCTCGATCTTCATGAGCTTTTCGATCTGGCGCAGCAGGTCGGCTTCTTCGGGCGAGCAGAAGGCAATCGCTTCGCCATCGCGGCCAGCGCGGGCGGTGCGGCCGATGCGGTGCACGTAGTTGTCTGCCACTTCGGGGAGATCGAAGTTGATCACGTAAGCCACGCCGGGGATGTCGATCCCGCGAGCAGCAACGTCGGTCGCGACGAGAATGGTGATTTCACCGTCGCGGAACGCTTTGATCGCGCGGTCGCGCTGGCCCTGACTTTTGTTGCCATGGATCGAGGCCGCATTGAAGCCATCTGCCACGAGGCCCTTCATCAGCTTTTCCGCGCCGTGTTTGGTGCGGGCGAAAACCAGCGTCAGAGCGTCGAGATCCTTGGACAGGATTTCACGCAGCATCTTGGGCTTTTCCGGTTTGTTCAGGAAATGCACCGACTGGGTGATCTTGTCTGCAGCTTTGCCGGGGCGGGCGACCTGCACCTTTTGCGGGTTGGTCAGGTAGGCTTCGGACAGCTCTTCGATCTGTTTGGGCATGGTGGCCGAGAACAGCATGGTCTGACGCGGGGTGCCGAGGGCAGGGGCGATCTTGCGCAGGGCGTGGATAAAGCCGAGGTCCAGCATCTGGTCCGCTTCGTCCAGCACCAGATGGCGGACGGTGCCCAGATCAATCGCGCCGCGATCCATCAGGTCGATCACGCGGCCGGGGGTCGCGACCAGAATGTCGGTGCCGCGCGACAGGGCGTTGATCTGACGGTTGATCGACTGGCCGCCGACGACAGTCACAACACGGATGCGGGTGCCATCGGTCAGGATACGCAGGTTGTCCGCGATCTGGTTCACCAACTCGCGGGTAGGGGCGAGGATCAGGGACTTGGCGGTCTTGGGCAGGGGTTTGCCGAGGTTCGACATCAGGGTATCGATCAGGGGCAGGCCGAACGCCATGGTCTTGCCGGTGCCGGTTTGCGCCAGACCCATGATGTCGTGCCCTTCCAGAGCGAGGGGAATCGCCTTTTCCTGAATCGGGGTGGGTTTGGTGAAATTGGCTGCGGTCAGCGTATCAAGAAGCTTGGTCGAGAGGCCAAGCGCGGAGAAATCGGTCAAAAGACGTCCTTTTCAGCCGGTCGCGGTCAGCGCGGAAACCGGCATATCAGGGCAGGGCCCGTACCATTACGAGCCCGCGAGGGTCTGGTCGGCCTCTGGACCTGCAAGCGATTCCTGCGGGGTCTGGCCGGTACATCAGGAACCCTGCGTGATGGGGAACTTGGTTTGGGTGTACGCTGGAGCGTCCTTCGAAAGAGGTCGCGGCTTGCTCACGCGGCAGCGCAGCGTACTGGGTAGATGGGGCGAAAACCGGTCCACGTCAAGGGACTAAGGCATCGCCGCGGCGCCGATGGCGCATTGGGCAGAGCAGGAAATCCTGCTCTGCACCAGAAACTGACAGATTAGGCCAGTTCGAGGTTGGTTGCCGACTGGCGACCGTCACGACCGGCTTCGATCTCGAAAGAGACTGCCTGACCGTCGTTCAGCTGGCGGATGCCTGCGCGCTCGACTGCCGAAATGTGAACGAAAATGTCCTTACCGCCGTCTTCGGGTGCGATAAAGCCATAGCCTTTGGTCTGGTTGAACCACTTCACGGTACCTTTGGTCATCGTGAATTCTCCTGTTTGTCTGTCATCCGCACAACGCGATGACTTGGCTCAGAGTCGTCGTAGGAACTACTGAGGCCGATAGGAAACAGAAGGTCGTAGAAGATGCTTAGCGAACCCTCTCTAACCGAGAATCTAGGAAATTTCAAGTGACGTTCCCGCGAGCGCATCGCAATGCGGCGAA
>CAXQKF010000108.1:0-4644 GCA_964224285.1 Donghicola sp. | reverse complement strand
AGTGTCGGCCCATTAGACCGGCTTTGGCGGGCAAAGTGATACCGAGGGGTCAGGGCGGCCCATGCCAATCTGGCATTGTTTTAACGAGTAAACTGGTACCTTGAATGGCGCGGAGGGCAGCACCGCGCCATTTTCTTTTGGCGCGCGGACCCGTATGCATATCGCACCACGACAGGAGCGCCCCGATGCCCACACCGCCCAGAGCCTGGCAACGCATGTTATCCGGCCGCAGGCTCGACCTGCTGGACCCCACCCCCATGGATATCGAGGTCGAGGATATCGCCCACGGGCTGGCGTTCGTGGCGCGGTGGAATGGGCAGACGATCGGGGACTATGCCTATTCGGTGGCCGAGCATTCGCTGTTGGTCGAGAAAATCTATGCCCTGCAAAACCCCAAGGCCCCGCCCAAGTGGCGACTGGCTGCGCTACTGCACGATGCACCGGAATATGTGATCGGAGACATGATTTCGCCGGTCAAATCAGCGGTCGGCCCGTCCTACTCTGATCTGGACGACAAACTGGCTGCAGCCATCCACATCCGGTTTGGCCTACCCGCAGCCCTGCCCAAAACCGTCAAAGCAGCGATCAAGCGTGCCGACAAAGTCAGTGCGTGGCTCGAAGCCGTAAAAATCGCCGGGTTCGAAGAGGCCGAGGCAAACAAGTTCTTTGGCCGTCCGTCACCCGAGATCCTGAACAGCATCTCGATTGAACTGCGGCCTCCGGTGCAAGTGCGCGAGGATTACACCAAGCGCCACGCGGATCTGCTCGCCCTTATTTAGGCGAGCGCTTCGCCAGAATGCGCTGAAGGGTGCGGCGGTGCATGTTCAACCGGCGCGCGGTTTCCGACACGTTCCGGTCGCACAGCTCATAGACCCGCTGGATGTGTTCCCAACGCACGCGGTCCGCGCTCATGGGGTTTTCCGGCGGCGGGGGCAGTTCGTCATCGGACGCCAAGAGGGCGTTGGTGATGTCAGTCGCATCCGCAGGCTTGGACAGGTAATCGGTCGCCCCGATTTTCACAGCGGCGACGGCAGTCGCGATGGCACCGTATCCGGTCAGAACGACGATCCGCGAATCCGGACGTTTTTCCCGCAGGGTTTCGACGATATCCAGACCGTTCCCGTCTTCGAGACGGAGATCAACGACGGCAAAGGCAGGGGGGCGGGCGGTCGCAACCGCTTTGCCACCGGCGACAGAGTCCGCGGTTTCCACATCGAACCCGCGTTTTTCCATCGCTTTGGCGAGGCGCCTCAGGAACGGCTCATCGTCATCCACCAACAACAGGGTCTTGTCGACTCCGAGATCAAGCTGCGCTTCTGCCATCGTAAAACCTCCCCACCGATTTACCGGCCTTCCTTTATATCTATGCCTAAGGTGTGTGTGCGTCAAACCTTCGCAGCGACTACTTGGCGTCTAGAAAACATTGAATTCCATCAGCCATCTGCTCCGGGCTGAGTTCGCGGCGGTAGAAATCGAGGAAACCTTCGTCCGGTGTCATGAGGTAACTAAAGGTCGAGTGATCGACCAGATACCACTCCGGATCTTCGGAATCGTTCTTCTTGTAGTAGGTGCGGTAGGCTTGGCTGGCGGCCTTTACCTGCTCTGGGGTTCCGGTCAATCCGATCATGTCGGGATGGATGTTGCCAGCGAACTCTCCGACCACTTCGGGCGTGTCGCGATCAGGGTCGATCGAGATAAAGACCGGCTGGATGTCGT
Source organism: Donghicola sp. (assembly GCA_964224285.1). Classification (GTDB taxonomy): domain Bacteria; phylum Pseudomonadota; class Alphaproteobacteria; order Rhodobacterales; family Rhodobacteraceae; genus Donghicola. The sequence continues at coordinate 2,928 of CAXQKF010000108.1, read as the reverse complement.
ATCCGCGCTCGGTCAGGATATCGACCGCCTCTGCGTTGCGCACCGTGTCAAAGGGGCAAACATCAGGGCAGAACGTGTAGCCAAAGTACACCAGAGACGGCTTGGTGATCACGTCGGTGTCAGTCACGACCTCTCCGCGGCTGTTCAGCAGTTCGAACGGACCGCCAATGGCAGCAGACCCACCTGCAACGGCGCTGGTCCGGCAATCCGCGAACTGGTCATCCGGCCCTTGGGTCAGTACGAAAGCTGCCGTTCCACCCACCACTGCTGCAACGGCAGCGGCTGCTCCGATTGCTATAGCCTTCTGCATCCCCATCTCCTTTGTTCTTTCCGGGCGTTGATCCCAAAACCAGCGGCCCGTAACAATGGTTTACCTTGTCGCAACCCATGTAGGCATCGCCATGGCAGATACCAGCCTCTTCTCGACCGGATTTGGTGGCCCGAACCACTTTGTTCGCCTGCGGACTATGATCCTACTGCGGTGGCTGGCAATTGGCGGTCAGTTAATGGCTATCGTGGTCGGCCAGTGGCTCTATGGTCTGCAACTGGAGATCGGCCTGTGCTTTATGGCGGTCGGGGTTTCCGTGATCGGCAACCTGATTTCGCTGTTCGTCTTTCCCCAGAACAAACGCCTGTCAGAGACCGAGAACTTCCTGATGGTGTTCTTCGATATCCTGCAGCTGGGGTTCCTGCTGTATCTGACGGGCGGTCTGCATAACCCGTTCGCCCTGCTGATCCTTGGCCCCGTAACGGTGTCCTCTGCGGTGATGGGTCTAAGGTCTTTCCTGATCCTCGGGGCGACAGCGGTGGTGATCGTATCGCTATTGGCACGATACCATATCCTGCTGACCACCCAAGCGGGCGAAGTCTTGCGCGTCCCCGACCTATTTGTGTTCGGCACATGGCTGGCCATTGTGATCGGCGTGATGTTCCTGGGGCTCTATGCACGGCGCGTGACGTCCGAGATGCACACAATGTCGAACGCGTTGCAGGCGACGCAGATGGCCTTGGCCCGCGAGCAGAAGCTAACCGACCTAGGCGGGGTCGTGGCCGCCGCAGCGCATGAACTCGGGACACCTCTGGCGACCATCAAACTGACCAGCGCCGAACTGGCCGAGGAACTGGATGACAGACCAGAGCTGCAAGAGGATGCGCTCCTGATCCACGAACAAGCCGACCGCTGCCGCGATATCCTGCGATCCATGGGGCGCGCTGGCAAAGACGACCTGCACATGCGCCACGCCCCTCTGACCACCGTTCTCGAAGAAGCAGCAGAGCCCCACTTGATGCGCGGTTCCAAAGTGATCTTTGACTGGCCAGAGGATGAGAACAACGAGATCCCGACCATCCTGCGACGGCCCGAGTTGATCCACGGCGTTCGCAATCTGGTACAGAACGCGGTCGATTTTTCGCGCTCCAAAGTCTGGATCGAGGCCCGCTGGACCCAAAACAGGATTACCATTCGTATCATCGACGATGGTCAGGGCTATCCGGTCAGCATCATCGGGCGCATCGGCGATCCCTTTGTCCGGCGCCGCCGTGCCGATCGCGATTTGCACCAAAGACCGGAATACGAAGGCATGGGTTTGGGCCTGTTCATCGCGAAAACCTTACTTGAACGGATAGGGGCAGAGTTGACCTTTGCAAACGGTTCTAACCCTTTGGAACCCGAATCACTTGCCGCTGAACAGTGCGGTGCCATCGTCGAAGTGGTCATTCCAAGACCGAAACTAGAAGCATCCAGCGACCAAATCGCCCATATCGGCGTAGAAAATCCCAATTTCAAATAATTTTCGCAATTGTTTAGTTGCACTAATGCTTTTCCTCTCTACCCTGAGGTTATCTCTTAGGGAGAGTTACATGCCACCGTTGCCACCGCATCTTGTCCTAGTTCTTGTGGCCTCTTCGATTTTGGCGGGCGCACTAGCCGCTCTGGCAATCTTGATTGCCACACACAACAAAGAGACTCCGGACCAAACCGGAGAACGACACCATAGTGACGATCATCCACAGGGTGATCATGCAGCGCACGCTTTGCAAAATGAGGCTGCTGCACAAGGTTCGGGTTTGCTCCAGACCCTCACCAAGACATTTGCCCATCTGTCAGTCGGTATCGCGATCTTTGACAAAGAGGGTCGGATGGTCCTGTACAATCCCGCTCTGATGGAACTGTCGGGTCTGCCAATCGAATTGCTGTCGAAACGTCCGCGGCTCTTCGATTTCTTTGACCAGCTCCGGACCGAAGGCATCCTGCCAGAGCCCAAAGACTACTCCAAATGGCGGGTCCAATTTACCAAACTCTTTGATAATGCCCCTGACATCATCGAAGAGCTGTGGAGCCTGCCATCGGGCCTGACCTACCGCGTCACGGCGCAATCCTTCCGCAATGGCAGCATGTCCCTGATGATCGAGGATATCTCGAACGAACTCAGCGCGACCCGTGGCATCCGCGCCCGCGTGCGTCAGAACGAATCCATCCTGAACAGCATCGACGAACCGCTCTGCGTGTTCTCTGGGACGGGGCACATGTCCTTCTCGAACCGCGCCTTCAAAGAGCGTTGGGGCGCGCCCGAGGCGCGCGCCGTAGGAAAAATGCAGGATGCTATCGGCTGCTGGGAATCGCAAACGGCCCTGAACAACAATTGGGGCAAGCTCGCGGCCTTCTCTGAACGGCTGCATAACCGCGAAGAATGGAGCTTTGACGCCGCATTTCTGGACGGTGACAGCTATTCCGTGCGCGTGAACCCTGTCACGGGCGGCGGGACCATGCTCCGCTTTCAGCGGCAGGACGAAATGAAATCTCTGTTTGAAACATCGCAGAGCAGGTTGCAGGTGGACAGCGCAAGGTCCATCTTCGCAACCGATGGAAAAGCTATTTGATCTCCGCAGTCCCGAGGACACTCAGGCACTGGCCGAACGCCTTGCACC
>CAXQKF010000107.1:0-19095 GCA_964224285.1 Donghicola sp. | reverse complement strand
CTGCCCGCCCCGAGGCCAAAGATCACGATCCAGAGTTTGAGCGTAGGGATATCTGTCATGATCAGGCTGCCTTTGGGGTCATGCGGCGTTCGACTTCTGCGCCGACGGCCATCGCGGTGATGGCGGCGATCAGAAGCCCGAGGTTATAGGGCAGGCTCATCAGGACCAGCGCGAGGACGATCGAGGTGAACGCAGCAGCGATATGCGCCAGAGTCCGCAGGGCAGGGGCAATAATCGCGAGAAAGGTAATCGGGACCGCGAAATCAAGCGCCAGCCCCTCGGGAATCGAATTGCCAAGTAGCGCGCCCGTGATTGTCGAGGCGTACCACAGGGGCACGACGGCGCTTGCGGTGCCGACAAAGAAGGCGAATTTCTGCGAGGGCGTCCGGTCAGGGTTCTTTTCGAACTCGAGCACCGAGGTCGCATAGGTTTGATCCACCAGCAGATAGGCTGCAAAGGCACGCTTCCACAGGGGCATCTGGCCCAAGTGCGGTGTGATCGACGCCGAATACATCGCCATCCGCAGGTTCACAGCCAGCGCAGACACCAAGGCAATCGCCGCAGGCAGGTTGTCCGATAGCAGCTGGAGCGCCGTGAACTGGGCCGCGCCCGCGATCACCACAACCGAAAAGGCCAGAGCTTCGAACACGTTCAGACCTGCTTCGGTGGCGACCACGCCGAAAAGCAGCCCGAAGGGAACGATCACCAGAATGAACGGTGCGCCCTGTTTCATACCTTTGATGAACTGGTTGCGGTCGGTGACGGTCTGCATCGGAATTCCTGCGTGTAATCTGCCCGAGAATCGCTAGTCCATCATGCGGGGTGATGCAATCACGCAAGAGAATAAAGTTTTGTTGTGTAAGCCGTCACAAACTGTGTTCAAGCCAGCCGGTCGCGGGCCGTCACCTTAGTCAAATGTGCCCGCGGCGCGGCCGACCAGCATGAACGCCCGCGCAGAGCGGGTGTCGGCAAACAGGTTGATCTCTTCGTCAGTTGCGATCTCGGCAAAGGCGGCGAAAACCTTGTCGAACCGGCGCAAGAAGTGATGCGCGGCATCGCGGAAGATCGGGTCTTGGCGCATCCGGCCTGCGGTCAGGGCCAGGGATGAACGGTCCCGAATGCCGCCAACGGTGGACACCGCGCCGCTGCGTTCACCTGCTGCAAATTTGCGCCACAGCTCGGGGCGTGCACGGTCGGGGCGCAGGTCGTCCATATAGATGCCGTCCTGACTGAGCAGGGTCAGGATGTCCTGAGCCGCTTGGATCAGTTGCGAGGCCTGATGATCCGCGAGGCCGCGGCGCAGGGCCGCGAACCCTTCTTTGTCGTCGGGGGTCTCGGGGAAATGCAGGGCGCGGATGAAGTCGCTGTTTGACAGTGGCTGCGCGTCGTCCTGATCCGGAATGCCAAGGGCGAGGGTCGGTTGATCTTCGCTATTGTTCTGGCTCGGGGTGGCAGGTAGAGCGCGGATCGCGTCCATCCGGCGCGAGGACGAGAACATCGCCAGCGCGCTCTCGGTCTGCTGCTGGGTGGCCAGCAGATCCTCGAGCTTCTTGATAAGGGCGGGGTCAACGCCAGCGTTGCGCGGGGCGTGCTGCTGGCTGGACATATAGGTCTGGCGGATGCCGTCGATCGCGACCTGCAGGCGGGCGGCCTCGTGGCGCATGATCCGCGCAGAGCGGGCGGCGGTTGCACCGACCCACATCATCCCGATCGGCATGAAGACCGCCAGAACCTCGATGACAATCAGCAGGCTGTCACCGTTGCTCGTTGTCCCCATCCCGAAAAAGAAGATGGCGCACAGGGCAAGCCAAATAACAGTCAACGCAACGGCGATCCATTCGCTCGGGCTGACGTCGAATTTGGGCTCTGCATCGCTGCGATCATAGAGACCCGGAGGCGTGCTGCCCTGCGTGCTGTTGGACATCTGGATGTCCTCAGACGTAGGAAATCTTCAGGACTTCGTAGGATTTTTCGCCGCCGGGGGTGCGAACCTCGACGCTGTCACCCTCTTCTTTGCCGATCAGGGCGCGGGCGATGGGCGATTTGATGTTCAGCAGGCCCTTTTCGATGTCGGCTTCGTATTCGCCAACGATCTGCCAGGTTTTCTCGGCGTCGGTGTCTTCGTCCACGACAGTCACAGTCGCGCCGAATTTGATCGAGCCGGACAACTTGGAAGGGTCGATGACGTCCGCCAGAGAAATGATGCCTTCGAGTTCCTTGATGCGGCCCTCGATAAAGGACTGCTTTTCGCGGGCCGAGTGGTATTCGGCGTTTTCCGACAAGTCGCCGTGTTCGCGCGCTTCGGCGATCGCTTTGATGATCGCGGGGCGTTCCACCGACTTCAGGTGCTTCAATTCGCTCTCGAGCGCGGTTGCACCCGCGCGGGTCATAGGTACTTTTTCCATGGCCTCAGAATCCGTTATCGGCCTTGCCCCTGTCAGGGGTGGCCGGTTTTTAGGGTTACGCTACCTGAACTGAGGCGAGCGGTAATTTCAAGACCCATATGAAAATGGAACGGGATTCCTGCGATTCAGGCGCAAAAGGGCCCGCGTTTCTGCAGGCGGCCTCTTGGTGGACCTACATTCTGATAGAAATGCTGCGTCTAGGCCCTCTATTTGTTGTGCCTATAGCCGAGGGGCCAGAAATGGGCTGTGCGCGGGGCATTTGTGCTTTAGCACTGCTTGTGCCGCAATGCCGCATTCGGCCATTTTAACGTCGTGTCGTGATTGACCGGCGGGGCTGATCATGCGTAACACTGCGCCGAGTTTGAAATATTATTGCGCGAACGAGACAGAGGAGCCAGCAGCATGACCGAGATTGTGCGCGAAGCCATGGAATATGACGTCGTCATCGTTGGGGCCGGACCTGCCGGTCTGTCGGCGGCGATCCGTCTCAAGCAGCTTGACGCCGATATGAACGTCGTCGTTCTGGAAAAGGGCTCCGAAGTGGGTGCCCACATCCTGTCCGGCGCGGTTCTGGACCCCTGCGGTCTGGATGCCCTGATCCCCGACTGGAAGGCCAAGGGTGCGCCCCTGACCGTCCCCGTCAAGGAAGACAACTTTTATGTGCTGGGTGAGGCGGGCAAAATCCGTGTGCCGAACTTCCCCATGCCGAAACTGATGAACAACCACGGCAACTACATCGTCTCGATGGCGAATGTTTGCCGCTGGATGGCCGAGCAAGCCGAAGAACTGGGTGTCGAGATTTTCCCCGGTATGGCCTGTTCCGAGCTGGTTTATGGCGACAATGGCGAAGTCAAAGGCGTGGTCGCCGGTGAATTCGGCAAGAATGCTGATGGCACCCAAGGCCCCGGCTACGAGCCCGGCATGGAGCTGCACGGCAAATACGTGTTCCTCTCCGAGGGCGTGCGCGGGTCGCTGTCCAAAGAAGTCATGGCGAAGTACGAGCTGTCCAAGGGTCATTGCCCCCAGAAGTTCGGCCTTGGCATGAAAGAAATCTGGGAGATCGATCCCGCCAAGCACCGCGAAGGCACCGTGACCCACACTATGGGTTGGCCGCTGGGCTCGAACGCGGGCGGCGGTTCGTTCATCTACCACCTCGACAACAATCAGGTTTACGTCGGTTTCGTGGTGCACCTGAACTACGAGAATCCGCACCTGTTCCCCTACATGGAATTCCAACGCTTCAAGCACCATCCGATGGTCGCCGAGCTGCTGAAAGGCGGCAAGCGTGTGGCCTATGGCGCCCGTGCGATTTCCGAGGGCGGCTACCAGTCGATCCCCAAAGTGACCTTCCCCGGCGGTGCGCTGCTGGGTTGCTCGGCGGGTCTGGTCAACGTGCCCCGCATCAAGGGCAACCACAACGCGATGCTGTCCGGCAAAGCGGCTGCCGAGGCCGCGTATGAGGCGATCAAGGCGGGCCGTCAGTCGGATGAACTGACCAGCTACGAGACCGAACTGCGCGAAGGTGCGATTGGTCAGGACCTGAAGAAGGTCCGCAACGTCAAACCGCTGTGGTCCAAGTTCGGCCTGACCGCGAGCCTCGCGCTGGGTGGTCTGGACATGCACCTGAACGAGAAGTTCGGCCTGTCCATTCTGGGCACCCTGCGTCACGGCAAATCGGACGCGGCGGCAACCGGCAAAGCGGCGGATCACAAGCCCATCGACTACCCCAAGCCCGATGGCGTTCTGTCTTTCGACCGTCTGACCAACGTCAGCTTCAGCTTTACCAACCACGAGGAAAGCCAGCCTGCGCACTTGCAGCTGAAAGACCCGAGCATTCCGGTAAAGGTGAACCTGCCCGAATACGCGGGCCCCTCGGCGCGGTATTGCCCCGCAGGCGTCTACGAATTCGTCGAGGAAGAGGGCAAAGACACCCGCTTTGTCGTGAACTTCCAGAACTGCGTGCACTGCAAAACCTGCGACATCAAAGACCCCAGCCAGAACATCAACTGGACCACGCCTCAGGGTGGTGACGGGCCGAACTACCCAAACATGTGATCAGGATTGCAGTGTTGTGATCAAAAAGGGGCGGCCAAGTGGTCGCCCTTTATTGCAACGGGCACGCCGCACCCGTAGGCTTGGCACCAATCAAGACCACAGGAGGCGCTCTTGTCACCACTCCGCCCGTTCGTATTGGCCGCAGCATTTGCTTGTGCAGGATTGCCGGCGCTGGCCCAAGGGGTCTCTGGCGCTTATCTGGCTGGCCGCGTCGCTGAAACGGACCGAAACTTCTCCGAAGCGGCGGACCGCTTTGCCCACGCGCTGGTGATGGACAAGGAAAATCCCCAGATCATGCAGGGGCTTGTCGGTGCGAATATCGCGCTGGGTGAGGTCGATCTGATTGCCCCCGTGGCGCAGGATATGGCCGACCTCGGGGTCGGGAGCCAGCTCGCCCATATGGCGCTGATCGCCCATGCTGCCAAATCCGAGGATTGGGTCACTGTCGAGACCATGATCAACGAAGAGCGCGGTGTCGGACCTCTGGTCGATGGCCTGAGCCGTGCTTGGGCGCTGGTGGGTAAGGGCGAAATGAGCGCCGCTCTGGAAGCCTTTGACGCGGTCTCCGAGGAAGAGGGGCTGAACAGCTTTGGCCTCTATCACAAGGCGCTGGCCTTGGCGCTGGTGGGGGACTTTGAAGGTTCCCAAGAGATTTTCTCGGGCCGTCTGCAGATCACCCGTCGCGGTGCCATGGCCAATATCGAAGTCCTGAGCCAGCTGGACCGCAACGACGAAGCGATCGAGATGATCGCGGCAACCTTCGGCCCTGAACTCGATCCGGCTCTGCGCATCATGCAGCAAAAGATGGCTGCCGGTGAACGTCTGCCCTTTACCCATGTGAGGAACGCGACGGACGGTCTGGCCGAGGTATATTTCGCAGTCGCCAGCGCGCTGGAAGGCGAAGCAGGCCCCGATTACACGCTGCTCTATTCGCGGATCGCAGAGTATCTGCGCCCTGACCATGTGGACGCGACCCTGTTGTCGGCGGACCTTCTGGATGTGATGGGCCGCTATGATCTGGCCGAGGCCACCTATCGCGAAGTCCCCGAAAGCGATCCATCCTATCACGCGGCTGAACTGGGCCGTGCGGATGCCCTGCGCAGCGCAGGCAAGAAAGACGCCGCGATCGAGGTGTTGCAGGCCTTGTCCAAGACCCATGCCGAATTGCCGGTGGTCCATCTGACACTGGGTGATTTCTACCGTGCGGATGAACGCTATGCCGAGTCGGTTAAGGCCTATGACAAGGCGATCTCGCTGTACAAAGCCCCTCAGGACGCGCGCTGGTGTGCCTATTACACCCGCGGCATCGCCTTTGAGCGTCTGGACGAATGGGACAAGGCCGAAGCGGATTTCCGCAAGGCGCTGGAACTGAGCCCCGGTCAGCCGCAGGTTCTGAACTATTTGGGTTATTCGCTGGTCGAAATGCACACCAAACTGGACGAAGCCCTAGGCATGATCGAGCAGGCGGTCGCGACCTCGCCCAATAGCGGGCATATCGTGGACAGCCTTGGCTGGGTGCTGTTCCGTCTGGGCCGCTACGAAGAGGCGGCGGCGCACCTGGAACGGGCTGCGGAACTGATGCCTGTGGATCCCATTGTGAACGACCACCTTGGCGACGGATACTGGGCCGTGGGCCGCAAGATCGAGGCGCGTTTTCAATGGCACCGTGCCCTGTCCTTTGACCCCGAAGAGGCGGACGCAGAGCGCATTCGCCGCAAGCTCGAGGTCGGTCTGGATCAGGTGCTGACCGAAGAAGGCGCGGACCCGATCAAGGTGGCCAATGGCGATTGAGGCGTTTGCGCCCGCCAAGGTCAATCTGACACTGCATGTCACCGGCCAAAGGGCGGACGGGTATCATCTGCTGGAATCTCTGGTGGTTTTTGTCGGGATCGGGGACCGGATCACGGTCTCTGACGCTGACAGCCTGCACCTGTCCGTCACCGGCCCGCGTGAGGCTGGCGTCCCCACTGGTCCCGAGAATCTGGTGCTGAAGGCCGCTTCGGCTCTGGGCGGGACAGGCGCGCGCATCGTATTGGACAAGCATCTGCCAGCGGCTGCGGGGATTGGTGGCGGGTCGTCGGATGCTGCGGCCACTTTGCGGGCGCTCTCTGCCTTGTGGGGCGCGGATTTGCCTGCGGACAACGGGCTGGGCTTGGGGGCGGATGTGCCCGTGTGCCTGCGCGCTGGCCCCTGCCTGATGTCCGGCGTCGGAGAGGTGCTGGCCGATGTTCCCGCCTTGCCGCCGCTGTGGATGGTGCTGGTGAACCCCGGTGTCGAAGTGCCCACGCCCGCTGTTTTCAAAGGGCTATCGCGCAAGGACAACCCCGCGATGAGCCCAGTGCCAGAAGGGCTGGATGCGGCGGATTTTGCGGCGTGGCTATCGACGCAGCGCAACGATCTGGAGCCGCCTGCGCGGGCCATTGCGCCTGTCATCACCGACGTTCTGGGTGCGATCGCAGGGCAGGGCGCGTTGATCGCCCGCATGTCGGGGTCGGGTGCGACCTGTTTCGGGCTCTACGCCGATCAGGGCGCTGCCGCCCATGCCGCCCGCGCGATCAAAGAAAAAGCGCCCGCGTGGTGGGTGGATCACGGGGCGCTGAGGTCTTTCGCCTGAGGCGGGCTTAGCGCACGCGTTCAACCACGTAATCGGCCAGATCCATCAGCATCTGACGCACAGGGCGGTCGGGCAGCACGGACAGAGCCGCCTTGGCCTTGTCTGCCCACGCCAGCGCATCCTGACGGGTGGCTTCCATCGCGCCGTGCTTGGCCAAGAGGCGCAGGGCCTCTTCCAGATCGCCGTCTTGCTGGTCGCCGTCCTCGATGGTCCGCTCCCAGAAGGCGCGTTCGGTGGCGTCTGCGGCGGCCACAGCCTTGATCACCGGCAGGGTCAGTTTCTGTTCGCGGAAGTCGTCGCCGATGTTCTTGCCGGTCGCGCTGCTGTTCCCGCCGTAGTCCAGCAGGTCATCCACGATCTGGAACGCGATCCCCAGCGCGTCGCCATAGTCGAACAGGGCCTGTTCGTGGGCTTCGGGGGCATCGGAAATCACGCCGCCAACCTGGGTCGCGGCAGAGAAGAGGGCGGCTGTCTTGCCGCGCACGATCTTCAGGTAGGTGTCTTCGCCGGTGCGCAGGTCTTTGGCCGCGGTCAGCTGCAGGACTTCGCCTTCGGAGATGGTGGCCGAGGCATTCGCCAAAATCCCCAGAACGCGCAGGCGGCCGGTGTCGACCATCAGCTGGAAGCTGCGGGCAAACAGGTAGTCGCCCACCAGAATGCTGGATTTGTTATCCCAGAGCAGGTTCGCCGTGGGGCGGCCGCGGCGCTGTTCGCTTTCGTCGACCACGTCGTCGTGCAGCAGCGTTGCAGTGTGAATGAATTCGACCGTCGCCGCGAGGTGGATCGCGTAGGGGCCTTCGTAGCCGCACAGGTCCGCCGCCGCGAGGGTCATCAGAGGGCGCAAACGCTTGCCGCCCGCACCGATCAGGTGGGCGGTCAGATCGGCAATGCGCGGTGCGCTATCCGATACCATGCGCTCGCGGATCAGCGCGTCCACGGCTTCCATACCATCCGACAAATGACGCGAGAGCGCCTCGTGCGGTTTTTCGGTCGTTTCGTCCAGGCTCATACCATCCCCATCGCGCAGTCTCGACAAAGCGTCATGCGACCTCTTAAGTGTCGTCCATGCAAGAGCTGCTCCGCACCAACGATCCGACTATCATCGCATTCGCGCAGGCTCTCCTGTCTGGCGAGGATATAGACTGCTACACCCTAGACGTAAATATGAGCGTGATCGAAGGCGGCATCGGAATTCTACCCAGACGCCTGCTGGTGCGGCGCGAAGATCTGTTTATGGCCAGAGCGATTCTGCGGGATAATGACATTGAATGCTGACGACGACCTGACCTGCGATGCGTTCCTGAGCGGTCGGATTCAGGCTTTGCAGCCGAAAAAAGGCTTTCGTTCTGGTGTGGATGCGGTCCTGTTGGCTGCGGCGGTCCCTGCCACGGCGGGCCAGCGCGTGCTAGAGCTGGGGTGCGGGGTCGGCGTGGCGAGCCTATGTTTGCACGCCCGCGTCGCGGGGCTGTCGCTGACGGGCGTCGAGGTGCAAAAAACTTATGCGGAGTTGGCGCGTCACAATGCCACTGCGGTCGGTGCGGCGATGCATATCTATGAGTCGGACCTGTCGAACCTGCCTGCTGACCTGCGTCAGATGCAGTTCGATCACGTTCTGGCCAATCCTCCTTACTATGCGGCCGGTTCGCGGCAATTTGCAAAAGATGCGGGACGGGAGACCGCCCTAGGCGAAGCGACACCGATGCGGAAATGGATCGAGGTCGCAGCGAAAAGGCTAGCGCCGAAAGGTTACGCAACCTTTATCCAGCGTTCGGACCGGCTGGCGGATATGCTGGGACCGATGGCTGAACATCTGGGATCCCTTGAAATACTGCCCCTCGCGCCCCGTGAGGGCAGGGATTCGCACCTGACGATTCTGAGGGGTCGCAAAGACGGACGTGCACCTTTGCGGCTGCATCCACCGTTGATCATGCACGATGGTGCGGTACACTTGAGAGACGCCGAAGACTATCAGACATGGGCCGTGAACGTTCTAAGGAACGGGCACGCACTTCCTTTGCGTTAATGTCGCTTCGGTTTTTCCATTTGATGCGCGAGAATATGCTTTTGCTGTATATTTGTTGCGTTGCGGCGTGACAAAAGAACGAATCTGTGGTGCAATAAATCTGTTACATCAGCAGAGAGGAGTTTTTCTCGATGAACTTGACTTCACACGTTCAGGAACTGCGTCGTAAACATCAAGCGCTGTCGCAGGAGGTCGAAAATGAAACGCGGTCGCCTGGTGCGGACATGCTGCGTGTCTCTGAACTGAAGAAGAAGAAACTCGCTCTAAAAGAGCAGATCGAGCGCCTCTCGACACACTGAGCATAGGCTCCGTGACTCGGGCTAAAGGCCGGATCTTCTTGATAAAAGTTTGAACGGGGCTTGGTAAACCTCCGTTCATGGCGGCCACTCCGGTTTCAGCCGGAGACGTGCGCGACAGTGGTCAGTACATCTCGTGGGGACGATATATGCACCCCTCTCAAACCTTGCACACTGCCGATATGGCGCGCACGACCCACCGCCGTCCTAACCGGACATCTCTCTTCCAAATCGCGATACCGGCCTCGTATTTCGGGGCCGGACCCAAGGGCGGCGCAAGCTGCGGCTTGTCGACCCATGTCTTCATCGCTCCCTGAAGGTGCGGCACCAAGAGTCGCATCTGAACTTGCGCCGCTCGTACCCCGTTTGCAAAATTATAGGGGCCGATTTGGAGGATCGGCCCCTAAGTCATGCCAGAATCACGTCTGGTTCTGATATGTTTTGCGTATGGCAAACGTCATGACGTTTGCCATCCTGCGCGTGCCTTAGACGAAGAACTGCGCGCCGTTGGCCGAAATGGTCGAGCCGTTGATGAACGACGCATCGTCCGACGCCAGGAAGACCACGCAACGCGCGATTTCTTCGGGCTCGCCCAGACGACCGGCGGGGATGCCGGAGATGATCTTCTCGCGGACCTTCTCGGGAACAGCCATAACCATCTCGGTTGCGATGTAGCCGGGGCAGATCGCGTTGGCGGTGATGCCTTTGGCCGCGCCTTCCTGGGCCAGCGATTTGACGATACCCAGATCGCCTGCCTTGGTCGCGGCATAGTTCACCTGACCGAACTGACCCTTCTGGCCGTTGATCGAGCTGATGACGACAACGCGGCCAAAGCCACGGTCACGCATGCCATTCCACAGGGGGTGAACGGTGTTGAACACGCCGGTCAGGTTGGTGTCGATGACTTCTTGCCACTGGGCAGGGGTCATTTTGTGGAAAGGCGCATCGCGGGTGATGCCCGCGTTCGCGACAACCACATCAACGGGACCCAGATCGGCTTCGACTTTGGCGATGCCTTCAGCCGACTCTTCGTAGCTGCCGACGTTCCACTTGTAGGTCTTGATGCCGGTTTCAGCCGTGAATGCTGCGGCTTTCTCGTCATTCCCCGCGTAGGTTGCGGCGACGGTGTATCCGGCTTCTTTGAGTGCTTTGGAAATCGCCGCGCCAATGCCGCGCGAGCCCCCAGTAACCAATGCAACGCGTCCCATGTTTTCTCCGTGCGTTAGTAATTATTTTTCCTAATATGATTAGGGCGCGCAATTTTCTTGCGCGCCCAATTCTCTTACGGCCGTTCGAAGCACATGGCAACACCCATGCCGCCACCGGTACACAAAGTCGCAAGGCCCTTCTTGGCATTGCTGCGTTTCATTTCGAACAGCAGCGTGTTCAGGATGCGGGCACCGGACGCGCCGATGGGGTGACCGATGGCGATTGCGCCGCCGTTCACGTTCACCACGTCGGGGTTCCAGCCCATGTCCTTGTTCACGGCGCAGGCCTGAGCGGCGAAAGCTTCGTTCGCCTCGACCAGATCCAGATCTTCGGCTTTCCAGCCTGCCTTCTCGAGCGCCTTTTTCGACGCGGGGATCGGGCCGGTGCCCATGATCGAGGGGTCCAGACCCGCGGTCGCGTAGGACGCAATGCGTGCCAGAGGCTCGAGGCCGCGCTTTTCAGCTTCTTCGGCGGTCATCAGCATGACGCCGGCCGCACCGTCGTTCAGGCCCGACGCGTTCGCTGCGGTGACCGAGCCGTCCTTGGTGAAGGCGGGGCGCAGTTTCTGCATGGCTTCGATGGTGGCGCCGTGACGGATGTATTCGTCTGCGTCCACGATGATGTCGCCCTTGCGGGTCGAGATGGTGAAGGGGACGATTTCGTCCGCAAACTTGCCAGCCTTCTGGGCGGCTTCGGCCTTGTTCTGCGAAGCAACGGCGAAGGCGTCCTGCATTTCGCGGGTGATGCCCCACTGGTTGGCGACGTTTTCAGCGGTCTGACCCATGTGGTAGCCGTTGAACGCGTCCCACAGGCCGTCCTTGATCATGGTGTCGATGTACTTCAGGTCGCCCATTTTCTGGCCCTGACGGAGCGCCGCGCAGTGGGGCGACATCGACATGTTTTCCTGACCGCCGGCGCAAACGATCGCCGCATCGCCAAGCATGATGTGCTGGGCACCCAGAGCGACTGCGCGCAGGCCCGAGCCACAGACCTGGTTGATGCCCCAAGCGGCTGCTTCGATGGGGAGGCCGGCGTTGATATGTGCCTGACGGGCGGGGTTCTGACCCTGACCTGCTGTCAGCACCTGACCGAGAATCGTCTCCGAGACTTCGCTCTTGTCGATGCCGGCACGTTCTACCAGGGCTTGCAGCATGGTGGAGCCCAGATCGTGGGCGGGGGTGTTTGCGAATGAGCCAAGGAAGCTGCCAACTGCTGTGCGCGCGGCGGATACGATAACTACGTTCGTCATATGCGGTGTCCTCTACCAAAATTCGGGGCAGAGGGCCATCAGAGGCCGCTATTGTCGGCCTCGTCCTCCCTCCACCGACGATGTATTGGTAGCAGGATTCTGCGGTGCGACAACAGTCCGTTCGTCGCTGTTAGCGCTAGGCGCGGCGTTTCCTAGTCCGACTTTGGTGCCATGCCGGTCTCAAACTGGGAGCGCCGAATAAATAGCCCTGTAGGCAATCAACCCCGAGGGTGCGCAGGCAATCGGCTTGTCCCTTTGTTTCAACGTGTTCGGCGATGGTGAACATCTCGAAGTGCTGGCCGATCGACATCAACGCCCGGACAATTGCCTGATTGTCAGGCGAATTGTCGATGCCGCGGATCAGGCTGCCGTCGATTTTCAGGATGTCAAAGGCGAAGTCCTTGAAATACCGGATCGCGGTGCGGCCCGCACCAAAGTCATCCAAGGCAAAGGCGACACCCTTGAGTTGTATTTCGTCCATGATATCAAGCACCTGATCGGGCTGTGTCATCACGGATTCCTCGGTGATCTCGAGGATCAGACGTTCCCCCACGGTGGCATCCCGCGCCAGACCGTGCTGGAGCGTTTTCATCCACCGTTTGTCGTGCAAAGACTTGGCCGACAGGTTGATGGACAGGCGCAGATTGGGGTGCCTGCACAGCTCTAGCAGCCCGAATTCGAGGGCGATGCGGTCAATGACGCGCCCCATGTCCGTCGCCTCGGCCACGGGCATGAATTCTCTGGCCGGGATAACCCGCCCGGTCTCGTCCATCACACGGATCAAACCTTCGTAAAATGCGATCCGACTCGGATCATTTGTTACAACGATAGGCTGAAAGGCCAGCATGACCTCTTTGTGCTGCAAGGCACGCTCAACCATCGCAAGGATATCCGAATCGCGCGAGCGAACGGCCGTCTCCAGAGGGTTCATTCCCTTTGGCCGTTTCCGGCCACTATGTCGTTCAAACATTCCAATACTCCCACCACGTAGGCAGGCTGGGCGATTCTCTTCTAACGAAGTGTAAACGCGCGAATCCGCTGAAAATTAGAGATTGGTTTCGGCGCGTGTTCATGCTTTGTTTGCATTTGCAGATTTAAGCAGGAAACAGATTTATGGTCACACGTTGCGGATGGGTTACCAAGGATGCCCTCTATCAGGAATATCATGACGCCGAATGGGGTGTGCCAGAACGGGACGGGCAGAAGCTGTTTGAATGCCTGTGCCTCGAGGGGTTCCAGTCGGGGCTGAACTGGCTGACCATTCTGAAAAAGCGAGAGGGGTTTCGCGCCGCTTTTGCCGGCTTTGATCCCCATGTGATCGCAGGCTGGGGCGAAGAGGAGGTTGAACGACTGGTGGGCGACGCGCGCGTTGTGCGCCATCGGGGCAAGATCACCGCAACGATCAGCAACGCGCGGGCGTGGATCGCTGTAGAAGAGGCAGAGGGCTTTTCCGACTTTGTCTGGTCATTCGTCGATGGCGTCCCGATGAAGCCCAAGCCCGCGACTCTGGCGGACGTGCCTGGACAGACCGAGATTTCGGTAGCTTTGTCCAAGGCACTGAAGAAAAAGGGTTTCAAGTTCGTGGGGCCAACCACGGTCTATGCGTTCATGCAGGCGGTCGGGATGGTCGACGACCACGAAGCATGCTGCGACTGGGCGGCGCGTTAACTGGCCGGTTCGTCGATTAGGGTCTGCAGGATCTGTTTGGCGCTGTCGCTGGCCCAGTCGGCATCGCCCATCAGGCGCGCGATTTCCTGACCGTCGCGGTTCAGGATCAGCGTGACCGGCAGGCCCAGTACGCCCATGTCGCGGGCGATGGCTTGGCGGTGGTCCATGTAGTGGGGCAGGTTGTCCACCTCGATTTCGCCAAAGAACTTGGCGATGCCCTCGGGCGAGTTGCGTCCGGTGGCCAGGGTCACGACCTGGAATTTATCGCCGCCGAGTTCGGTTTGGAGCTCTGACAACATGGGCATTTCCTTGCGGCAGGGCGCGCACCAAGTGGCCCAGAAGTTCACCAGAACGATCTGGTCGTCGAAATCGGTCAGGCGCATGGCGCCGTCGGGGCCGCTGAATTCCAGATCGGACACGCGCTTGGGTTCGCTGTGGAAGGACAGCTTTTTCATGTCGCCGTCCCGTAGGGCCTCTAGTGCGGCGGTATCGGCGGCGAACGCAGGGCTATTTGCAACCAGACACATGGCAGTATAGAGCAACAGGGACTTTACAAGGCGCATCAAGACCTCCGGGGGCACGACATGTCAGACTCTTCCTCGAACGCAATGTGGGGCGGCCGCTTTGCCGCTGGGCCGGACGCGATCATGGAGGCAATTAATGCCTCGATCGGGTTCGACAAGCGGTTGGCCGCACAAGACATCGCAGGCTCTCGGGCCCATGCGGCCATGCTGGCTGCTCAGGGCATTCTGAGGGATAGCGATGCAGAGGCCATTCGTGAAGGCCTGCTCACGGTGTTGTCAGAGATTGAAAGCGGTTCTTTCCAGTTTTCGACCGCGCTCGAGGATATCCACATGAATGTGGAGTCCCGTCTGAAGGAAATCGTCGGCGAGCCTGCGGGTCGTCTGCACACCGCGCGGTCGCGGAATGATCAGGTGGCGACCGATTTCCGCCTGTGGGTGCGTGACCAGATCGACGCCGCGATTGGCGGGGTCGAGGCGCTGATCCGTGCGCTCTTGGTTCAGGCCGAGGCGGGCGCGGACTGGGTGATGCCCGGGTTCACGCACTTGCAGACCGCGCAGCCGGTGACTTGGGGCCACCACATGATGGCCTATGTGGAAATGTTCAGCCGCGACCTGAGCCGGTTCAAGGATGCGCGCGTACGCATGAACGAAAGCCCCCTTGGTGCGGCGGCGCTGGCGGGGACGTCCTTTCCGATTGATCGTCACATGACTGCCGAGGCGCTTGGTTTTGACCGCCCGATGGGGAACTCTCTGGATGCGGTGTCGGCGCGGGATTTCGCGCTGGAGTTTCTGGGCGCGGCCAGCATTTGTGCGATGCACCTGAGCCGTTTTGCCGAAGAGTTGGTGATCTGGTCCTCGGCGCAGTTCCGGTTTGTTACGTTGTCTGACCGGTTCTCGACCGGCTCGTCGATCATGCCGCAGAAGAAGAACCCCGATGCGGCCGAACTGATCCGCGCCAAGATCGGCCGGATTTTCGGTGCGAACGTCGCGCTGATGATGGTGATGAAGGGTCTGCCGCTGGCCTATTCCAAGGACATGCAGGAAGACAAAGAGCAGGTGTTTGACGCCGCCGACAACCTGATGATCGCGCTGGCCGCGATGGAGGGCATGGTCAAGGACATGAGCGCGAACCGTCCCCAGCTGGCGGCGGCGGCGGGCAGCGGGTTCTCGACCGCGACCGATCTGGCGGACTGGCTGGTGCGCGTGCTGGACATGCCGTTCCGCGATGCCCACCACGTGACCGGTTCGCTGGTCGCGCTGGCCGAGTCGAAGAATTGCGATCTGCCTGATCTGTCGCTGGACGACATGAAATCGGTGCACGATGCGATCACCGAAGAAGTTTTCGGTGTGCTCGGGGTGGACAACTCGGTCGCGTCGCGCATGTCCTATGGGGGCACCGCGCCGGAACAGGTCCGCGCGCAGGTGGCGCGTTGGAAAGAGGTTCTGGGATGAAAACCGTTGCCGCACTGGCACTGATGGCGTTGCTGGCAGCCTGCGGGGCGGACGGCGCCCCCGAGCGTCCGCAGAAGGGCGATCCGATGTTCGGCGTGTCTGTCACGGGCTCTGCCGAGATGGGAATCAGCGGATGACGCCGCTTCGCGTTGTTTATCTGGCTTTGGCGCTGTGGGGGGCTGTGCACCCCATGGCGTATTTCCTGACCTGGTTCTGGGAGAACGGGTTTGCGATGGGGCCGATGATCGATGCGTGGCATGTGAATGCGGCCTCGAGCGGGCTGGTGTGGGATCTGACGATCTCTGCCATTGCCCTGACGGTCTGGATTCTGGCCGAGGTCTGGGTGCGGCGGAACTGGATTTCGCTGATCGCGATTCCGGCGACGTTCTGCATCGGGGTCAGCTGCGGGTTGCCGCTGTATCTTTATTTCCGGAGCCGGCCGATCGACTGAACCGTCGGATTTTCGGGTATTTATGCCAAGAAAGAGGAAGCGGGTGCGCGGAATGGCGGCCCGCTTTTGGCGTTTTCGGTATCCGCTGGGGGTGCGGAGGGGCCGGACGGACAGGGCCGGTCGTCGAATGGCTGAATGTTCCGGAGCGTTCGGGCGTGGCAAGGTGAAGGGCAAGAGGACATCGCCATGCTACAGAAAGACCGCTTGGTCCGGACAATGAAGGTGCTGCAGGCGCAAAGCCATCCCGTCGGGGTGGATGCGTTGGCGGAGGCTGTCGGTGTGCCTGCCCATGTGATGTCCGAGGATCTGCGCGTTCTGATGCGCCGGAATTTTCCGGTCGAAGGGGATGTGGAGGCCGGATTCCGGTTGGTGCGGGACCGGCGGGCCCACGGGCTTCATCTGACCGAGGACGAGCTGGAGGCCGCGTTGATGGGGGCGGCTTGGGCCGTGGACCATGGGGATGCGTCGGTGGCGGCGGCAGCGCGGTCTTTGCTGGTGAAGCTGAGCAAGCAGATGCCCCCCGAACTGCGTCCTGTGATCATGGATAGCGGCAAGGTTCCAGCCAAATTGCCGGTGTTTGACAGCGGGATGCTGCGGCAGGCCCTGCGGGGGCGGAACATTGTCCGGATGCGCTATCGGGACAACAAGGGCAATGTGACTTCGCGGATGATCTGGCCTCTGGTCATGGCCCATGCCGAGGAAGTGCGGGTTCTGGTGGCGTGGTGCGAGTTGCGCGACGGGTTCCGACATTTCGCGGTCTCGCAGATCGAGGCGATTGACGTGCTGGATGCGCGCTACCCGATCCGGCGCGAGAAGCTGATGGCCGATTGGCGCGCCTATCAGGAAAAGACCGGAAATAAAGCAAATATCTAGGGGCTTTTGCGCGGCTGTGATTGCTTCGTCCGGCGGCTGTGCCTAAAAGGCGGCGCAATGAAACGCCGCAAAGGAGGCTGGCCCATGGATCATTTCCTGTACCGCGATGGCGCACTTTTTGCCGAGGACGTGCCGGTTTCCGAAATCGTCGCGGCGGTTGGCTCGCCCGTTTACATCTACTCGACCGCGACGCTGGAGCGGCACTTCAGGCTGTTCGACGAGGCGTTGAACGGGATGGACCATCTGGTGTGCTACGCGATGAAGGCGGCCAGCAATCAGGCGATCCTGAAGACTTTGGCGGCGTTGGGCGCGGGCATGGACGTGGTCTCGGGCGGTGAATATGCGCGGGCCAAGGCGGCGGGTGTGCCCGGGGACCGGATCGTGTTTTCCGGTGTGGGCAAGACCGACGAGGAACTCCGCGCGGCGCTGACCGGCGGTATTCGCCAGTTCAACGTGGAATCAGAGCCCGAGATGCGGGCGATTGACCGTGTGGCGCAGTCTTTGGGCGTTGTGGCGCCGATCACCGTGCGGGTGAACCCTGATGTGGACGCCAAGACCCACGAGAAGATCGCCACCGGCAAATCCGAGAACAAGTTCGGCATCCCGATCGCCAAGGCGCGTGAGGTGTATGCCGAAGCGGCGTCGATGAAGGGCCTGAAGGTCATCGGCATCGACGTGCATATCGGCAGCCAGTTGACCGATCTGGAGCCCTTCCGACTGGCCTATCGCAAGGTGGCGGAACTGACCGAGACCCTGCGCGCGGATGGTCACGAGATTTCGCGCCTCGATCTGGGGGGCGGTCTGGGCATTCCTTATGAGCGCGGGAACTCTGCGCCGCCGCTGCCGGTGGAATACGGCGCGATGATCAAGGAAGAACTGGGTCATCTGGGATGCGAGATCGAGATTGAACCGGGTCGTCTGATCGCGGGCAATGCGGGCATTCTGGCCAGCAAGATCATCTATCTGAAAGAGGGCGAAGGCCGCGAATTCATGATCATTGACGCGGCGATGAACGACTTGATCCGTCCGGCGATGTACAGCGCGCACCACGATATTGTTCCGGTCAAAGAGGCCGAGCCGGGTGCAGAGCAGCAGCCTTATGACATCGTGGGGCCGGTCTGCGAATCGGGGGATACCTTTGCCAAGGGGCGGATGATGCCGAAATTGGCCGAGGGCGATCTGGTCGCGTTCCGCAGCGCGGGCGCGTATGGCGCGGTGATGTCGAGCGAATACAACACGCGGCCGCTGATCCCCGAGGTTCTGGTGAAGGATGATCAATTCGCTGTCATTCGTCCGCGGCCAAGCTTTGACGAAATCATAAACCGCGATACCATTCCCGAGTGGCTCTGAGGCATGTCGCCCGGAGCATGAATTTCCGGGCGAGGTGCATGGCAGCGCAAGAGCAGCTTCCGAAATCCATTCGTAGACCGCTGGCACTGACCTGGGCGGGCCTGTGGGCAGAGCGTTTGACGCATGCCTTCTGGCGCGTCTGGTCGGTGCTTTTTGCGTTTGCGGGGCTGATGATGCTGGGTGTTTTCGCGGCCATGCCTGTTCGGGCGGCAGTGATGTGCATTGGCGTTTTCGCGGCGGTGGCAGCTGTTTTTCTGGTGCGCGGGGTGCGGGCGTTTCGTGTGCCATCGCGCGAGGATGCGCTGCGGCGGCTGGATGCGACTCTGGCGGGCCGCCCGATCGCAGCGCTGCGGGACCGTCCCGCTGTTGGCGACGGGGACCCTGCGTCAGAGGCTCTGTGGCGGGCCCATCTGGTGCGCATGGCCAAGCGGGTCGAGGCCGCCAAGGCGGTTGGCCCTGCGTTGAGTCAGACCAAACGTGATCCTTATGCGCTGCGCTATGTGGCGATTGTGGCTGTGGCGATGGGCCTTTTGTTCGGGTCGTTCGGGCAGATGGGTGCGTCCGACGGGGCTGGCGCGGGGGCTGCGCAGGCTGCGGGGCCGTCTTGGGAGGGCTGGGTTGAACCGCCTGCCCATACGCGGCAACCGGCGCTGTATTTGAATGATCTGCCTGCCGGTGATCTGGAATTGATGCAGGGCAGCCGTGTGACCGTGCGCCTGTACGGGGGCGAGGGTCTGGCGGTCGAAGAGACGATCAGCGGCGCCCCGCTAGAGCAGGTGATGACCGCCGCCGAGGAACCTGTGCAGACCCGCGAGGTTGTTGTTCAGCAGGCTGGCACGCTCGAGATTACGGGGGATGGGGGGCGTCTGTGGACGATTGCTCTGCGCCCTGATGGGGTGCCTACCGTTTCCCAGAACGGCGAGGTC
>CAXQKF010000106.1:0-2118 GCA_964224285.1 Donghicola sp. | reverse complement strand
GAAATGCAGCGCTACGTCGACAAATATTTCAAATAAGGAATGCACCAAATGACACTCAAAATCGGTGTAATCGGAACCGGCATGATTGGCCGCGACCACACCCGTCGCATCCAGCAGGTGCTGGCCGGTGCCGAAGTCACAGCCCTGTCGGACGTCACTCTGGACAGCGCCCTTGCGGTCCAAGCGGACCTCTGCCCCGACGCGCAGGTGTTCGAGACTGGCCAAGACCTTATCGCCAGCGATACTGTGGATGCGGTGCTGGTCTGCTCGTGGGGCGCAACCCATGAGGAATATGTGCTAGCCTCGATTGCCGCCGGTAAGCCTTGCTTCTGCGAAAAGCCGCTGGCCACCACGGCCGAAGGGGCAAAGCGCATCGTTGACGCCGAGGTCGCCCACGGCGGCCGTCTGGTGCAGGTCGGTTTCATGCGCCGCTATGACACGGGATATGTGGCCCTGAAAAAGGTGGTCGACAGCCAGATTGGCGCACCGATCATGGTGCATGCGGCGCACCGCAACCCCACGGTGCCCGAACAATACGTGACGCCGATGGCGATCCACGACACCCTGATCCACGAGATCGACGTGTTCCGTTGGCTGCTGGATGATGACTATGTCTCGGCCCGTGTGACCTTCCCGCGCACCTGCGCCGCCAGCCACGCGAAGCTGCGCGACCCGCAGATCGTGACCCTGAAGACGGCCAAGGGCACCGTGATCAACACCGAGATCTATGTGAACTGCAAATACGGCTATGACATCCAGTGTCAGGTCGTCGGCGAAGAGGGCATCGCATCGCTGCCCGAACCCGTCGCCATCACCAAGCGCCTGAACGCAACCCTGCAAAACGAAATCCTGACCGATTGGACGGATCGCTTTGTGGACAGCTATGACGTGGACCTGACTGACTTTATCAAGGCCGCCACCGCTGGCACCGCCTCAGGCCCCTCGTCCTGGGATGGCTATATGGCAGCTGTGACCTCGGACGCTTGCGTGACCGCGCAAGAGGACGAAGGCACCTTGGTCGAGATTTCCTACCCCGCCCGTCCGGCGCTTTATAACTGAGGCCTCCCATGGACTTTGCAATCAACCACATCTGCACACCGAAGAAGTCGCTAGAAGAGTTCTTTGCGATGACCAAGGCGCTGGGATGCTCGAAGGTCGAAATCCGCAACGACATTCCCGATGTTGTCGGCACCCGCACGCCCGAAGAGGTCAAGGCAGCCGCCGAAGCCGCAGGTGTCACGATCCTGTCGATCAACGCGCTTTACCCGTTCAACGTCTGGTCCGGCGATCTTCCCGCCCGCGCCGAGGCGATGGCCGACTACGCCGCCGCCTGTGGCGCCAAGGCGCTGGTCATGTGTCCGCTGAACGACGGCACCGAGGTTTCGTTTGACGATCTGGTAGCAAGCCTGAAAGCAATGAAGCCCATTCTGGATGCGCGCGGCCTGACCGGTCTGGTCGAGCCTCTGGGCTTTCCGATTTCCTCCATGCGCAAGAAATCGGTCGCGATCGAGGCCATCAAGGCCGCTGGCGGCGAAGGCACCTACAAACTGATGCACGACACCTTCCACCACCATCTGGCGGGCGAGACCGAGTTCTTTCCCGAATGGACCGGCCTTGTGCATATCTCGGGCGTGGTTGATGCGGATGTGGCGGTCGATGACATGCTGGACGCCCATCGGGTGCTGGTCGATGGCGCGGACCGTCTGGAAAACATCCCCCAGATCAAGGCGCTTTTGGCGGCAGGCTATGACGGCCCCTTCAGCTTTGAACCTTTTGCAGAAGAGGTTCACGCGTTGGCCGATGGTCAGGCGGCATTGGCAGAGAGCATCGGGTTTATCAAAGCTTCGCTTTGATCGGGGTAGGGGGCTCTGCCCCCTCTTGGCCCTTTTGGGCCAATTCACCCCCTGGGTATTTTTACCAAGCTGAAGTCTTGGTGCATGGAGGAATTTGGGATGCGTGATTTGGATGTGATAACGATCGGGCGTGCGGGAGTTGATTTGTACGGGGCTCAGGTTGGTGGGCGTTTGGAGGACATGGGGTCTTTCGAGAAGTACATTGGCGGGAGCCCGACGAACATTGCCTGCGGGACGGCGCGTTTGGGTCTGAAGACCGCTCTGA